>NZ_CP102251.1:3224618-3547080 GCF_025145285.1 Alistipes onderdonkii
CACGAAGAATATGCGGATTTTTCATGCATGCTTGATGCATTAGAGGAGTATATGTCAGGATTAAAAATGTTTGCCATTGATTTTGGCCTCATAGATACCTTATTAATAGACGATGAAATCAAGCAGGCGTTATTGGAAATGCCAGACAGGTATTTTGTGCTTGATTGTTTTTATGCAGAAGGAGGCAATCCACGTAAGAAGCAAGGTAAAACCATTCCTCGTACCCACAGAATCGCCGCAGTTTGGGGGTTGATTAATAAATTGAACCTCCAAGCACATATGGATAAAACAAACCTCGCTGCTTTTGTTGAAGCGGTTACAGGCGGAAATATAGAGTGCAAACCCAAAGATACGGTAGCTTATAAAGAGCCCGAGTCCACTGCAAAAGAGGCCGCCGCAGAATGGCTAAAAAAAATAGGGGCGAAATGAAAATTTAGGACGTCCGACGTTTAGTCCGACGTCTTTTTTGTTTGCTCCTTTGCATCGTGATCGATCACTAACGCCCGGACGCGGGCAAGTGTTCAATTTTTAAAACTTCACGATGCTATGGATAACACCGTAATCGTAACAACTCCCGCGCAACTGCAATCCATCATTACCGATGCAGTAAACGCGATTCTTCCCAAACTCGCCGACTTCCGGCGCAAAAATGAGCCCGTCGAGACAGACGGAGTGAATATTGAGGACGCCGCCCATTTCCTGACCGAGCAGGGCGTCCCCACTACTCGGGCAACGCTCTACAATCACGTATACAAAAATACGATCCCGTACAAGAAGATCGGACGTCGCATAGTGTTCTCGAAAAAGGCGCTTTTGACGTGGATTGATTCACGCACCGTTCGGCCGGAGGATGAACGGGCTGCTGCTACTTTGCGTATTGCCGAAAGTGCCAACCGTAAATAACACCAGGGCTATGTATGAAATGAAGATCGCCGCCGGCGCTCGAAGCGAGCGCGCAGCGGCAACCCTTGGTGTCCATACCGACAAAGGTACGCAAAAAACTTTGGCTTTCCACCAGCAGAGGGTCTATGATTTGCTTCAATCAGGCAAAAAATATTCCGCCGCAGACATTTCCGTCGCCCTACGATTATCCGATCCTCGGAGTTGCATACGCGATTTGAGGGCCAAAGGCATTGACATCCTCGATGAATGGGTGCCCAGCGAGCACGGCAGCCGTTTCAAGCGGTATTTTATCCGGAAGGAGGCCGACCATGAAGCGTAATAGTTTTATTTTTTATCGCTCTTTTCGGGGTGCGATGGAAGGGCTTGCACCCGTTGACTATCGGTTATTTATGGATGCGGTTGTAATGTATGGCCTTGACCGTATCGCCCCCGACTTGCCGCCTGATCTATCCCGTATTTTCTATGATTATTGCTACCCTCAACTTGAGGCGGATTGGGTTAAATGGGAGCGTAAG
Organism: Alistipes onderdonkii; assembly: GCF_025145285.1. Taxonomy (NCBI): domain Bacteria; kingdom Pseudomonadati; phylum Bacteroidota; class Bacteroidia; order Bacteroidales; family Rikenellaceae; genus Alistipes; species Alistipes onderdonkii. Next base: position 3,226,037 of record NZ_CP102251.1, read on the forward strand.
CAAGCCCGGAAAGGAGGTACACGATGATCCGCGACACGATGGTCTATTACCGCTCATTCCGTGAATCTTTGCGCGAATTACCGCCGGATTTGTATAAGGTCGTATCGGAAACGATATTCGACTATGCTTTTGAAGGCATTGCGCCTGGAGCGGATAGCAATGCAGTTGCAAAGGCGTTGTTTATTGCGATCAAGCCCGTAATTGATAACGCACATAACCGATACGACGCCTGTGTGGAGAATGGCCGAAAAGGCGGAGCGCCCAAAGGAAGCCGAAATAACCCAAGTGGCAAGGCGGGCGAACCTAACCAAAGACCTAACCAAAGACCTAACCAAAGACCTAACCAAAGACCTAACCAAGAACCTAACCTTTATAAGGATAAGGATAAGGATGTTGATAAGGATAAAGATATAGATAGTAAGGGGGATTGTAAGGGGGAGCCTACGAATGCAGAAGGTAACGACACTTCGGTAACGACGAGCGCGGACAAGCCGCGCCGAGGGACTACCAAACGCACGGCGTTTGTCGTCCCCTCGCTCGAAATAGTCAAAGATTATTTTTCTACGATCAAAGGAGGCGATACGGATGCGGAATGCTTTTACGACTATTTCACGGCCAACGGCTGGCGAACAGGTAAAAACCCGGTAAAAGACTGGAAAGCCGCCGCGCGAAATTGGATGCGCCGCAAATCCGAATTCAGCAACACGACCCAAAATCAAACTAACCATGAAACGAAGCGAATCTATCAAGACTTATAACCGCCCGGCGTCCGTTGAGGGACTTCCGGAATCGCCCGAGCTTGAAAGAGCCGTTTTGGGGGCTTTGATTCTCGAACCGGATCAACTGCCCGACGTGGCGGAAATCGTCGAAATTTCGGCATTCGTTGACGCAAAAAACGGCAAAATCTACGGCGAGATGCTTTCGATGTTGGAGCGAGGCGATAAAATCGACCTCTATACGCTTTCGCAACGGCCGGAACTGAAAGACCGTGATATGTTGCGCTACTTCTCGGAGCTGACCAGCGCAGTAGGTTCCGGCGTTAACGTGCTGGATCACGCCCGGCAGCTCGCAGACACCGAAACCCGGCGGCGTTTATGCCTTTTCGGCTACGAACTCGCGGCACGCGCTGTGTCGGATCCCGACTGCGTTGTGTATTGGGCTACATCGAATATAACCGCAATTGCAGACCGGGTCTCGCGGCCGGATGACATTGCGCCGTTGTCGGATGTCGTGCGAGCTACCCTCGACGACCTGGAGCGACGACAGCAGGCCAGGCAGGCGGGCGAGTGTATCGGCATTCCTACCGGGTTGCAGCGGCTCGACGCTCTTACGGGCGGCTGGCGTGGTGGTCAGTTGATCGTATTGGCTGGCCGTCCGGGAATGGGCAAAAGCGCTACGATGCTACATTTTGCCCGTGCTGCGGCCGCGTCGGGCGTTCCGGTGTGTGTCTATTCGCTGGAAATGCCCGCCGGGCAGCTGGCCGGGCGTATGCTGGTCGGCAGCTCGGGTGTAGATTCGGGAGCGTTTCGCACCGGTAATGTCGACGCTTCGGGCTGGACGAAGATAGAGACGGCCGGCGCCACCCTTTCGGCTATGCCTGTCTTCCTTAATGACCGGGCTAACATCACGATGGGCGCTATACGCTCGCAATGTAAGGCGATGCACCGCCGGGGACGGTGCGGGATGGTCATTATCGACTACCTGCAACTTCTCGACACCTCGACCCGCAACCCGAACATAAACCGCGAGCGTGAGATCGCTGCCGCCAGCCGTTCGGCCAAACTGTTGGCAAAGGAGCTCGACGTGCCGGTTATCCTGTTATCACAACTATCGCGTAAGGTTGAGGAGCGCGCCGATAAAACACCGTTGCTGTCCGACCTTCGGGAATCGGGAGCTATCGAGCAAGACGCAGATATGGTCGCGTTTATTGATCGTCCGGCAATGTACGGTATGCAAACGATCGACACGACCCGCTACGGGCTTATATCGTCCGAAGGCGTCGGGGTGCTGCATATCGCCAAAAATAGAGAGGGGGCGGCGGGTCGGATTTATTTCCGACATAACGAGAGCCTGACCCGGATAGCCGACTACGACAGCCCCGCGACGGATGTAGCTGAGGAGGCCGAGCCATTTTGACGAAATGCGCGATTTTAGCGCATGAAATTTCACGGGTGGGACAAGTGCCCACGACGTGAAAGAAAATAGAAAATTCAGAAAGCCTATATGAAAAAACAGCTATTATACCCGCCTTTGCGGGACGAGTTTACCAAGTTCGGCGACAAATTCGAGAAAATCGCCTTCTATATGGCCAACGGTTTCGAGGCGGGGAGGTTCCGTGCATGACTGGCCGACAGGTGCAAATAGCCCAAGAAATAACCATTTTTCAACTAATAAAACAACATGAAGCAGATCAAGATCGACAACCAACACGGTATCGGGCTGACGCTCGACCGCGTAACGACCACGATTGTAGACAGCAACGGCACACACAGGGGTGATGACGAAATTATCCTGTACGTCCCGGACGCAAGCGATTACGACACGGATTTCATACAGGGCAACTGCGCAATGCTGTGTTTTAGCCCTGCCCAAGCCAAAAGATTGGCGCGTAGACTATTGAGGCTGGCAGGAAAGGCAAAAAAAAACATAGGCGGATCCACGCCGCCTATGCCCAACCCAAAATCGTAACCATCCTATGAAAGCCACAGGCAAATGTAATTGTGAAACATTAAAAAACAACTAAAACCATGCAAGAGCAAGACAAACAGCGGGGTGTGTACATCCCCGAGTATGAAGAAGAGGACAAGGCATTAGCGAAAGAGTGGGCGCAGGCACTTCCCGACGCCGAGCATCCCGGTTATGTCCCCAAAGATTCGGCCATAAATCCGAATATCCGGTTTTGAACCAATGCAAACTAAACTATTATCGAATATGAAAGCAAAGACAAACAAGTACGAAGAGTATATTAAAGCCCACGCAGCCGCTATTCCCCAACTTGAGGCCGCAATCCAGCAACTGAAAGTGGCGCGCCTGGACGTATCCACCGAAAGCATTGCGGACATTGCGCTGTCTGACGGCAAGGCTATCCGAACACAGGCGAAACGGCTTGCCGCCGAAGACGCGAAGCATATAAAGATCATAACGACACGGGAGGAGCTCACAGCGCGGGCAAATGAGTACATGAATAGCGTCATCGACAATTCACAACAGGCGATCAAAAATGCGCTGCGTGTCGGTGAGGCTGATGCCCTCGACCCTAAGGCATTTATCGTAAGCGGGGATAAGGTCAAATTGTCTACCGACTGGCTGGCCGACCAGCACCAACGGCGTACGCTCGAAGTGGCAGTAATGCGCGGGCGTGTACTTCAGCAATGCGATCAGGTGCGCCGTGCGGTTGAAGCATTGAATACTTTGATCGCGGATCATCCGAGTTTCAAGACTGCGATCCTGCCGGAAGACACGGACTACCGTAGTGTCATTAGGGTATCATACGAAGGTACCATAGAACTCCATCCCGACGCGTTGGATTGCCTCAAAGAATAAGAGAGGGGGATAGTCCCTCTCTCTTATAAGGCATTGTCGAACGAAGCATTACATTATTCGCAAAGGTAAGGATTATAAACATAATTAGCAAGCGGATAATGGGGAGAAGGACGGAAGGGCGGGCAGTAATTGCCGACTATTCGGTGTGGACTGTCGAATTAAGCCGTGACGAGCTTATGATAATACTGGATGGTCAGAAAAACCACCGGATCAACCGAGCCAAACGAAAACTCCAGTTTCTACGGGCGCAACGCGACCACCACCGAGGGTATGGCCGGATAAGAAATAAACAAATAAATCAAAAAATAAGCATGGAGAAAACAATTAAAACAGCAGATGAAATCAATAGCGAGACTGTATTAGCACTCGAAAAAAAGTACGGCAAACAGGCCGTAGAAGAAATTGACCGGGTGCTTCGGGAATGCCATGAACGGCGGGCAAAGGAAAAGCAACAGGTTAGAAAGATAGTGGATTCTATGCAATTCTAAAAAAATATTCAAAATGGGACATAACAATAAGGTTATCTATGAGGATTCATCAGCAATAGCCGCTCAGCGACGCGCTTATTATAGTTTCATTGCCGATGCTCAGAAAATTATCGATGAAATTACAGCCGCCGGCATTGTTTTCGGCGACGATATTTTAACACGACTTTCCAATGTAAATGATCTTACGGCATTAATTGAAGAACAGGTAACGAAGGAGGCGGGCAAGATGCAATTTGCACTGTCAAAAAAACAATATATGGATAGTGTAAAGCCCTTATACGCACTGGCGGAACAATGGCAAAGGCGCTACACCCAGGCAAAGGGAAACTGCGATATACGAAATGATTTATTCTCAATATCTCAAGGGCATATATTCCTATTTGAGGACAAGGTAGATAATTACCTGAAAGAACAGCATGTTATTTACCTTGATACCGAAGCGAAGGAGCAAGTATACGCCCAAGCCCAGGACATTGTGAACAAGCTCGAAGAACTGGATGCATACCTTCGTGAGCATGGAAATGTCATGCGGGCGGTATCGAGGTCGGGCTACCTGACGACAAATGGCATTATTTCTATCGGCAATAACAATGAGTTTTCCATCAATCTGCCAGGATTTAGATATGTGGAGAAATTTACACGACGTTAAAAATACAAACAGAAGATAAAAAAACAACTAAGGTATTACATCATGGAAAAAGTAAAAAAAGAGATTATGATACAGACCTTAGCGGAGCTTGCAGATATGTTACCCGCTGATGGTAGGAAAAGGGATTTTATCAGCATCCGTATTGCCCGGAGAGGCTACACGATATACAGGATGACCCCTCAGACCACAGCGGAGATCATGACAGCCCGGCATATTAATAAAGAACCGGATAAGAGCGAAGCATGCATAGCAGCGATGGCGCATAGTGTCGCTCTGGCTATCGTTGGCAGCCGCAATGTATTCGCCGGGATCAGAATATGGTTTTTGCGTCGTCGGATAATGCGGCGGGCATCATTGCCCGAGCTGTTCGATGCATACAATAAAACCCTGGCGATGCTTCCTATTGAGGACATATCGCAGATAACCGCTATTATGCACGGTTTAGCCGAAACGATAGCCAAAGAACCCTAAAATAAACAACCCGCGTTATGGTTTTTACCGTAACGCGGGTAATCCAAACTTGCAACTACGGAGTTCCCTTAGAATAGCAAATTAATGAATTTTTTAATAAGTAGTAATGAGTGCATTATCATTCAAAATAAATGCGGACACCGCAAAGTTAAATAATTTTATCAAATCGCTGAAACTGTTATATCAGTTGTTGGAGAAATTTCCGTCTAACTCAGACGGGTTTAAAGTCATAAATCGCCATATTGCCGATATGGAGGCTCGCGTCGAACAGGCAATGCGCAAAATCGCCCAGATGGAGCAGCAGGCAATGGATGCGGCGTCCAAGGCTACTGCCTCGGCCACGACCGGAACTGCTGGCGGCGGTTCTACGGCGGGAACAGCGGCTACCCAGGCCGAAACTACGGCATATCATGACCTGCTTGGTGAGCTGAAAGCCGCTAACGACGAAAAAATAAAGGCAATAGCTCAAATTAGGCTATATTCAAATGAGATCGCACGATTAAAAGCGGATGTAACCGCGCTCAATAAGGAAGAGCAGCAGAACGGGCAATTGTCTGCAAAGAAAAGGGCGCAAGTATTGGACGCTGCCGTATCTATCGAGGAATACAAGCAGGAAATATCCCAATTGAGGCGGGAGCTTGCCAACCAAATCAAATTGGAGCAGACCGCCATCGGCTCAATCAACGAAATGTCCCAGGCGCTTACCCGTATGCGTGCGGTGTATAAAAATATGAGCGCCGCGGATCGTGAGGGGGCGCAAGGGCAAACGATGCTTAAAAACATCGAATCGCTCGACACGAAGATCAAAGAACTGGATGCGTCGATGGGCGTCCATACTCGCAATGTCGGCAATTATGCCTCGGGATTCAATATGCTGGGATTCCAAATTCAGCAAGTTGCCCGCGAGTTGCCGTCGCTGGCATATGGCCCGCAAATATTCTTTGCCGCCATATCCAACAACCTGCCGATGCTGGCCGATGAAATAGCACGGGCGAAGAAATCGGTTGATGAATTGAAGAAAGCCGGGCAAACCTTCACGCCCGTATGGAAACAGATAGCATCGTCGATCTTCTCCTGGCAAACCCTGCTTGTGGCCGGCGTAACCGTGCTTACCCTTTACGGCAAGGAGATAACCAACTGGGTAGCGTCGCTGTTCAAAGGTAAAACGACGATAGACGCCTCTGCCGCTGCACTCGAACGCTTTAATTCCGCTATGGCTCAAGGTTCGGTGTCGGCTCAATCCGAATTAACCAAATTGAACCTGCTGTATAGGGCTGCGACAGACCTTTCCAGGCCCTATGAAGAAAGAGCCGAAGCGGTCAAAAAATTGCAAGACATATACCCCGCTTACTTCGGCAATATGGCTGCGGAACAGGTTATGGTCGGGAATGCTGTCGGTGCTTATGAAAACCTGCGCGATGCAATTATCGAGGTCGCACAAGCCAAAGCCGCCCAGGAGCTCATTACAGAAAATGTAATTAAAAAGTTAAAAATAGAGGGTACAGATGAATATAAACGTATTCAATCCTATGCAGATCGCATCGATACATTACAATCGAAAATAAATGATCTGCAAAGTAAGGGCATTAGCAAAAAGTCGCCAATTATAGAAGGTTTGAGTGGTGCTATTGCTGGTTTGGAAAAAGGCATTGAGCGTGCAAGCGAAGCTATCCGCACGAAATTAGAGCTTCCGGATGATATTCCTAATGATATTCGGGAATATCTTGCAATACTTGATGAAAGCAGCGAAGAATTAGCATCTGTTGCAGAAAAATCATTTATAGGGAAAACCCCCGCCGAACTTAACGCAGAATGGAAAAAAGCCCGCCAAGAGGCCGAAAGCGCAGCAAAAAAAGCCGCATCCGATCAAGAGCGCAATCTAAAGGAGCTCACCAAGCAATTGCAAAAGCTCCGGGACGATGCATTGCAGGCGGAGGTAGATTCCATGAAGGACGGCACGGCCAAGAAACTTGCGCAAATAGACCTCGACTATCAGAAACGTGCCCGAGCCATACAAGAAGCCGAAAAAAAGCTGCTTGAGTTACAAGAAAAGGAAATTGATGCCCAATATAAAAATGATACTTCGTCTGAACGATTCCTCGCCGGACAGCAGATGATTGCGCAGTACAAAGGGAATGTAAATCATTTGGCGCGCCCACTTGTTAAAGCGGCGGAATTGGTAAAAAAAGGCTGGGAAGATGCCGGAGAGGGTATTGCCACCGTTTTCAGCAGCCAATATGGTATTTTGGATGCCAAGGGAAAGGTGACTGAGATTTTAGTCACCCCAATCCTGCCTAATGGGGACATTTTGTCTCCACAGGAATTGGATGATTACATACACTCAAAACTTGAAGGAGCTCAGAATATTCTTGCCGCAGACACCAAAGGTTTAGTTATCGCAGTCAACGTGGCTGCCGATGGGTCTGCCGGCGAAAAATATCATGACCTTCAAAAGGTATATTATGCTGACAATATCAAAGCGGCAGAAGGTGTTAGAATATACACGGAAGCCTTGAAAGAGTTCAATAAAGAACAACGAAATAAAGAGCGGGCGAGTGTATCGGGTATAGCTATAACTCCAGAGGGATTATCGGATGTTGTCAACAAAGAGATTCAAGCGTGGAATGAGTATTTGAGAAAATACGGAAATTTCCGAGAAAAACTACAAGCGACAAAAGAATATTACGACGAAAGAATTAGAAAAGCTACAACTCAGGGAGACCGAGAAAGGTTGAAAAAAGAGCGCGATGCAGCCCTTGCCGAGATTGAAACTAAACAGTCAGACAATTGGATCGCCTTCTTTTCGTGGATTGAAACCATGTCTAAAAGCATGGCATCAAACATATATAACACTTTGCGCAATCAGCTAAACCAGATGCTTGAGGCGGGTAAAATTTCAATAGAAGAATATGTAAGGGCAACACAGCAACTTGACCAACAATACCGCGACAAGTTGAATGAAAGAGGTAGATTTCAAACATATCAAAATCAAGGAATAAATGGCTTGATTGATAACTACCAGAAACTCGGAGATGCCATGCAGCTCAAAGGTGCCAAAACCGGCGATCAAAATGTGCAAGCAATGGGAGCCTCTATGTCCAAAGCAGCAGGAAAGGCATCGGGAGTGATTTCTATGATTGATATGATTGTTACATCAATTCATCAGACAATTCAAGCTATGCAACAACTGACGGATAGTATTGTCGACATGATGGCATCTTTTGGGCAAGATGCAGAAATTGATACAACATTAGGCAAATGGGCTGAATTATCAAATTTGATGTCCGAATTTGATAATCATGTGTATTCTTCGTGGGAAAAATTTAAAAGTGGCGACATAATGGGCGCAGCGTCAGAGGCGACCAGTAGCATACTTGGAGTTATTACAAGTATAAATAAATGGATAGATAAAAGTAAAGAAAGAAAAATACAAAAACTCCAAGATCAGATAGATGCATTATCACGTTCTTACGACAGGCTATCGCGTTCAATAGAAAAAGCGTATTCTACAGATGCGAAAGAGTTAATAGAAGACCAAAATAAGTTGCTTGAGCAACAAAAGTTATTAATTCAGCGTCAAATACAAGAAGAAAAGAGCAAGAAAGACCCAGATAAAAAACGCATTAAAGAGTGGGAGAAACAATATGAGGAGATAACAAACCTTATAGAAGATAATGCCGCAAAGGCGCAAGATGCTATATTCGGTTCAGACATTCAGGCTGCTATCAATGATTTTGCTGAAGCATATGCCGACGCCTGGGCACAAGGAGAAGACAGGGCAAAATCGGCTAAAGACTTTGTAAAAAACATGATTAAGCAAATGGTGATTGAGGCCATGAAGGCCGATATAAAAGAACCTATGCAAGTCATACGCGATAAGCTGGAGGAATTTTGGGAAGATGGTATTATTACCCAAACGGAGGAGAATATCATTGATGAAATGATTAAAAAACTCAATCAAGATTTGGATGCTTCTTTTGGCTGGGCGGATAAATATTTTGACGACAATACAGCCTCTAAACAACAAGCAACATCCCGAAGCTTTCAAACGATGTCGCAAGATACGGGAGATGAATTAAGCGGTCGTTTCGCCGACATTCAAGGCAAAGTAACCGACATCCGAAACGCTGTAATGTCACAACTTCAAATGCGGGATTCGGTAGAAGGAATTATAGAAGCAATACACAATTGTCTGAATATGGATTCGAGAATCGACGAATTGTCAGCCGCTTATTACGAAAGTTTGCGGATTGATGTGGAAACCCTTTTAGAGGTTAGGGAAATAAACGTAAGCACCAAAAGCATGGATAAGACACTGGGGCGCATTGAGGATGGGATAAATAGCATAAAAAGAAATACCGAAAATTTATAAATTAAATATAGTCTAATATATTCATATATAAATATTTAGCATTATGACAACCCAACACAATAAGAGTGTAGATGCCATACGGGCGATGGCACTACAAACGGGAGCTTGTGAAAAGATAAACCGCGTCCAAGACTTCCCCGAGCTAATCAAACTGATGTTTACCCCACAAGGGATCGAGTTCTGCCAGGGTCACAACTTCCCCGCAGTCGAAGTGTTCAGGGAGAACCAAAGCAATCTTCAAGGATTGGAAATATATGTCGACGCTGGCGACATCACGCTAAAGGGCAAGGAATATGTATGCCTGGTCGGTGATACAAAGGCCACTATCGAGGCTTCTCGGCCTCAATTCACGCATACAATCATATTGATGCACGGCGCACGAGCCCAGATCAACGCAAAAGACTACGCCGTGCTGAATATCGTAAATATCAGCGGGGAGTATTCGGTAAATAAGGATGGAACCGTTATTGTGTTATAGATAAAGCCGGGATTAATCCCGGCTTTATTCTACAAAGGCAAATTCGCCTAATAAAACATCAAAAATCATCATGCATTCCCATATAGTCCTTAATCTTATCGCATAAATCTATTATATATATTGGAGTAATGGTATTCAGTGCTTTTAATGCCTTGTATTTATTGCTCATACTCATCTTGGATAAATTTACTTGCCTTAATTGTTCAAATAGATTCTTGCGATCAGACTTGCGTTTTGTCTTATTTAGAGCTGCATAATATAGCTTTGCTGCTTCGTCATATTTACTTATCACAGCGCTATCGCGTTGGTATGACGCATAAATTTCAGAAATAGTATAAGAATATATCTCGGTTTTTATCTTTGCATCCCCATATGTAAAATAAGGTGTGTTTATTAAGCCATAATCAGACCATGCACACCAGAAGGAAATCCAGTCAAATTGTGGGGTTTCAAATAAATTAGAAAAGGTTGTTATTTTAATATCAGAGATTGAATACCGATATTTATAATCTTTACAGTCAATTTTTATTTTATAGGTAATGAACGATACCATACGATAATTGGAATCGTAATTGTTTCGAATATAATCACCTATTTTAGCTCGTCCTGATGCAATTATTGTCCTATTATCGTTATTTCGTAGGGTAATATCAAAATCATCGAAAAGAAGTGCAAACATATTTTGTGCCCGCCCAAATAGTATTACTGCACTATCTCTTGATTCAACAATTTCCTGCACGACCCCCTTTTCATTCGCTTGATGTGGTGTGGCGTGTGTATGTAACAACGGAAATATACTAAGTGCGATTACAAGGCATTCTAAAGAAAACAATCGAATGAACCCTCGCGCATTATCCTTATGCTTCATATCCCTCGTAGTAATAAGACTGTTCGATGCCTTTGAAAATCACCTCCCGATCATCCGTGCGGTCGGTCAATGCCTGGCCGAGCAAGGCGCGTAATTCCAGGTCATTGATCGGGCTGCGCTCCATAGCCTGCAAATACAAATCCTTATCCACCTTCCGCCAGTCCACAACCTGCATCAATCGTTTTTTCAGCATCATGTCGAGCCAAATGCGGGTTGCTCGTCCGTTGCCCTCCATGAACGGGTGGGCGATGTTCATTTCGACGTATTTCGCAATTATTTCCTCAAAGGTTGTTTCCGGCATTTGCTCGATCACCGGGAGGATGGCACCCAGATAAAGGCAATTTGCAAATCGGAAACCACCCTTTGCGATATTCAGCGTCCGGATTTTTCCGGCAAAGTCGTACAACCCACCGAACAAATAGCGGTGAATCTCACAAAGCCCGGCCACGGTTCCGACCTCTATGCGGTCGATGTCCCCCGATTCGAATAGGGCGCGCGCCTGTTCGAGGCTTTGGGCGTCTATTTGGTCTGTTTTCTTTCCCATAATTTATTCTCCCTTCTCCACCTTGATAAGTTTGCCGCAATGCGGGCAGGTGATTGTGTTCGTCGGTTGAGGGGCGAAAAGTTCCGGAACCGATACGCCGAGGGCGACGGCTATCTGTTCAATGCGTTCAAGTGTTGGATTACCCGAAAGCGACTTTGATAAAGCACCCTCGCTAATGCCAATTTTTACCGCAAGTTCTTTTGCGGTCATTCCTTTACGCCTCAATAAATCCTTAAGTTGTAACATAGTTGCAATATATTATAAGTTCTCCAAGTGCAAATATAGGGCAAAATATCCATAAAATACAATTTCAGCAAAAAAAATCGCAATTTACGTAAACTTTCTTGCTCTTTTATTTGGTTGTTAATTTCATTATACGTAAATTTGCATTGTAATAATTGAAGTAAACGTAAAGACTATGAAAGCAACCTACAACCTCTCGAAGATCATGAAAAACGCCTGGTATCTGAAACGTGCCAACACCTCGATGTCGTTCTCGGCCTGCCTCAAGAAGGCTTGGCGCAATGAGAAGTTGGCGATCATGACGGCGAAGATCGAGAACCGTCCGACGGAGCAGCCGAAGGCCACGGAGTACCGCCCGCAGCTACTGACGGTGCCCGCGGACTATTACGGCAACAGCAGAACGTACTACGGCGACTAAAAAATAGCGAGATTCAACCAAAATCACGATAAAATTATGAAAAAGAACGTAAACACGACGAGTTCCCCGGAGATAGATTGGCGGGCGGAGTATTGGAAAGGTGTACGCGATTACATCGAACAGGGTGATCGCCTTATCAAGGCACACCAGCGAATAGTCGAACTAACAAAAGAGCTTATAGAATGCCGTGATATTTTGGCCGGCAGGCGCACAATCAATCAATACCAATGCAAAACCAGCAAACTAAGTTAATACCATGACCACAGCATTAACCCCGTCCGACATTCGGACAATGGCCCGCAAAGCGGCCGATTACATTACCTTCTACTGCGACGGCCTCAGCAGGGGATTTGAGATTACCCACAAGGGATATATAGCCTTCATCAACTACGAGGCGAAGATGTGCAACGACGAGAGGCAAGACCTCGTGCTGGTTCCGGCGGTATGGGACGCCGAAGGCAAAGAGTATCCCGATATATCCGAAGCCTTGCAATTAATGTTGAACTAATCATCTACGGTTATGATCTACGAACTATCCTTTGAAGGGCACACGGTGGGATATTTCCCCACCGAGGCCGAAGCCGTCCGCCGGGCGGGTTACCTCCCGAAAGGCAGGTACACGATCCGAGAATGGGAAAGGGACGGCGATGTTTTGATGTTTCATCCACAAACCAACAGGGAATATGAGTTCACAAACGAATAAACCCTCCGACTTTAACAGCCTTTCGGAACTTTACATGAAAGCCAGCGAAGCCCGGTTTCAATTACTCCAAGAACGTAGCGAATTAGTCATGGAGATTGTCGAACTACGGATGCAGCTGCAAGAACTGCGGGCGCAGGTATCGCCGAGCAAGGCCGCCCAAAAGCCGAAAGGATTATTAATGAAACTTACCCGATAAAAAACTATTGTATTATGAACAGAGACCAAATTTTACGACGGAACGACGAGATAACTGCGGAGACAGATGCGGTAATACGCAGAGGGAAAGAGATTGTGTCCAAATTGGAGAGCGGCGCAATAAAACCGGATGATCCACAGGTAAAGGAGGTACTCCAGCAGCTTATAGAGCGACGGAGGATCGGCAACGAATTTAATGCCGAACTAACCCGGTTGGTGCATGAACAGAGTGACGAACCCACCCGCACCCCACGTTGAGGAATTCCGCATATACCCCGAGGATGCCCCAGCCGTCAATCCGGGCGGCTGGGTTGGTTGTTGGCGTCTATTGTGTCCAAAATACACAAAGGTTACACAAAGGGTAAAAGGTTGCGCCGCTGTCGTTATCCCCGACGCTCTAACGATTCGTTATACCGATTGGATAAAACCCCTAAAAACCGCTAAGGTTTTGCTAAGGGTAAAATGGTGAGATTACGGGGTGGTTACGGGGAGGGTATTTTCAATTTGGACACCGAAAAATCGACTTTTAAACGACTTGATGACCCCAAGGTTACCCCAAGGAAAAACAAGCCTAAAACAAGCGCAAAACGTAAAACAACGGTAAGGTTACGGTAAGGGTAAAACAAAAACAACGTCAAGGTTACGTCAAGGGTAAAGCGGAAACAACAGCGAGATTACAGCGAGGGGCAAAGAATTACAACGAGGTTACAACGAGGGAAAAACAACCCCAAGCAAGGATAATTTTTGCACGTCACTACGCGCGCGTGCGCGAGGCAATAGAACTCACGAAACACTTTTACAGGTATATATAATGAATTTTCCGACGTCTATGCGCGCGCGTGCGAGATGAACCCGGACGCCGGCAGCTCTTAATACGGTTTGTGCGACTTATCGAACAATTTAATGCGTTTGTGTGGTGTTTTTACGGGATGTTGTGTGAACTTTTAGAACAATAAGACGGAAATACGCCGGCCAGCCCGTGCTGTCTTTGTATTCAACCAGCGGAAATTTCCGTCCGTTGGGGGGCAGCGGTCGAACTGGTGTTTGTAGGGGATCGACGGCTTTAAAAATGGGCGAAGTTGTGTGTAAATTGTGTACCTGCGCTAAAATAAATCAACCACCTACATCGCTGTAAGTGGTTGGTTTTCAATCGTCGGGGTAGCGGGATTCGAACCCACGACCCCCTGCTCCCAAAGCAGGTGCGCTAACCGGACTGCGCTACACCCCGTCGTTCCCGACCTTGACCTCGTGATTGGCCTTGTGCAACCCCACAGGGTTGTCGTGTGTCAATCCCGGGCATTTCCGGCCGGGGGAACCTTCCGGATTCCGGGTTGCAAAGATAACCGCTTTTTTTTGTTCCGGCAAACTTTTTCCCCGAAATCCACTGTGCCCGGCGGTGCGCCGGATTCCGGTTGCGTGAGTTGCCGGTTTGCTTGCCGGACGTTTTTCGCCGCTCTGGTTTCGGGTTTCGGGGCAGCCTTTTGCCGATGCCCTGACGTTTTTCTGTCTCTGTCTCTGTCTCTGTCTCTGTCTCTGTTCCAGTCCCTGTTTCGGATACCTGTTTTCTATTCCTCTGTTGCCTGTTCCGGGTTCCCTGTTCTGTTGCCTCCCCGGATATATAGCGCCTCGATCCGTATGCGTTACCTTCCGGAGGACTGGCAATCCCGTTGCGTCCCGTTGCGTCCCAGCGGCAGGGGATCCCCTCACTTCCCGGGACGTTTTTTGCTGTTTTTACGGCCTCCCCGTCCGGATCGCCCACTCCGCTATGTACTCTTCCGCCAAACCGGGGATCTATCGCCGAACTTTCGTCGCAGCCGTGCCCGCTGTGCCGCTTGCCGGGGATGCCGCCTCGCCGCTCCCGGCTGTCTCTGCTGCTGTCGCACCACCTGCCGCGGTCGTTATCCCTGCCGTTTCGCTTGCATCTCCCGTCGAGGTTGCTGCATCTATTGCCGTTCCGGTCGTGGCGGCCGCACCCATATCCGCTGTTCCTGTGCCATCCCCGGCGACGGGCGCCTCGTCCTCCATTGCCACCTCCACGGTTTCGCCGTCCACTTCTATCGCTATGGTGTAGCGGTCACGCCCTGCGTAGGTTAGCATCGCCGCCGAATCCATCGCCTGTACGAGGAAAGCCGGGGCTGCCGCGCCGTGCGTCGACTGCATGTAGTCGCTCAGCGCCTTGTTGCGGGCGGCCGTCATGCGTACCAGTTGTCCGGCCGCCTGTTCGCGGAAGAGCGCCATCGCCTTGTCCTCGGCCGAAAGCCCCTGCGGGGAGACACCCTGCGCCGCCAGCAGCGAATCGGCAAAGGCCATGATCGCCGGGGTGCGGATGTCGGTCTGCTGGATCTTTTCGTATTCGAGCATCGAAAGTTGCCGCCTTTGCGTCGAATCCGCCGCCCTCATGTGTGCGGCATATGCCATCCGCAGTGCGTTAGCCGCCTGCCGTGGCAGGGCGCGCCGCATGTTGATGCGCTGCGTCAGGGCGATATGCATTTCGGGCTTGTCCCGCAACGCCTGCGCGATCTTGTCCAGCGAGGCGTATTGTTCCGAGGTGAAGGCATATTGCTGCGGGTCGATGTTGATGTATTCCAGGTTGTCCCTGTTGCCCGAAAGGAACGAGAACGGTGCCGTCACCACCTTCAGCAGTACGTTGCCGATCGCCTTGAGCACGATCTTGCGGTAGGAGAATTCCGGTGAGTCGAGGCTGCCCCTGACCGGCAAGTCCATCTTCACATGCCCTTTCTTGTCCTTGAGCACATAGAGCCCCAGCTTCAGCGGGATGTTCATTTCCGCCTTGATGTCCTTGCGTTTCCTGTCGACCTTCGGTTCGAACATGTCGAGGTGGTTGGTGCCGTCGAGGTAACGGTCGCGGATAACGTTCTGGCTGCGGAACGTGAGGTTGCCCTTCGTCAGCGGATAGGCCGTGAAATGCTCGCAGTAAGGGCCGAAGTCGCGCAGGTCGAGGTTCGACAGCCAGAGCGTGATGTTCTGGTTGTCGATGTTGTCCAACGCCCCTTCCCAGCGCAGTTTCGCCGAGCCCGTTTTCTGCATGCGGGCATCCACCGTGAGCTTGTTGTGCTTCGACGGGTCGAAATCGCGGCTGTGCATGCCGATCTGCGAGACGGTGTATTCGAACGGGCGGTGCAGCGTCAGGTCGCGCACCGTCACGCTGCCCCGGGCTATCTCCAGGTCGGCGATCCTGAGCGTCGGTGTGACGTCCCCGGGGGCGTCCGGAGCCGTTGTCCGATCCTGTGCCGCGTCGTCCGTTGCACCGCTTTCGGATATTCTCCCGGCTGCCTGAGTTCCTGCCGTGCTGCCCGTGGGTTTCATCAGCGTCGAGAAATTGTCGCCTTCGGGCGTCATTTCGAACAGCGCCGAGACCCCGGCGGCATAGATTCGGTCGAAACGAAAACGCATCGACCCCATGTCACCCTCGGCGAGCTTCATGCCCAGCGTATCTACGCCCACCACGGGCCGCTGCTGGCGGTCGCGCAGGGCGAAACCCGCCAGCGAGGCCGTACCTTCGGTGCGCAGCGACAGCAGGTGCTCGGTATTGCCCCGCAGCCGTATGTCGGCCGAAAGCCGTCCGTCCACCGCCGCGACGTCGAGCGCCTGCCGGAAGTAGGGCAGCGTCCCGGCCAGTGCGAAGTCCTGCAGGCGGATGCCGATGTCGAATTCCGACGTCGCGATGTTGTACCCCACGTCGGTCGAGAGCGAACCTCCCTCTGCGAAGTTCAGGACGGCGCCCACGTCGGTCTTCTCGCCCGAGAAATAGACGCCCGGGATGTGCAGGTTGATGTCCTTCATGCCCCACGTGGCATCGAGCAGCAGGTCTTTGTAAAACACCTGCCCGTTGCGGATCGAGATGTCGTAGATGCCTATTTCCCACGGCTTCGACGGCTTTTCGGGCGTTGCGGCCGCCGGGATTGTGTCGCCCGCGAAATGTGCCAGGATGTCGTCGAAACTGAACGAGTTGCCCCGCTGGTAGACCTTTATGCCGGGCGCCGCGAACGAGAGCTTCTTGACGACCACGCGGTTGGACAGCAGGGGCCACAGCCGCATGCGCATCTCGAAACTGTCGAGCCGGAAGAAGGTCGTCGAGTCGTCCGCCCCGCCGATGCGCAGGTCGCCGATGCGCAGGCGCCCCGTGAATATGTTGAACTTCAGCCGTTCCATGCGGATCGAGCGGCCTAAAAGTTCGCGGTCGTGTTTCTCGATGTAATTTTTAGCCAACGGCGCTATGGATACCGCCACGGCAAGCACAATCACGGCGATCACGGCCGTGACGATCGATGTGATTTTAATCCACTTTTTCATGAGGCGTTTATTTATGCCGGGTCGCAGCCCTGCCGCCGGGCATTCCGTGCGGCGTTGCTATTTCGTTGCGGTTATCTCTTCGAACAGGTGTCCGAAATCCTCTCCCGGCGCGGGCATGTATACTGCGAATCCCAGTGCCTGCGCCGCTTCGACGTTCTTCTGCCCGTCGTCGATGAAGAGCGTTTGTGCGGGGATGATGCCGCTGTCGGCGATCACCTTGCGGAAGATCGCCTCCGAGGGTTTCAGCTCGCGCAGTTCGTAGGAGAGGTATACCTTGTCGAAATAGTCGTCCATCGTGTGCCCGTCGGCCGTGAATTCGCCGCGGATGACCTCCATCGACGCCGGGTTGTTGTTCGACAACACGTAGGTGCGGATCCCTGCCCCGCGCAGCCGTTCCACCTGGCGCAGTTTCCAGACCGGAACCCCCGCCAGGAACGCGCCGTATGCCCCTGCGATCTGGGCGTCGGTGACGTCGTACCGCCCGTCGAGCTTCCGCATCGCGTCGCATGCTTCGTGGAACGACAGGTCGCCCCGTTCCAGCCGTCCGATCATCTCGGCGGGATAGCAGGGGTTTATCAGGTCGGCGACCCGGTTCATGCCGAGCTGCCTGAATGCCGCTGTGCAGCGGTCTATGTCGAGGTCTACGAGGACGCCCCCGAGGTCGAAAATTACATTTTTAATATTTTTCATAGTCATCTAATGTCTTGTCCGTGCGCCGCGTCCCCGGAGTGTGGCTCCGCCGTACTGCTTCCTGCCTCTCCCCGGCGGCACAGCCCGGCACCGTGCGTGTTTTACCCGGCAGGACAGGATCCGTCCTGCGGTGGCCGGCTGCGCCGTCCCGCCTTATTTCTGGAACTTCATCGTGAAACACCGTACCGGACGCAGCACCCACATCGGCAATACCTTGCAAAAGGGGATCCAGGCGCGGTTCCACCAGTCGGGTACGATGCACCGCCTGCCCCTCCACAACGCCTTCAGCCCCCTGCGCGCACAACTGTCGGGGGTGATGAGCACGCCCAGTTTGCAGCCGATGCGCTGCCAGTAGGGTGTCAGCCCGTAGAGGTCTGTCGCCACGCCTGCCGGGCATACCGCCGTGACGCGGATGCCCCGTTCTCGCACCTCTTTGGCGAATGCCACAGAAAACGAACGCATGTAGGCTTTCGAGGCGCTGTATAGCGCCAGCCCCGGAAACGGCATCCATAGCGAGTAGGACGACATGTTGAGGATGTGCCCCCGTACGCCGCGGCGTACCATGTCCGCGGCGAAGAGGCGGCATAGCTGCGTGACGGTCAGGTCGTGCAGCAGGATGATGCGCTCGATGCGCTCCGCCGGCGTGGCGAGGATGTCGCAGAACGAGAATATCCCGGCGTTGTTGATCACCACGTCGACCCCGATCCCCTCGGCTGCCATGCGGTCGTACAGCTCCTGTGCCGCCCCGACCCGCGCCAGATCTATCGCAATCACCCGCACGTCGGGCGTCACGGCCTCCGTTGCCCTGCTGCCGCGTCCCTCTGCGCTGTCGAGTTCCTTTCCGCTGCCGACGCTTTGTTCCGTACTGCCGGCTGCGCACGCCCCGTTCCCGTCCGTCCCGGCCCCGGGTTCCCCCGTAGCCTGGGCAATTCCCGCCGCCGGTTCGCGCCCCGCCGCCCCGCTTCCGTTTGCGGATGCCGTAACTTCCAGTCCTTCCGTAATTTCCAGTCCTTTCGCGGCTTCCGGCCCTTCCACGGCCTCCGGTCTTTCCTCGGCTGCTTTTCGCCCGGCCGGCCGGGCATTCCGTATCTCTTCCGCCACGGCTTCGAGCGGTGCGCGGTTGTCGCCCGCGATCACCAGCCGGTAGCCCAGCGCTGCCAGCCGCAGGGCGTAGCAGCGTCCGATGCCCGACCCGGCGCCCGTCACCAGCGCCCATGCGCTGCCCGGCGCCACTACGCCGCGTTCCAGGCGGCGTCCGTGCTGCCCGCCCGTGCCGCCCTGTACCTCTGCGGGCTCGCAGGGGGCTGTCACGGCCTTATCCCCGCGTTCCCTGTGCCCGGTCTCGGCCGCGTGCTCCCTGCATCCGGCCTCATCCGTGCGAACCTTGTCCCGGGTCTCGGCCGCGTGTTCCCTGTACCCGGCCTTGTCTCCGAGGTTCCGGTATCCGGCCGGCGTCCCGCCTTGTGCCGCGGCCCCGGCCGTTTCGCTGTTCCGTTTACGCTTCTCCATGTGTTCCATGCTTACGGCAGCTTGGCCAGTTCTTCCTGTATCCTGCGCGGCAGCCCGTCGCAATGCTTGCAGCATTTCATGTCCACCGAGTACATCCGCGCGATGCAGTAGTTGCGGTGGTCGCAGCCGCTGCGGGTCGAGGCGTCGCCCTCGCGGAGCTTGTTGACGAACGCCGGGTCGTTGACCAGCGCCCGGGCCATCTGCACCAGTTCGAACCCCGCGTCCAGCGCCTTGTCGATCCCTTCGCGGCTCACCAGCCCGCCGACATATACCAGCGGGCATTTCAGCTCGGCGCGGAATTTCTTGGCGTCTTCCAGGAAATAGCACTCCTCGAAGGGGAACTGCCGGATCATGAAGGGCCCGCACCAGCGGATGAAATAGCGCAGCCACAGGGGCGAGTAGTAGCTCATCGTGTAGATCGGGATCAGCCCCCGCATCACGGCCATCGGGGCCTTGGAGACGAACCCGCCCGAAAGCACGATGCCGTCCACGCCGAAGCGTTCGATCTCGCGGGCTATGGCGATGCTTTCGGGAATCTCGATGCCGCCCCTGAACCCGTCGTACATGTTGTGTTTCACCAATACGGCCGTCCCCGTTTTCGCCGCGGCCTCCATCACTTCTGTGAGGCACATCCGCATGAAACGCATTCTGTTTTCCAACGTCCCGCCGTACTCGTCTTTCCGGTGGTTGGTGTAGGGCGAGAGGAACTGCGAGATCAGGTAGCCGTGCCCGGCATGTACCTCCACCGAGTCGAACCCCGCGTCGTGCGCGGTGTGGACGGCCTTCCCGAAATCCCGTGCCACCTGCGCGATCTCGTCCTTGCGCATACCCCGCACGGGGGTGTAGGCATAGAGGTTGAACCCCGTCGACGCGCCGATCGGGATCTGCCCGGCGGTCGTCAAATGGGTCATGTTGCCGCAATGCCCGATCTGGATGCCGGCCGCCGCGCCTTCGCGGTGTACGGCGTCGGTTATCCCGCGCAGCCCGGGCACGATCTCTGGGCGCAGCCACAACTGCTTGTCGAACGACAGTCCGCTGCGGCATACCGCGGCATAGGCCAGCGTGGTCATGCCCACGCCGCCGCGTGCCACCGAAACGTGGTACTCCTTGAGCTGCTCCGTGGGGCCGAAATGGCGCCCCATCGACTCGAACGCCGCCGAACGTACCGTGCGGTTGCGCAGTGTCACGGGGCCTAATTTATAAGGGGTGAACAGTGATGACATTTTCCGGTAGGTTAATAGATGAAAGGTATGATCTTTTTTCGTTTCAGCGCCGTGAATTCCTCCCCGAACTCCTGTGCGTAACGCTTGTAGAGCGATGCCGCACGGGGTGCGAGGTTGGCGAACGTCCACCAGGCGAATACCGCTCCGGCCCACGACCACGAAGCCACGGCGAAGCCCGTCCATTCGAGCAGTTCGCCGAAATAGTTGGCCGACGAGACATATCGGAACATCCCCCCGCGGGGAATGTAGTGGCGCGTGTCGCCCGGCTTGCGCAGGTTGCGGATGATATGGTCGGAATGGAGGTTTACGGCCATCCCCGCCATGAACAGGGCTCCCCCGACGTAAATGTAGGGCTTTGCGAACCAGTCGGCGTAATAGCCTTCGGGCGAGACGTAGAAGATCCACCCGCCCTGCATTAGCGCGTTGAGCGTGTTGAACGTCATGCCCATCACGACGATCCCCAGCGGCATCTTCGACTCTCCGCGCAGCAGCAGCGGGAAGATGAAGGCGCGCTGCAGGTAGTGTGCCTGGAACAGCACGAAGAGCGCCAGCGGCCCGGCCTCCCATGTCCGCCCGGACATGAGCCAGAGCACGCACATTGCGATGAACACGGGCGACTCCATCATGACCCAGCCCACCTTGTTGGGTACCGGGGGGCCGTATTTCGGGTTGAACAGATAGCCGTACCCGGCTTCGAAAAAGTGCAGGGCGACGTAAACCCCGGCGGCCAGCACGGCCATGACGATCAGGAAGATATTGAATGTTTCTGCCATTTGTCTGCGGTTGGATAAAAACGTCGTAAAGTTACAAAACAAATCGGTATAATGAAAATCGCATCCGCCTCCCCGCCGGTTGTTTTTCTCCTTTCCGGGCACACGGTTGTCTTATTGGTCGCAGCATCTGTCCTGCCGGTCGGATTTTCCCGATGCGGCCGGGTTCCCATCCCCGCTTTGGGCCCTTACCTGTCTCCCCGGCTTGCCGCCCGCTCAGCCTGCCGCTTTCCGGCCTGCGTGAAAACCCGCATCCGCTTTCCCGTCCCTCCGCCCGCCTTGTGTCTTCCGCTTTCTCCCTCTGCCTCCGCCCGGCCTATGTTCCGGCCTGTGTGAAATCCCGCATCCGCCTTCCCGTCCCTCCGCCTACCCGCCTTGTGTCTTCCGCTTTCTCTCTCTGTTTTCCCCGCCCGGCCTATGTCCCGGCCTGTGTGAAATCCCGCATCCGCTTTCCCGTCCCTCCGCCCGCCTTGTGTCTTCCGCTTTCTCCCTCTGTTTTCCCCGCCCGGCCTGCGCCCCGGCCTGCATGAAAGCCCGCATCCCGATAAAAAAACGACGGCCCCCACGATTGTGGAAGCCGTCTGTCCGACCCTTCGCAGCCCCGCAGGGCGCGAAATGCTTTGGCTGCGGGCGCCAGGGCGCCCGCTTTCCGGCATTCGTTCCAGGGGGCCGGAGCCCTCTCGTAAAAACCCCTGCCGAAGCAGGGGCGCCGGGACGGTGACCTGTGACGCTTCGGCGTCACGCCGTACGTACGGTCCGATATGGGAGTTGCCCGCTCCCGGCTGTCGCTCTGCCGTCCGGTGCCGGCGGCGCGACATGCCCTTTCCGGGTACGCCTGCCGCCGGACGGGGCATATTAGTGCGTAAAGACTTTTCCTTTCTGGTGTTCCTTGTTCTCGTACTTGATGCGCGAGGTAGTGGGGTACTCCAGCTGCTCGAACTCGGCGATGGCATTGCGGATGTCGCCCATCAGCATGTCGGCCATGTCGCGCGACATGCCCTGGCGCACCACGATGCGCATTACGACCACGTCCTCGATGTTCTTGGGCATCGTATAGGCGGGAACCATCCAGCCGCTTTGCTGCAGTTTGGCCTGCAGGTCGAACAGCGTCCACTTGGCCTTCTTGTCGTACACGGGATCCATCATCCAGATGAACAGCGGGTTGACGACCTCCTCCGAATAGTTCTTGAAACATTTCATCGTGCCGATCTGCTGGTGGCAGTACTTGGCGATGTCCATCGAGTTCTGCTGGATCTCCTTGTATCCCTCGAATCCCAGGCGGATGAAGTTGTAGTACTGGCCGAGTATCTGCGCTGCGGGGCGCGAGAAGTTGAGGCCGACCTGCGTGATGTTGGCGCCCAGGTAGTTGACCGAGAACGACATTTCGTCGGGCAGGTATTTCTTGTCCTTCCATACCACCCATCCCAGGCCGGGATATACCAGGCCGTACTTGTGGCCCGACGTGGAGATCGACAATACCCACTTGAGGCGGAAGTCCCACTTCTTCTCGGGTTTGAGGAACGGCAGGATGAAACCGCCCGACGCTGCGTCGACGTGGATCGGGATTTCATAGCCGGTCTTGGCGTTGTACTCGTCGAGCGCCTTGTCCAGCCCCTCGATGTCGTCGTCCAGGCCCGTCCACGTGACGCCTGCGATCGGCACGATGCAGATCGTGTTTTCGTCGCACATCTCCAACGCCTGCTTGGGGTCGAGCGTGATGTGGTCGAGCGTCAGGGGCACGGTGCGCATTTCGATCTGCCACAGCTGGCAGAACTTCTCCCATACGACCTGGAACCCGGCGCTCATCACCAGGTTCGGTTTGTCGAAGGGCTTGCCTGCGGCCTTGCGGCGCTGGCGCCAGCGGAGCCATGCGGCCACGCCGCCCAGCATACATGCCTCCGACGAACCGATGCCCAGCGCACCGGTCTTCCATTCGGCCTTCTCGGGGGTGTTCCACATGTTGGCGACGATGTTCAGGCAGCGGCCGCACATCACCGCGACACGCGGGTACTCCGTTTCGTCGATGTAGTTGATGTTGATGGCCTCGTTCATCAGCCGCGTGGCGTAATCGTCCATGTAGGTCGTTACGAACGTGGCGAGGTTCAGCCGCGGTTGTGTCTGCGGATAGGTCTCGTCCTTGACTAACTGGTAAGCGATCTCGGGAGCCGTCTTGCCCTTGGGGATGAATTCCGTGGGTGCCGGACTGCGCATTTCCTCCGAACCGAAAATGTCGGTCAGCGTGTCTTCGTTGGTGTGTCTTTGCTGATTCATGATGTAAATTTTGTTTTGGTTTACGCCCTCCAACCTTGCATGAACTGTGCCACGGAGCGGTTTTTTTCGGCCTAAACCGGGCTGCGGGGCCTCTTCTGCTTCGGTCGCAGTCCGTTATGAAAAAAATGCCCGGAAAATTTGCAAATCCAAAAATGTTCGATATATTTGTGATATCAAAATAATATCATTCAAAAACTACACGGGTATGGAAAATGGAAATTTCGTTTACAAAGGCTGGAAATGCAATGGTTTCCTGGCATTGGTGCTGATCCTCGGCGGGTTGGCCCTGGGGGTTTACGCGATCGTCGCAGGCGCGCAGCGCATCGACGCCGGGCTGGCGCTCGGCGGCGGACTGGTGGCGGCGGGCGTCGTCTGGAGCCTTTGCATGCTGATCTGCATGGCGGGATTCATGCTGCTCGAACCCAACGAGGCGCGCGTGATGGTCTTTTTCGGTAAATACAAAGGTACCTTCTACGAAACGGGTTACTGGTGGGTCAACCCCTTCATGTCGGCCAAGCAGATCTCGATCCGCGCCCGCAACCTTAACGTCGATCCGATCAAGGTCAACGACAAGACGGGCAACCCGATCCTTATCGGGCTGGTACTGGTCTGGAAGATCAAGCGCGACGATATTTATAAGGCCGTTTTCGAGATCGACGCCCCGACTACGGCCGGGCAGACCGGCGTTTCGGCCACGGCGCGCATGAACATCCTCGAGAACTTCGTGGGCGTGCAGAGCGACGCCGCATTGCGCCAGGTGGCCGGTTGCTATTCCTATGATAACAATGGTGTTGCGGACGATGAGCTGACGCTCCGCTCGAACAGCGAGCAGATCAACGACCAGCTCGAACACACGCTCAACGAACGTCTGGCGATGGCCGGCATCGAGGTGGTCGAGGCCCGCATCAACTACCTGGCCTATGCGCCCGAAATCGCCGCCGTGATGCTGCGCCGCCAGCAGGCCGATGCCATCATCTCCGCCCGCGAGAAGATCGTCGAGGGCGCTGTATCGATGGTTCACATGGCGCTCGACCGCCTCGGCAACGAGCATATCGTCGAACTGGACGAAGAGCGCAAGGCGGCCATGGTGTCGAATTTGCTCGTAGTGCTCTGTGCCGACGAAGCCGCGCAGCCCGTGGTGAATGCCGGAACCCTGCACCATTGATTTAACTGGGGATGGCTAAAGAGAATAATAACAAGAGTTTCGTACTGCGTATCGACGCCGCGACGATGGACGCACTGGAGCTATGGGCTGCCGACGAGTTCCGCTCGATCAACGGCCAGCTCCAGTGGATCATCGCCGATGCCCTGCGCCGCAGCGGCCGCCTGAAGAAGCCGCGTGCGGCCGCCGGGGCGACCCTGCCGGCCGCGGATACGGGCGTTGCTTCGTCGGGCAGGGACTTCCCGCCGGCTCCGGCGGCCGTTTCTCCCGCGGCTGCCGCCGCTCCTCCTGCTGACGTTGCGTCCGGTGAAGGCACGCCGCCGCTGCAGGATGCCGTCCCTCCCGTTGCCGCAGCGGCAGCCGGGGAGGCCGGCCCGCTGCCTCCGCACGCCCGTATGCAGTCCGACGACCCGCAAAAAAATAAAGCCGATATAAAAAAATAAATCCGATGTTCAGGATGTGGAGATGCTATTTTTCCGGCCTGCTCGATGCCGGACGCTGGCGGATGTTTCTGCACAGCCGCATGTGGCTCGGCCTGCCCGTGGCAGCCGTTGTCGCCTTCGTCGTAATTTTCCTGCTGCGCCGTTTCGGTGAAGGTCTCCCGACTGCCGAGGCGCTTTGGAAGGGGGCTGTCTGTGCACTGGTGATTGCTTTTTGCTGGGCTTTGGGCGTATGGGCCGCCGTCGGGCCCGAACCGTCCGATGACGACGGCGGGCAGGACGGGGAGGCCGTCGGTAACGTGGGATCCTGTGCGGCGTGGCGGGGCAGGGTTCTCTGTTTCGTATTGCTGCTGGGGGCGTTCGCCCTGGTTTGCTCGTCCCAGATTTCGGATATGCTGGGCGGCGAATGTTCGCTGGCCCGCGGGTTCGGGGGGATGCTGCTCAAGGCGATGGCGGTTGCGGCCGTCGTTGTTCCCGTATGGCTTGATTCGAGACGCAGTAAATGGTAGGATCAATAAAAGCCGGTGTTATGTCGAATCCGATGTTTATAAAAAGGCCCCGCAACGTCCGCAACCCGAAGGGGGTGCGGATCCGGGCCGCTTTGCGGGCGGCAGCCGGGTTGCTGCTCTTTTTTCTGCTGCTGCGCTCCGACGTGCTGCCCCTGTGGGTTTGCGGGGTGCTGCTGGCGGCGAGTATATTGTTGGGAATCTGCGATGTATATGCGGATTACCGGCGCAAGCGTCCCCGGCAGCGGTGGCGCGATGCGTGGCTGATGCTGTTGTGCCTGTCGCTTGTCATGGGCGTCATTATGCCGTCGGTCGTCTTTGCGGAGGCTCCGGACGACCGGACGACGGCCTGCATGTTGCTCGGGCTTGGTGCCGTGTCGTTTGCCGCTTGCCTTTACAGCCTGTGGCGCTGGCGGCGCCTGCGCTCCGATGCCGGACTGCGGCTTTGGCAATTGCGCATGAAGCGCCGCAAACTCACGGCATCCCGCCGGATGCAGGCGAATATGTAATAAAAGGAGGTTGCTATGAATCGGAAATGGATTTTTGCGGTTGTTTCGGTGCTTGCGGTTGCGCTGGTGATGTTCCCGCTCAACCTGCTGTGGGTCGGGCAGTCGCCGTTGCATGCGGCAGTGAGTTCCCTGCTGTTCGGCCTGCCCGCACTGCTCACGGCATGGACGCCCAAAGGGCGGTGTGCCGGCGGCCGGGCCGAATCCCGCAGGGCTGCCGGGAATACGGGATTCCGTACCCGCAACGGGCGCCCGGATCGCATTGTGCCTGAGGATCGCGCGGTGCTCCCGGATCATACTGTACCTGCGGATCATACTGTACCTGCGGATCGCACCGAACCCGTGGATCGCACCGAACCCGCCGGGCGAAAGTCCCTGCTGGCGAAAGTTGCGCTGGGGATCGCTTTTTTCGTGCTGGCGGCGATGCTGGCATACGATATTTCGACCGAAGGCGTCGCCGTCGGAGTTACGAAGGCAGTCGGATTCAGTCTGTTGATACTGCTTGCTGCCGTTGGGCATAGATTAGGTTATCTAAAGTTATAGTTTATGAAAAAAATCGTCGTTTTTACGGGTGCGGGGGTAAGCGCCGACAGCGGTCTGGCGACCTTCCGCGATTCCGACGGGTTATGGGCTTCCTACCGGATCGAGGATGTCTGCACGCCCGAGGCGTTGGCGCATAACCGTGCCACGGTCATCGGGTTTTACAACACGCGCCGCCGCGAGATGCTCGCCGCGCAGCCCAATGCCGGGCACGAGGCCATCGCGGGGCTGGAACGGGATTTCGAGGTCGAGGTCTTGACGCAGAACGTAGACGACCTGCACGAGCGTGCCGGCTCGTCGAAAGTGACCCACCTGCACGGCGAACTGACCTGCCTGCGCTCGTCGCGCAATCCCGATCTGGTCGTCCCGATCGAGGGCTGGGAGCAGAAGCTCGACGCCACGGCGCCCGACGGGGCGCTGCTGCGTCCGCACATCGTCTTTTTCGGCGAGGCGGTGCCGATGTTCGAACGTGCCGCGCAGATTGCGCAGACGGCGGATATCATGGTGGTCGTGGGGACTTCGCTGGCGGTCTATCCCGCCGCGTCACTGGTGCGCTGCGTGCGCCCCGAAATCCCGATTTATGTCGTCGATCCCGGTAATCCCGATACGGCGGGCATCCGCAATCCGCTGACCCTGATCCGCAAACGTGCCGCCGAAGGCATGCCCGGCCTGGCGGAGCTGTTGCGGGAAAAGTATGCGGCGGGGTAGGGACGCCTGCATTTCGCGTCGGCTTATTCGCCCGCATTTCCCGCCCGCTTATTGCTTCGGCGTTTTGCTCCCGGATTTTGTCCCTGCATTTCGCTCCGGCGTTTTGCTCCCGGTTTTTGTCCCTGCTTTTCGTGCCGGTATTTTGCTCCCGGATTTTGTCCCTGCATTTCGCTCCGGCGTTTTGCTCCCGGTTTTTGTCCCTGCTTTTCGTGCCGGTATTTTGCTCCCGGATTTCGCCCCGGTAGTTTCTGCCGGCGGGTTCCGCTTCGGCGATTCGCGGCCCGAGGATTGCAGGATTGGCGCAGTGAAAGAAAACCGCCTTCGGATCTCTCCCGAAGGCGGTTTTCGTTTTGGGGAAGGGCAGCCGGCCGAAAAGTGCTGAAACGGGGGCGTATGAGATGGGACGCCGTTTATTTCAAATCCTTGAAATAGATGTCCAGCAGCTCCTTGGCGGCGATGAACGACGATATTTTGTCCTCCAGCACGCGCTTTTCGTACTCCGCGATGCGCGCTTCGACCGCCGGGTCGTGGTAGAACGAGTTGCGCAGCACTTCGTTGATCGACTCGTACATCCAGTATTTGTTCTGGCGGTTGCGGTTGTGGCGGAAATAGCCGTTGGCCTGGATGTGGTCGAGGAACTCCTCGACGCCTTTCCAGACCTCTTCGAGCCCCGTCGCGGCCACGGCCGAGCAGGTGTATACATTGGGCCGCCAGCCCGATTCCGGGACGGGGAACAGCCTTAATGCCCCCTGGAACTGGGTCTTGGCCAGTTCGGCCTTGTGGATGTTCTCGCCGTCGGCCTTGGTGATGACCATGATGTCGGCCATTTCCATGATGCCGCGCTTGATGCCCTGCAACTCGTCGCCGGCACCCGAAATCTGCAACAGCATGAACATGTCGACCATCGAGTGCACGGCCGTCTCGGACTGCCCGACGCCCACCGTCTCGATGAATACCACGTCGAAGCCCGCGGCTTCGCACAGGATGATCGTCTCGCGCGTCTTGCGAGCCACGCCGCCCAGCGATCCGGCCGAAGGGGAGGGGCGGATGAAGACGTCGGGGTTGCCCGAAATGCTCTCCATGCGGGTTTTGTCGCCGAGGATCGAACCCCCGCTGCGTTCCGACGAGGGGTCGATGGCCAGCACCGCCAGTTTGTGCCGCAGCGAGGTGACCATGTTGCCGATGGCCTCGATGAAGGTCGACTTACCCGCCCCGGGAACGCCCGTGATGCCAATGCGCACCGATTTCCCGGCGTGCGGCAGGCAGCGTTCGATGATCTGCTGCGCCTGCGCGTAATGGGCGGGGTTGTTGCTTTCGACGAGCGTGATGGCCTGCGACAGGGTGGTGATGTTGCCCGCGAGGATGCCTTCGACGTATTCGTCGGTCGAAAGCCGCCGTTTCTTGCGGCGCGTGAAGTAAGGGCTTACGATAGGTTGGTCTTCAACGCCTTCCGTGACGTTGAGCGCCGTGTCGTGATGGGTATCTGCGTACTCTTTTTCGTAATGGTTTATCTTCGTGAAGGACATGGTGCTATTTACTTGATTTTTCGATGATTTCGGGTGTCAGCTGCAGTGAGTTGCCCATCCACAGCGCCCGGTTCCGGCTGTCGACCAGCACCCCGAACGGGACGTACTGCACGTTGAACGCCGAGAATATCCTGCCCCCGGTGTCCAGCGCGACGGAGATGTGCCGCGAGAGGAACGGCGAAAGCAGGGGGGCGATTTTCTCCTCGTTTTCCCGCGTGACGACCACGACGTGGAGTTTGGCGCCTAATTTGTCGGTTATCGCCCGGAGCTGTTCGAGCGACGCGGTGCAGGCCGGGTTCGACGAGTGGAAAAACTCGACGTACGTCAGGCCGGGGGTGGCGGCGGGTTTCCCGCCCCGGAGCCATGCCGGAACCTTCACCTCGGGTACGCGTTCGCCGAGGGCGATGTTTTGCGCCTCGGCCGCCGCAACGGGGAGTGCCAGGGCCAGGAGTAAAGTGAGCAAAACTTTCTTCATAAAAAGGCAGCCTTATTTTCAGCGAAGATAACAATTATTTGCCATATAGACGAAAAATTTTACGCAGAGTTATGAAAATCGGATTCGAAGACACCCCGGCTGCACCTGCCGGGACTTACTCCCGGCACCTTGCCGAACTTTTGGCCGAATATGCCCCCGAGCACGAGTATATCGTTGACGGGGCGCGTTATAAGGAGTTCGACCTCTACCACGGCTTCCGCCCCGGACTGCCCCTGCCGCTGCTGCGGAAGATCCCCAGCGTGATGACCGTCCATAACCTCAATTTTCTGCGCTACCCGCACCTCTATTCGCTGTCCGAGCGGCTGGTGCTGCTGCGGCTCTACCGCCGTGCGCTGCGCTCCGCCAGCCTGCTCATTACGGTCAACCGCGATGCCCGCGCCGAGCTGTCGGAGCGGTTGCGGATCGACCCCGGGCGCATCGAGGTCGTGATGCCCCTCGCCGCGCGCGTCCCGCATGAAACGCCGGGCGGTGCGCAGCTCGAGGCGGTGCGGCGCAAATACATGCTGCCCGGCAGGTTCATCCTCATGCTCGGCACTGTCGAACCGCGCCATAACCACGAGGTGCTCTTCGAGGCGGTCGGCTCGCTCGGCGAACGCGAACGTGCGATCCGTGCGGAGGGGCTCCGCGCAGCGCAGCGCGCCGCCGCGGCCGCTGGCCCGGAGCTGCCCGGGCTGGCGGCCGATCGGGATCCGGGGCGGGGTGCCGCCGCAGCGGCAGGGCGGGGCGGCATCGCCACGGGCATGCGCGGTGAGGCCCCGGCGGACACCGCCGTGCGTCCTGCCGCATCTTCCGCCGAGCGGGTCGGGATCGTGGTCTGCGGCCGGCGCACGGCCTATTCGGATTCCCTGCTGGAATTTGCCCGCGGGCGGCATATGGCCTCGCGCGTCGATTTCATCTACGAACTCAGCCCCGACGACCTGCCGGCGCTGTTCCGCCTCGCCCATGCCTTCGTCTACCTGCCCGATGCCGGGATCGAGGCGTCGATCGTGCCCGTGGTGGAGGCGATGCGTGCCGGGGTGCCCATGGTGCTGAGCGACACGCAGCTCAACCGCGAGGCTGCCGGCGACGCCGCGGCCTATGTCCGCCCTGGGGCGGCGGGGGAGGTGGCCGCTGCGCTGGAAAACGTGCTGTCGGACGCGAATTTCCGCCGCGAGATGAAAGCCCGCGAACGCCGCCGCGCCGAACTTTTCTCGGAATACGCCGTCGCCCGCCGGCTGATCGACATTTACAGTTCGCTGTGAAGCGCTTGGCCTTCCCGAAAGGAGCATAAATCCGGAAAAAAATACCAGAAATCTCTTGGGTATTTCCAATTTAATACCCTATCTTTGTGTTCGCAAAATAACAAGCTGGTATTTGACGCGAAATATTCACTAACTTAAATTTTATATTTGCTATGAAAGTTTCTCATATCGAGCATCTTGGCGTCGCAGTGAAGAGCCTCGATGAAGCAATTCCCTACTGGGAAAACGTATTGGGCCTGAAATGCTATGCCATCGAAGAGGTCGCCGACCAGAAGGTGCGCACGGCGTTTTTCATGTTGGGGCAGACCAAGATCGAACTGCTGGAACCCACTTCGGAGGAGTCGACCATCGCCAAATACATCGAAAACCGTGGCGTCGGTATCCATCACATGGCGCTTGCCTGCGAGAATATCGAGGAGCAGCTCGCCGATGCCGAAGCCAAGGGCATCCGCCTGATCGACAAGACCCCGCGCAAGGGCGCCGAGGGAATGACCATCGCCTTCCTGCACCCCAAATCGACCCAAGGCATCCTGACCGAGCTTTGCGAGAATAAGAACAAATAGTGTAACAAGGAATATTGCGGAATCTCCGAATTCCGCCAAAGGCGGAACAGAAGTCCCTCCCGAGGGAGTGACTTAGGGTGGGGTCAGACCTGTAAACGCGGCCGTAGGCCGCGGGCGATACCTGCCGGGAAATTCCGGGGTTCGGAAAAATTACAAACCTACATACTTATGAGTGAAATTCAGAACAAGATCAACCAGCTGATCGAGAACCGCGAAACCGCGCGTCTCGGAGGCGGTCAGAAGCGTATCGACGCCCAGCATGCCAAGGGTAAGTACACGGCCCGCGAGCGCATCCAGATGCTGCTCGACGAAGGCTCCTTCGAGGAGTTCGACATGTTCGTGACGCACCGCTGCTATGACTTCGGGATGGACAAGAGCCATGCCTTCGGCGACGGCGTAGTGACCGGTTACGGTACGATCAACGGACGCCTGGTCTATGTTTTCGCACAGGACTTCACCGTGACGGCGGGTTCGCTGTCGCTGTCGATGTCCGACAAGATCTGCAAGGTCATGGACATGGCCCTGCGCAACGGCGCCCCCTGCATCGGCATGAACGACTCGGGCGGTGCGCGTATCCAGGAAGGCGTGAACGCGCTGGCCGGCTATGCCAACATCTTCCAGCGCAACGTGATGTCGTCGGGCGTCATCCCGCAGATTTCGGCCATCTTCGGCCCCTGCGCCGGCGGTGCCGTTTATTCGCCCGCCCTGACCGACTTCATCATCATGAAGAAGGAGACCTCGAACATGTTCCTCACCGGCCCGAAGGTCGTAAAGACCGTGACGGGCGAGGACGTGACGCAGGAGCAGCTGGGCGGTGCCACGATGCACACCACCAAGTCGGGCGTGGCGCAGTTCGCCGTCGATACCGAGGAGGAGGGCATCGAGCTGATCCGCAAGCTCATCTCCTACATGCCGCAGAACAACATGGAGGATGCCCCGCTGGCCGTCTGCAACGACTCGATCACGCGCCTGGAGGATTCGCTCAACGACATCATCCCCGACAACGCCAACAAACCCTACGACATGGCCGAGGTCATCCGCGCGATCGTGGACAACGGCGAGTACCTGGAGTCGGCTCCCGGATACGCCAAGAACATCATCACCTGCTTCGCGCGTTTCAACGGCCAGTCGGTCGGCATCGTCGCCAACCAGCCCAAGTTCATGGCCGGCGTGCTCGACATCAACGCCAGCCGCAAGGCCGCGCGTTTCATCCGCTTCTGCGATGCGTTCAACATTCCGATCGTGACCCTGGTGGACGTTCCGGGCTTCCTGCCGGGTACGACCCAGGAGTACGGCGGCGTCATCACTCATGGCGCGAAACTGCTCTTCGCATACTGCGAGGCTACGGTTCCCAAGGTCACCGTCACGCTGCGCAAGGCGTACGGCGGCGCCTATATCGTGATGTCGTCGAAGCACATCCGCGGTGACATCAACTACGCATGGCCGACGGCCGAGATCGCCGTGATGGGCGCCAGCGGTGCCGTCGAGGTGCTCTACGGCAAGGAGGTCGCAGCGATCGAGTCGCCCGAAGAGAAAGCCAAGTTCGTGGCCGAGAAGGAGAAGGAGTACAACGACAAGTTCTCGAACCCCTACAACGCCGCCCGCTACGGCTATATCGACGACGTGATCGAACCGCGCAACACGCGCTTCCGCATTATCCGTGCGCTGCAGTCGCTGGCAACCAAGCGCCTGCAGAACCCCGCGAAGAAGCATTCGAATATTCCGTTGTAATAGAATCGCATGAGTATGAGAATATTATCGGTAATAGACTGGAGCTGGTCGGAGATGCTGTGGGTGGCACTCATCAGTATCTGCCTCGTGTTCCTCGTGCTGGTTCTGCTGGTGTGGGTGATGAAGCTCTTCGGCTATGTCTTCACGCGCCGCCAGGCCGCTGCGACTGCCGCTGCCAATAAGTCCGCGGTAGTTCCGGGGCAGATCCACGACGAGGAGATCGCGGCCATCGCCACGGCCCTGAAGCTCTACCGGAGCGCCCTGCACGACAGGGAGTCCGAAGTGCTGACCATCCTGAGCATCAAGCGTGCCTATTCGCCCTGGAATTCGAAAATTCACGGTTTAACCCCGCTTCCCGAAAGGAAATAGAACTTAAATAACAATGAAAGATTACTCACTGAAAATCAACGGACAGAATTATACCGTGCAGATCGACGAGGTGAACGACGCCTCGACGGTGGCGCACGTCGTCGTCAACGGTACGGCCTACGAAGTCGAGATCGAAGGCGCCAAGACCTCTGCCGCATCGCGGCCCCAGGTGATGCCCGCTCCCAAGAACGCCAACAGTGCGATGATTACCCCCGCGACGGCCTCGCCTTCGCCCCGCATCGCCCCTTCGGCACCCTCGTCGGGTTACGCCGTGAAATGCCCGCTGCCCGGCACCGTGCTCTCGGTCAAGGTGCAGGTCGGCGACAAGGTGGCCTCGGGCCAGACGCTCGTCGTGCTCGAAGCCATGAAGATGGAGAACAATATCGACGCCGACCGTGCCGGTGTAGTCAAGGAGGTCTGCATCCAGCAGGGCGCTACGGTTATGGAAGGCGATAACCTGATCGTTATCGAATAGCCCTATGCTGACAATGCTAACCTCGAACGCTGACTTCGTATGGGACAGCCTGCGTAATTTCGCCGGTTCGACGGGCATCGCGGGTTTCTTCACCGAGATGGGATGGGGGAGCGTCGCCATGATCTGCGTGGCATTCTTCCTGCTCTACCTGGCTATCAGGCACAAGTTCGAACCGCTGTTGCTGTTCACCATCGCCTTCGGCATGCTGCTCACCAACCTGCCCGGTGCGAACCTCTACCATACCGAGCTTTTCGCCGACGGACATGTCCACTGGGATATTTTCGTGGCGAATGCCGGACTGCTCGACTACCTCTACCTGGGTGTGAAACTGGGTATCTATCCCTGCCTGATCTTCGTCGGCGTGGGGGCGATGACCGATTTCGGCCCGCTGATCGCCAACCCGAAGAGCTTCCTGCTCGGCGCCGCCGCGCAGATCGGTATCTTCGTGACGTTCCTCGGCGCCTACGCCCTGGGCTTCACGCCCGCGCAGGCCGGTTCCATCGGTATCATCGGCGGTGCGGACGGCCCGACGGCCATCTACCTCACCTCGATGCTGGCCCCCGAACTGCTGGGCCCGATCGCTGTGGCGGCCTACTCCTACATGGCGCTCGTGCCGGTGATCCAGCCGCCTATCATGCGCGCGCTGACCAGCAAGAAGGAGCGTGGCATCAAGATGCGTACGCTGCGCCCGGTTTCGAAGCTGGAGCGTATCCTCTTCCCGCTGATCATCGCCGTGATCATCTCGCTGCTGCTGCCCAGTGCGGCCCCGTTGGTCGGGTGCCTCATGCTGGGTAACCTGATGAAGGAGTGCGGCGTGGTGGATCGCCTGAGCAAGACGGTGCAGAACGAACTGATGAACATCGTGGTGATCTTCCTCGGCCTCACGGTCGGCGCTACGGCTACGGCCGAGGCGTTCCTGAACTTCCGTACGCTGGGGATCCTCGTGCTGGGTGTCATCGCGTTTGCCATGGGAACCGCCGGAGGCGTGCTGCTGGCCAAACTGATGAACGTCTTCAGCAAGGACGGGAACAAGATCAACCCGCTGATCGGTTCGGCAGGCGTTTCGGCAGTCCCGATGGCTGCCCGCGTATCGCAGACCGAAGGCCAGAAGGAGAATCCTTCGAACTACCTGCTGATGCACGCCATGGGGCCCAACGTGGCCGGCGTGGTCGGTTCGGCCGTCGCTGCGGGTATCCTGCTGTCGTTCCTCGG
The DNA here is from genome assembly GCF_025145285.1 of Alistipes onderdonkii. Classification (NCBI taxonomy): domain Bacteria; kingdom Pseudomonadati; phylum Bacteroidota; class Bacteroidia; order Bacteroidales; family Rikenellaceae; genus Alistipes; species Alistipes onderdonkii. The sequence goes on from NZ_CP102251.1 coordinate 3,261,261, forward strand.
ATAATACTACGCCGGGCGGCAGAAGTGTCGTCCGCGATAGGGGCGGGCTCCGAAAACCGGAGCCCGCCTTTTTTGTGAGTGGTCGTGCCGGGTTTTTGCAGGCACTCGGCGCCGCTCTTCCGCCCCCGTAGGGACTCCCTCGCCGGGGTCTCCGGCTTCCGTCACGCTCTCCCTCTTCATGCCGTTTTTTTTGTTGCCGGATGCGTTTTATTGGACAACAGTGCGATTTTTTTTTGTACCTTTATGAAAACTCCGATCCGCTTGTATCCGGTGAAAAAACGTTGACTATGAAAAAATGCTGTGTATGGTTGCTTGCCCTGTGTGTGTCGCAGGGGGTTGCGGCGCAGGATCCCGAAGCCGGGGAGTGCGTCTTTCACACGGGCTTAGAACAATATCCGACCTTTATGGGCGGAGACCTCACGGAGTTCCGTGCCTGGGTGTACCGGAATGTCCGCTATCCCCGCGAGGCATTCGACCGGGGCGAGCAGGGGCGTATCCTCGTTAGCTTCGTCATCGACACGCTCGGGAACGTTACGCAGGTGGGGCCGTTGAGTGCGGCAGCCCGTGGTGATGAGGAGTGCGGCAAGGAGTCCCCGGGGACGGATGAACGGTACAAGGAGCTGCTGCCGGAGCGGAAGGCGGGGCCGATAGGTATTTCGGAATCGCCGGCGCTGGTTCGCGAGGCCGTGCGCGTCGTGCGCAGTTCGCCCCGCTGGGCGCCTGCCCGGATGGGAGGCGGCATTGCGAACAGCGCGAAAGTGCCCGTGAAATATCTCCTTCCGATCGACTTCCTGCTGAAGCCCGACACTTCGCACCGCTGGCCTGCCGTCGTGCCTCCGGCGGAGTGGAGCCCGGAATATATCTTCTGCCCCGAACCGCAACGATGACCCCGAACCGCCATAATCCGGCTCTGCCGTCGTCGTACGGCATCCGTTCCGCGTTTTTCGTATTTTCGTCCGGACTGATTCCTGAATTATGAGCCGTGGTAAATGGATCGTTGCGTTTCTCTGCGTGCCGGCTGCCCTGCTCGGGGCGGCCATCCTCCGGTCGGGGCATATCTGCGGAAGGTTGCAGGCGGAAGGCGCCGAGACGAAGGCCGTGCTGACAGGCTGCTCATCGCGGGTCGGATTCGTCGGGTACAGGCCGCACGGTCGCCGTTACCGTGAGAAACATGCGGTCTGCTGTTTCGATTACCGCTATGAGGTCGGCGGACAGGCGTACACCGGCAAGGTGCGCAAGAAAGAGAACCTCCATACGGCCCGCATCGGCGATTCGGTCGTGGTGCGCTACCTGCCCGACAACCCCGGCGTGCACCGGCTCGTGACGGATTCGGCGGGACGCTACGAGGTCGGCCGCCATGCCCGCGGACGTTCCCGTAGCGGTCGCTGACCTGCGGCCTGTTTCCCGCCTGCCCGTTCGATTTGTAATTCCGGATATAAAATCGTATGTTTGCAGGGATCGTCTACCCGAATCCATTTGAAAATGACCCGATTCTTTTTTCTCCTTGCTGCGCTCCCGTACTTTGCGGGCAGCGCTGCGGCACATCCGGCCATCCTGCCGGATTCTTCCGTCGTGGTAAGGCCGGATACCGCCGCTTCCGACCGGACTGTTTACCTGCGCGTGGACGAGCCTCCCCGGTTCCAGGGGGGCGACGTGCTCGCTTTCCGGGACTGGGTGTTCCGGCATCTTTGTTTCGGCGGGGAGATGTTCCGCGAGGGGGTCGAGGCGCGCCTGGTCGTGTCGTTCGTCGTTGGCAGGCAAGGGGCGGTCGAGGAGCCGGAAGTGGTCAGTTCGACGGACGAACGCTGCTCGGCCGAAGTCCTGCGTGTGCTCGCCTCCGCACCGCGGTGGACTCCCGGACGCCTGGGGGACGTTGCGGTGCGCACTAAACTGGTACTGCCCGTCAATATCCAGTTGGCGGTGCCTACGGCCGCGGATTCGCTCGCGGCGGGGCTGTCGGATGGAATTCCGTTGGAGGAGGATGTAGCCGGGGAACTGGAACAGATGCCGCTATTTCAGGGCGGGGATCTGCAAAGTTTCCGCAAATGGGTGATGGCGAACCTGAAATATCCCCGGGAGGCGCTCGAGGATGAAGTCGAAGACGACATCGTGGTGACATTCATTGTCGAAAAGGACGGGACGCTGTCCGACATCGTCGTGGAGCAGGGGAAGAATCTGGCCCTGATCCGGGAAGTGGGGCGGGTGCTCACCCTGTCGCCCAACTGGGAACCCGGACGGCTCGGGAACGGCGAACCGGTGCGGGTGAGGTACACGCTTCCGTTGATTTTCCGGCTGGACAGAACCCGGCCTGCCGGGCAGCCGGTGCGTCCGTCCGTCCCGGGACGGGAAGTCCGGGTCGGCGTTGACGACTATTCTCGTTTTTAATCCGTATTATTTTGCAGAACGAAAACTTTTTAGTACCTTTGCGCACCCGTAAAGTGCGGGGAACGGATTACAAACAAGTTAAATTAAACGTAAAACACAGTGGATTCATTAAGCTACAAGACTATCTCGGCCAATGCTTCGACGGTGACCAAGGAATGGGTCGTCATCGACGCTGCGGATGAGGTATTGGGACGTCTTGCATCGCAGATCGCGAAGATCCTCCGAGGCAAGAACAAGCCCAGCTACACGCCCCACGTGGATTGCGGTGACTACGTCATCGTCATCAATGCGGACAAGGTGAAGCTCACGGGCAAAAAAATGACCGACAAGGTCTACACGCGTCACACCGGATACCCCGGCGGCCAGCGTTTCGCTACGCCTGCCGACTATCTGGCCAAGAAACCGACGTTCATCGTCGAAAAAGCAGTCAAGGGCATGCTGCCCCGCACCCGTCTGGGCGCCGCGCTGCTCAGAAACCTGAAGGTATATGCCGGTACGGAGCATCCGCACGCAGCGCAGAACCCGAAGACCATTAAGTTAAACGAGATTAAGTAAGAGTTATGGAAGTTGTAAACACCGTAGGTCGTCGTAAGGCCGCTGTGGCTCGCGTATACGTGAAGCCGGGTAAGGGTCAGATTACAATCAACCGCAAGGCGCTTGAAGTTTACTTCCCGCTCGAAATTCTCCAGTACCAGGTGAAGCAGCCGCTGCTGGCTACCAACACGGTGGAGAATTACGACATCGTCATCAACCTCGATGGCGGTGGTGTTACGGGACAGGCTTCGGCCGCTCGCTTGGGCATCGCACGCGCATTGTGCGAAATCGACGCTGAGATGCGTCCGGCACTCAAAAAAGCCGGGTTCCTCACGCGCGATCCCCGCGAGGTTGAGCGTAAGAAGCCCGGTCAGCCCGGAGCACGCCGCAAGTTCCAGTTCAGCAAGCGTTAATCGTACGACCGAATTTCGGCAAGCACGGTGCGGGTCACAAACCGGAAAGACTACCTATATTATCTATACGCGTATTACTTTCAGGTTGCCCCGCCGCGGAAAACCCGTGGGATCGGCCAGGCCGCTACCCGTCGGGTTGAAGAAAAGAGAATTAAAATTAACAAACACGATTGAATTAAAATGTCACGTACAGATTTTAATACATTATTGGAAGCCGGTGTGCACTTCGGTCACCTGAAGCGCAAATGGAATCCCAAAATGGCTCCTTACATCTTCATGGAGAAGAACGGCATCCACATCATCGACCTGCACAAGACCGTGCTCAAGATCGATGAGGCTGCCGCAGCCATCAAGCAGATCGCCAAGAGCGGCCGCCGCGTGCTGTTCGTAGCCACGAAGAAACAAGCCAAGGATATTGTTGCCGAAAAGGTGGCAGCCGTCGGTATGCCTTACGTCACAGAGCGTTGGGCAGGCGGTATGCTGACAAACTTCCCCACCATACGTAAAGCCGTCAAGAAAATGGCTACCATCGACAAGATGAATAGCGACGGCACGTTCGATAACTTCTCCAAGCGTGAGAAGCTCCAGATTTCCCGCCAGCGCGCGAAGCTCGAGAAGAACCTCGGCTCGATCGCCGACCTGACGCGCCTGCCGGCCGCCCTGTTCGTCGTCGACGTGCAGAAGGAGGCCAACGCCGTAAGGGAGGCAAAACGCCTGAGCATCCCCGTATTTGCAATGGTAGATACTTGTTGTGATCCGACCGACATTGATTACGTTATACCTGCAAATGACGATGCTACCAAGTCGATTGCCGTGGTGCTCGAAGCCATGTGCGCCGCAATCGCCGAGGGTACCGAGGAGCGTAAGCTCGAAAAGGAGAAGGAAGCCCAGGAGGCCGAGGCAGGTGCCGACGCTCCCGTGAAGAAGGAGGGCAAGCCCCGCATCAAGAAGGCCGTGAAGGCGGCCATCGATGCCGAGCAGGCCGCCGTAGCCGAGGTTGTCGCAGCTGTGGAGACTCCGTTCGAGGAGCCCGCAGCCGAAGCAGCAGTTGAAGCTGTAGCCGAAGCAGCAGCCGTTGAAGCAGTAGCCGAAGAGGCAGCTGCGGAAGCGGTAGCCGAGGCCAAGGCCGAGTAATCGCCTTTTGGGGAAATCAATTAACAATAAAAAGAAAGGAAAATTATTATGGAAATCAAAGCTGCTGATGTAATGAAGCTCCGCAAGATGACCGGTGCCGGTATGATGGACTGCAAGAATGCCCTGATCGAGGCCGAAGGTGACTTTGCACGTGCTCAGGACATTATCCGCGAGAAAGGCAAGCTCGTCGTTGCCAAGCGCGCCGACCGCACCGCTACCGAGGGTGTCGTCGTTACGAAGATCGTAGGCCAGAAGGCTTACCTTCTCTGCCTGGCCTGCGAGACCGATTTCGTGGCTCAGAATGCAGAATATACCGCATCGGCCAACGCGATGCTGGAGGTTGCCGTAAAGAACGACGCCGCAGACCGCGACGCCCTGATGGCCTCGAAGAATGACGAAGGCCACACCGTCGAGGAGATGGTGACCGAGAAATCGGGACAGACGGGCGAGAAGATCGAACTGGCATACTATGCCCGCATCGAGGCTCCCTATTGCGCCGCTTACGTGCACTTCAACAAGAAGCTCGGCACGATCCTCGGTTTCAACAAGGAGGTTCCCGCCGAGGTCGCCCACACCGTTGCCATGCAGGCTACGGCGATGGCTCCGGTTTCGATTTCGGAGGCCGACTGCCCCGCGGAGATCGTGGAGCACGAGCGTAAGATCGCCGTCGAGGCCATGAAGCAGGATCCCAAGAACGCCAACAAGCCCGAGGCTATCCTCGAGAAGATCGCCGAGGGTAAGATGCGCAAGTTCTTCGAGGAGAACACGCTGCTGAACCAGCCGGTGGTAGGCGAGAAGGAGACGATCGCCGAGTTCATCCACAAGGCTGACAAGGAGGCTACGGTTGTCGCTTACAAGCGTTTCGCGCTGGGCGAGTAATCTATCACCAGGAGGGGTGCGATGTGCCCCGCTATATGTTCGAAAAGGCCGAAACCTTGTCGAATTTCCGGGGATAAAAAACAGAGGTATAAAAAAGTGTAAAGCAAAAGATAATCAAATAATTATACACTTTTCTTCAGTACCTTTGTTTTAGAAAAAAAGTAGAATAAGGTAATGTTAAACGAGGTTTCGGTTTCCAAATCGTTACCTCGTTTCTTTTGCTCTATTATTCATAGAAACGTGATTTTCAGTTTCTTGCATCTCTATTCATCTTGACATACGACTCTGCTGAAATTATTTTTGCAACCCTAAAAAGCAGAGTTTATGCGTAGCACGTTCAAGGTTCTGTTCTACCTTAAAAGGAACAAAGACAAAGATCAGAAAGTCGTCCCTGTCATGGGTCGCATCACGGTCAACGGCAGCATCGCGCAGTTCAGCGCGAAGCTCTCCGTCCCGGAAACGCTTTGGGAGGTCAGCGGTGGCCGCGCCAAAGGCCGTAGTCTCGAAGCGGATCGCATCAACCGTCATCTGGACAACATCCGCACCCAGATCGGCAAACACTATCAAGCAATTTGTGACCGGGAGTCATACGTTACGGCCGAAAAGGTCAAGAATGCCTATCTCGGCTTCGGCGAGAAATACCGGCTGCTTCTCGAAGCGTTCGAGAAATTCACCGGCGACCTCAAGAAACGTGTCGGCATCGACCGCTGCCACGGTACATGGAACCGCTACTATAAATCCATCGACCATCTGCGGACTTTCATGCGTAAGGAGTATAACGTGAGCGATATGCCCTTGGCAGAATTGGAACAGTCGTTCATCGAGCAATACCACGTCTACCTTAAATCCGATCTGGGGCTCAAGCCTACGACCGTCAGCGGTTATCTCAAATGCCTGAAATACGTTGTCAAAATCGCGTTCAACAACGGCTGGATGCCTCGCAACCCCTTTTCCCTCTATCAATATACGGCTCCGAATCCGGAACGTAGTTTTTTAACGGAAGATGAACTCCGGCGTATGATGACTACCGAGCTGCGGTATAAGCGTCAGGACTATAACCGCGATATGTTCCTGTTCTCCTGCTTCACGGGCATCTGCTATGCGGATATGGCCTCGCTGACCTATGACCGGATAGAGCAGGATGCGCAGGGCGAGTGGTGGATCAGCGGGAACCGCCAGAAGACCGAAACCAGATACGTTGTCAAACTTCTGCCGTATGCGTTGTTCATCCTGAACAAGTACCGGGGCCTGACCGGCGACGGACGTGTTTTTGCCATGTCTACACTCGATTCGATCGACGACAGCCTGAAAAACATCGCCCGGAAGTGCGGCATCGACAAACAACTCTCGTTCCATCTGGCAAGGCACACGTACGCCACGACGATCTGCCTGTCGAACGGCGTGAGTCTGGAGACGCTTTCGAAGATGCTGGGACATAAAAATATCACCACCACTCAAATCTATGCGAAAGTCACCCCGCCGATGATCGACCGTGAGGTTACCATGCTCCGGGAGAAACTGGCAACGAAATTCTCCGTGTAGACACTTTGCGATAAAGTATATAAATATATTATGTATTTACATACTTGTATAAACTCATCATTCGGTCATTGCATCTTTGCGGCGAAAACCTACTGCAACCCGATTATGGAACGACTCGATGAGATTTTGGAAATCGTCCGAGAGATCCGCGAGGATGTCTCCTTTATGAAACGCCACCGTAATATGCTTTGCGGGATGCCTATTCTGGAAGTCGACGAAGTATGCGACCTTTTGAAGATGAGCGATCGTCAACTGCGCCGTTATCGCACTTCGGGTCAGCTTGTCGGTTTCCATTTCGGTCGTCGTCTAATGTTTTCGACGGCTGAAATCAACCGCTTCATAGAGCGTGTTGAAATGGAACATAAGCAGAAAAAGTCTTTGAGAAAAGCTATCCATAATCTTTAACACATAATACTATGTCTGAAACAACAGAAAGATCTTATTATCTGGTGGAGTCCATGTATTTCGAGAAACTGCTCCGCACGCATTTCATGCTGACACAATCCACGCTGCTCTTCGAACACCTGTTGAGCCACAGTGACCGCCCGATGTTCCTCTCGGCCCGCAAGGTCTGCGAGGTGCTGGGTATGGATTGCCACCAACTCGAACAATGCCGTAAAAAGCGGATGATCCGCGCCCGTGCCGTCAACGGACAGATGTTCTACGATGCCTACGAGCTGATCGCGCTTACGGAACACTTCTACCGCCGGAAGTTGCGGAAGACCCTCTCCCGGATACCGCAGTTCGAGGTGCGCTGATCCGTTCGTGCTGAAAGGGACTGACTGCATCCGCAGCAGTCTCTTTTTGTTTTGAGACAGCGCGAATAATAATTAAAAATCCCTTTGTGAACGCCGGCCTCGGGGCAAGATAGCGCCGGACACGTTCCGGCGTCAAATTTTTGCGGCACGATCTCCACCCTTCGGGTCGTATCGCCCCTCAAAAATTTGCCTTGTCCGTGCCGTCGCTGAATATCCCGCCCCGAAGCCGGCTTCTCACTTTTCATAACGGGTATCTGCCGGCCTTATGTCAAACTAAAATCCATTTCGAATATGAAGAATCAGAAATTCGAGATTGCGGTGGCGGGTTACGACTACCGTTTCAAGACCTACGCCCGGGACGGCGTGGAGGCATCGGTAAAGGTGAAATGTTTCCTCGGACGACCCGATGCCGAGTGTACGATCCTTATTCCGACGTTGAACGACGACCTGCGGGAAACTGAATCCTGCCGCAGGCAGGCGGCCCGGCGATGAGAAAGTGGATCGATCAGTCGACCTTCGACGAGCTGCTGCTCGCCAATGCCGAGGATAACGTAGAGCGGGCTATTCAAAGCGCATCGGCCGTATTGGAAACAGTGCAGGAGTTCGTTCCGGAGGCAGCCTTGTTCTACCGTGTTACACATGCCGAGGACAGCCTGAAAAACTATTTCGAGGAGGCGTGCACCGGTTTCCGAAGAAACGGCATCCTGTTTCTCGTCCGCCAATATTTCTATCCAAAACCCTATTACGACCTCCGATTCGATTGGTCGTTCTTCCGATATGCGGACAACTACTCCTACGGCAAGGCTTTCGACAAACAAACCGCTCCGAACCGTATCGGGGTCTTCACCAAAAAGAAGATCGACGACTGGGTGGAATACCTCACGCAGGGTTTCCGGAATCTCGAACGGATCGATGCGGAGAACGAACGCAAAATGACCGGGTACCGCAACCGGTTGGAGGCTCTGTCCGATGTGGTTTGGGTTCATGACAAAAGTCACGGCCAGATCATTCGTAACGGCCTGACCTATACTTTCGATATCCGGCAGACGGATTACAGCGAAAAGATCTCTTTGGACTATCGGTGCCGCACGCTCGACGATTTCCTTGCACTCTCCGACAATAAATTCACACCTAAACCTTAAACGACTATGGAACGAAACATTATTATCGAAAATATCTGCACTGCGTGCCGCTGCGGCGAACGTCGCGCCGAGGAATATTTGACCGCGGAACTTCGCAACCTGCGGGAACTGCGGGATGCCGGGGCTCTGTGCTACGGCGATCTTGAAACGGCCTGTTCTGGGCTGGGACTGGACTTCGATTATACGGACTATTTCTGTCAGGCCTTGTCACTGAACTAACTCCGATTTACGATGAACAATCTTTGTTTCAACCGTTTCACACTGCGGACGGACGATGCGAAAACCCGCCGCAAAATCCTTCGCTGGCTGGCGCTCAATTACCGCTTGTACGAATACCTCCCCTCGGAGGCAGAGATCCGCGGACGGTTCATCTCGCGCAAACCCTTTCCCGCCGAGGCGTTCCGGCGTCAGATCGGGAAACTGCACGGCGACAGGACTCTGTTCCTGCGGATTGTCTCTACGGACTTATACTCGCTCTATGTGGAAGGTAACGTCTACCTGCTCGGAGCGTGGTACCGAATCTTTCTTTAATAACCTGCCGCCTGCTCCGCAACGAGCGGGCGGCGTCATTTCCATATCATGGCATACGAATCATCCATTCCTTTCGCGGATATCAGGGATTTCCGCGACGCTGAGATCAACGGCATCCCGGCTCTTTTCACCATATCTCGGCTCGATTCCGAAACCCTTCCCGCCGATTTTCACTCGTGCGAGGTTATGGGCGGCCGTGGCAGCGATTTTCAGTGGCTCGTTCCGCTGGCTTTGGCAAACTTCACCGGAACGTTCGTCTCCCGGCAGCCCCTGCTCCGGGAAGGACAGGCGTCCGCTGAAATACGCCGGTACGGCATCTATGACGCGACGACAGTCGACGAATGGTCTGAAAACAATAACTCTTAAACATTATGCGACGAAAATTCAAACTGAAGGTCTGTTATACCTTCCACGGGGCTTTTACCCTGCGTGCGGCTTCCGGCAAGGAAGCCGCACGTCTTGTTTCCGAACAATGCGGAACGGTTCTGAGTGCGATTCAAACGACTCTCGGCGAAGAATCCGAGGTAGACTGGCATTTCGACAAACATCCCCGGCTTGCAGTTCGGGAAGTAATCGCTCTTCCGGAGACCCTCGACGGGGAGAAGCTGCCGCGCGTGCAGGTCTTTCACCCCGGGCAGCGTGTCTTCCGGAGCGATCCCGACTATGAAATGTCCGGTTGTTGTGTCGTCTGTTCGGGTAATGACGACGTGGAGGAACCCTCTGACGATGACATCATCCGGATTTGTTCTTCGGCTTCGGAAGCCGAAGTTTTTCCGTGCGAACTACGTCCCGTATTCAAAAAACGTTAAAGACACATTCAAATGAAGATGCAGGAATCCGATTTCCGGCGTGCGCTGGAAATCATCACCCGGAACAACCGGATCACGGTGTCGTTCAACACACCGATCGCCGACAACTACTCCCAAGTCTATCCGCTTCTTATCCATGAGAGCAACGCTTCGGTACTGAAACAGCTCCATGAGGCGGGCTTCTCGATGAGCATGACGAAAAAAGGACTGGAAGTGTCGAAGTATTAACCTCAAATAATCGCGCAATGAAACGCTATGAATTTTATCGGAATCAAAAAATTACTGTCATAGATTGCCGGTATTTCAGTTTTGAAGCCGAGAATCTCGAAACGGCAGTCCAGAAGATCAAGGAGCTGTGTGCAGACGGTCAACTCGACGAACTGTCAAACGATCCGACCTATCAGGAAGATGTTGCTTATCAAATTCCCGGAACGGAATATCCACTGGATATAGAAAACAATAATGGAGATCCTACGGTTATGATTTACTCGGCCGCAGACGGAAACTGCATCATGGACAACCTTCCGAAGAGAAGTATCAAATGCTTGTCGATGCCTGCGAGGCGTGGTGGAACAGACAATTCGCAGAGGAGCAAATCCGAATCCGGAAAGAGTCTGCCCAATGAATACCCGGAACAAACCCGATCTGCATTGCGGACACCGACCTGATGTCCGCAGAAATACAATAACTCAAACCAAGAACATTTTAATGAACGAAACCATGAATTTACACGAATATTACCGTAACCATAAGGACGCGATCAACGCGTCGATTATGGATATTGCCTGCGATCTGGCCGTCGGACGGCTGCTGAACGCACACGGTGCACCTTTCGAAACATTCGTCGAAGCCGATGACCCCGACGATCCCGACGGCGGAACCCATTACAAGGAGGAATATCAAAAGGAATACGATACGTATTACGATAAGGAGTACGCCCGTGTCGCAAAGCTGATGAAATTCGACTATTGCCAAGAGGACGGAGTCGCGGCTTCGCCTGAAGATACGAACACCTAAACCATATACTTATATGATCGATATTCCTTTGTCCCTGCGCGTTCCGCCGCAGGGACGCTATAACCGCGGTATTTATACCTGTTATGAATGTGGTTTCGAACCGCCGCACTATAACGTAGTGCCCTGTATGCTGGGCCTTGCCGAGACCTCTGCCGGTACGATGGTCGTCTGGGAATGTCCCCGATGCGGTCAGAAATGGATGTTTCATTATCGGGCCCAAAATTCCCGTGAGGCTCACGATTACGCAGCCCAACTTCTCGCTTACCGCAATGGCGATCCCGATTGGCGTATGACGCTGAATCCCGACTGGATTGCGGCGCAGCGGCAGAAGAGTAACCCTAAAACCTGATCCAATGAAAATCTTTGAAAGAATCACAAAACGCTATGCGCTTCAGAATTACTATCTGCGGCGCAATTTCTACTGGCCGGATACGCTGCCGGAGATTCTCGATTATTGGCAGCAGCACAATGACCTGCCATTCCTCTACGGCGTCGATAACTGGCCCTATGACGTAATGTGCGAAAGGCAGCGCCGCAAGGGCGTCTATGCTTCGCAATACCTGATCCCCGACCGTACGGCGCGCCAGATGGCGGCACTGGCCGTGCGATATTTCGACAATGACAGCCGTGTCGTGGGCGCCGCGAACCTGAACCTGCTGTTGCAGCAGGCATTGAATCCTTCGGGGCCGAGCCTCGGCCGCGGAGGCTACACCTACCGACAGGGCGACCGCGTGATGCAGTTGCGCAACAACTATGCTAAGGAGGTGTTCAACGGCGATCTGGGTTATATCCGTGAGGTGGATACGGAGGACAGGATGCTGACGGTGGATTTCGACGGCAAGAAGGTCGAGTACGATGTCACGGAACTCGACGAACTGACGCTGGCCTACGCCACGACGATCCACAAGGCCCAAGGGTCGGAATATCCGATCGTGGTCATGCCGGTGCTGATGACCCATTATGTGATGCTCCAGCGCAACCTGATCTATACGGGTATCACCCGAACCAAAAAGATCTGCGTGCTGATCGGTGCTGCGAAAGCCTTGGCTTATGCCGTCCGCAACGTGTCCGTGCTGAAACGCAATACGAGCCTTCGGGAGCGGTTGAATCCCTCCCTGACGACCGACGGGAAACTCCGGGGCTGAATCTTCGACAGGGCTGCCGTCATTTCCTCCGCCGGTAAGGCCGAAACCGCCGGGACAAAAAGGGTGTCCTTCGAAAGAACACCCTGCGTCATGCGATGAAAACGAGCTATTTGGCAGCTGCCGCAAGCGACGTTTTCCGGAATTCCTTGAGTTTCTTCTCAAGCTCCAGCGACACCTTACGGGCGCGCAGTCCCGCAGCTTTGTTGTTTTTCCCGCCTGAAGCTCTGCGTCGGTCTTGAATGCCGCATACAGCTCGTCGATAGTCTTTACCAGTTCATTCATGGTCGTATGGAATTTAGTAGTTTAACACGATCCAAAAATAGATATTTTTTCACAAAAACAGCTTTGTGATGCTATTTTTTTCGGCCGGTTCCCTCGGTGCACGGCATTCCATTCCCGAAAGAATTTTTCTGCGAGGCTCCTTCGGGTTCTGCATGCCGGGTTCATATGCGGTATATGTCCGTGCTGCCGGCTTACAACTCCAGATTCCACTGCCGTCTGTGCTCCAAGAACGCTTCCCGGGTTCTGTCGTCGAATTCCGAGAGATCCTTCTCCGTAAGGATTCCGTTATAGAAAAGGCTGAATACCGTCAAAGCATAGCGGGAGCCGTTCAGACCGTCATACTGACGACTTATATCTTTGTCGAATGTCTGTATGCTCTTATATATTTCCAAATATTTCTCATGGCAGGACTGCGCTTTTTCATCCTGCAGGAGTCGTTTGAGTTTCGCCAGAAAGGTACAGCATTCACGCTCCAAGGCCCGGCTTATGAGTGTTCGGGCAATTTTCTTTTGGCTTTTATCCAATTCTACCATACAGCTTTCGGAGATTATGTTTTTCAGGACTCCAAAATAATTATTTTCGGTCTATTAAAATATACAAACCGAATATCGGCCCGCGGGAAAAATTGCTAAAACGGGCGGCGATATAAGAAACGCAAATTCTCGAGGATGAACCGCCGGAAGCTGAAAAACCGGGGCACGGCTTGCTGCTTTCGAAAAGAATCCGTATTTTTATCCTGTGCAAAATACCGCAAGCACAATTTTGTCAGCTCCGGATACTGTTGGGAAACGGTGTCCGGAGTGTTTATACCGTCATATGGGAATACCGAAAACTCCCTCCAAAGACACTTTTCATCTACCCGTACAGGCCGTTGTGTGAGATCACGACAGCTCTCTTCAAAACATAAAAAATTCCGTCGTGAACAACGGAACGCGTCAGCATATCGGTACATCGTAAATCTCCATCTTTAGGATTCTCCGAAAGAACAGAGCCGTCCGGAGCGATATTTATCGTATATGCATCGGGGCGACACGTATAAAAAACGAATTTCGAGCGCGAGACAGCCGGGCATTTTATTCCCCCGAAAACAGGACATACAACTTTCCCGTTTTCCGGACATTCCATGTTTTTACCCGGCCTTTGCGAGTCTTCTTGCCATATGGCTAAATAATGAGCCGGTGCAGGCGATAGACGTAATAGTCTACGGCATGTAGGCCGGCCACGAAACCTTTTCCGTGTACCCTTGCTGCGAGTCCTGCGACGCCCGAAATCCCGTATGTGACGCAACACATTGATAAAACCGTGGCACGCAAGCGCCCATGGGCTCCGTGCCGGAACATGGATACGGTCGAGCGTGTCTTTTTGGCCTCCGGCAAGACACTGGTGAAACTTAAATCGGAATAGATATATTCACATTGCCATTGCCTGGCAAGTAAATTCTCCTCCCCACGGTTTAGGAATGTTTCATCCATGAATTTCCGAGAGGTGCCCGGCATATTCTCCGACTCCTTGCAGAGCAGGCAGGCCATGAAAACCGTTAGCAGTATGAATACCGATTTACGCATTCCGATAAACTGAATCTATTACAAAATTAACAGTTCGTATGGAACCGGCAAATTTTCCGGAGATATATACCGGAAACGGAGATGAATCCGACCGAATGCAGGATATTGCCGGATGCTTCGATCCGATTATACCCAGAAATGACGGGTTTCAATATGACATCGAAGCTGCTGCTTCCGATGTTTGTCACGGCAAAGATAAATGGAAATTACCTATCCTGCCGGTTGCCCCGGGAAAGATAATCCCGGGCCGGTCGGCCGGGCCTCCCTCTCCGGCTCCGGGGCGGAAAAATCATCCTCGCCGGGGCTGCGGTATTTTTCCGTCCCTGCGCCTGCGCCGCGGGCTTATGACTCTTCCCGAGGCAACCGATCCGTTCGGGATATAAAGCCTCATAACATATTATTCATTGCTTGCGCGATAAAAACAATAAAATTCGTGCGAGCAGAAAACACGTGAGACACACGGTAAAAACTGTTACATGTTATGCAGACTGCGAAAGCAAATTCGAAATCGAAGCAGAGCGGTAAGACCGCAGTTCGGACGCCGGCCGTTTCCGAGGCCGTTGCGGCGCAAGCGCAAGACCCGGTTGCAGCCGGGAGTCCCGACATGAAACCCGCCGAACCGCAGGCAACGGATATCGGAGCTGTGAATCCTGTCGCAGAAACCAGTCCTGCCGAACAACCGGCAGTCCATCCCGAGACGGATGTCCGGCTGCTGGATCTGAACAAGATCGTCAATTCGACCTACAATCCCCGCAAGAACTTCCGTGAGGATACGCTGCTGGAACTTGCCGAGAGCATCAAACAGTCGGGCGTACTGCAGCCTATCTGCGTGCGTCCGAAGGACGAGGGCTTCGAGATCGTCTACGGCGAGCGCCGCTACTGGGCCGCGGCCATGGCGAATCTGAAATTCATCCCGGCCTTGGTACGGGATTTGTCGGACGCCGAGGCCGAGGATGCCGCCATCACGGAGAACCTGCAGCGCGAGGACGTGCGGCCGCGCGAGGAGGCCGCCGCCTACAAGCGGGCCCTGCAGTCGGGACGGCATACGATCGAGAGCCTCGTGGGCAAGTTCGGCAAGTCGGAAGCCTACATCCGCTCGCGACTGAAACTCTGCGAGCTGATCGATGCCCTGGCCGGGATGCTCGACAAGGAGGAGATTTCGGTGGGCGTCGCTACGGAGATCGCCAAATATCCGGCCGACATCCAGCAGGAGGTCTACGACGATCATTTCGCCGAGGGGTGCTACAACTCGTGGAAGACGGCGCGGATCAAGGAGATCGCCCGGCGTCTCTACGAGCGTTACATGACCAAGCTGGAAAGCTATAACTTCGATAAGACGGAGTGCCTTTCCTGCCAGCACAACACGGCCAATCAGGTGCTGTTCAAGGACGAATGTGCAGACGGCTGCGCAGGCTGCCAGAACCGCGAGTGCATGCTCCGCAAGAATGACGAGTACCTCGTACTGAAGGCCGTGAAACTCCTCAAGGACGATCCGCGTACGACGCTGGCGACGAACGGCGCGACGCCCGTCGCGGTGCTCGAAGCGCTCGAACAGGAGGGCTATCACGTCGAAGAGCTGGAATACAGCGTTTATCACTACGACAAAGGCCCTCAGATGCCCGACGCTCCGCAGGCCGAAGAGTTCGAATCGGAAGAGGAGTTCTCCGAGGCTCAGGAAGAGTACGAAGCCGAAATGGCGGCGTTTGCCGAAGAAACTCAGCGGTTGGAGTTCGACATCTCGGAAGGACGGGTGCGCAAATACGCCATCATCGGCAACCTCGATATCGAGTTCCGCTACGAAGAGATCGAGGACGAAGAGCGGGAAGTGACAATAAACGAGGGACAGTCCAATGAACGCAAAGTTTTTGTCTCCGTCGTCCCGCCATCGCCGCTGGAGGGACTGCTCCAACAGGAGCGTCGCTACCGGGAAATCTGCTACGAACATATCACGACCGATATGAAGCGTGTCTTCCTCGATGTGAAGGTTGCTAACAAGCCCTTGCAGAAAGAGGAGCAGCAGATGTTCTACTACGCCGTGATGCAGCGCGTAATGAGCGATTCGAAACTCCGTCAGTGCGGTTTCCGGCCCAAGGAGGGCTCTTACCTGACCGACGAGGAGCAGTTCGCCGCTGCGGGACGCATTACGGCCAAGCAGCAGGCGGCGCTGATCCGTGCGTTTCTGGTGGACTACTTCCGTTCGGCGGCTCCGGAGTACCGCTGTACGGACGAAACGCTCCTGACGGGAATGATGTGCCGCTTTGCAGATCTGAACTTTGCGGAACAGAGCCAAGCCGTTCAACAACAGTATCTGGAAACATACGAAAAGCGCAAAGCCCGGCTTCAGGAGCAGATTGACGCCTTGCAGGCGAAGGCCGAGGCCGAGGAGATGGCGGTCTCGATGCGGGAGGCTCCGGACTTCGAGCCCGAGGAACTCCCGGATCTGCTGCCGGACGAGATGCCCGACGCAGAGCCGTCGCCGGAGCCGTTGATTATTCCGATGGACCCGGATATCGAACCCGATACCCGGATGCCGGAGGAGATGAAAACGGCGGCATAACGGTAGCGCGAACGAAATGTCCAACCGACGGAGCAGGTCATGCCTGCTCCGTCTTTATATTACTATAACAATGAACAAGAATCTGATTGAAAAGATCGCTCCGCAGTTGACGGAGCTGATGATAAAGAAGATGGAAACGCTTACCGAAACGTGGCGCAAGCCGTGGATCGCCGATCTTGCGCACGGACTCCCGCGCAACCTGCGCGGCACGCCCTACCGGGGCGGGAATATCCTGATGCTGCTGTTCCTCTCGGAGATCGCAGGCTACCGTACGCCGCTCTTTATGACCTTCAAACAAGCCAAGGAAGAGGGGTTGAATATCCTCAAAGGCTCCGGTTCGTTTCCGGTCTTCTTCTGGAAACTCTATATCCGCCACAAAGAGACCCGTAAGAAGATTGAGTTGGCGGAATACTACCGCCTGCCGCAGGAGCAGCGGCGGCAATACGACGTGCTGCCCGTGATGCGCTATTACCCGGTCTTCAACATCGACCAGACGGATATGCAGGAGCGGCATCCGGAGCGATATTCCTCGCTTACGACACCGACCGAACAGAAAGACTACTCGGACGGTCTGACATGCGAGGTGCTCGATCGGATGCTGGCGGAGCAGTCGTGGCTCTGTCCCATCCTGCTCAGATCCGGCAACAGGGCGTCCTATTCGCCGACGCTCGACCGGATCGTCTGCCCCGAAAAACGGCAGTTTCCGGAGAGTGCGGCCTTTTGACCACGCTTCTTCACGAGGTCACGCACAGTACGGGGCATGCGGAGCGTCTGAACCGTCCTTTTGGCGCTTGCTACAGAGATGCCGACTACATCCGCGAAGAGTTGGTCGCCGAACTTACGGCGGCTTTGTGCGGTGCGATGCTGGGCTTTGCCACGACGCCCCGCGAGGAGAGCGCCGCCTATATCAAGGACTGGCTGGCGGAGTTCCATAAAGAGCCGACCTACCTGTTCGACATCCTCACGGACGTGAACCGTGCCGCGCGGATGATCTCCGAACGGCTGGCCTGCGAACAGGAGCCGGAAACCCCGGGAGCGATTCCGGCCGAAGCGGCCTAAAACACGTAAAACAGATCGTTTAACCTGCGCTGCGGCCGAAAGGCCGCGGCGCTTTCATTATCAGCAATATGCAACAATCCAAAGCCGAAGATCGGTACAGCTGCGAAACGCTGCTGTCGATGAATACGCTTTACGACCATGAACACCACCTGACGCAGGCGGATGTAGATGCCGCCAATGCTTTGGTGCGTCATATCGAACGTACCCGCAACCCACGTGTCCCGCAGGTCGGCGACCGGGTGCGCTATACCACGCGCCACGGTGATTTCCACGGCAATGCCCTGATCGAGGCTGTCCGTGAAGATGGAACGCGCTCGATCTGCCTGTGCCCTTACGTGCCTTTCGTGTGGGCGACAGCCGGCGGCATCGGCTGCGCGGTCAGCGGCGGGCCTTTTACAGCCGTGATGCCGCAAGAGCTGAAGCCTTCCGGTGCTGTGCCGGGGGATTTCTGTGCTTGGGGACATTGCGGCGCCTGCGGCAACGGAGTCGTCCGGTTCTGCGCCGAGGTGCCGTTGTGGGAATACCGGGAACCGGAATCGCTTTACGGCGATTTCTCGACCGAGAAATGGCGCAAGATCAGCCTTTACAAGGATACGGAGTGCCGAAGCAGCGATCTTTACTGGGGCGATTGCATTTCGTTCCGGACAGAGGAGGAGTTCCAACGTTTTCTCTCCGATTACGAAGGAACCGTATTTGCGGCTCCCGGCCCGAAATCCGTCATCGTCTGGTGCTATCGGGATGAGCAGACCGCCGTATCGCAAGAGGGGTGGGATGTGCTCGATGCTCCCGTTACAGAGCGGCGCATCTACAACGCGCCCCAACCCGTAAAACTCGTCAAGGATCACGGGCGGCACACCACGGTCTGCTATTTCGTCAGACCGGAATTTTCTTATAAATAACTTGATTCTCTATGACTATTAAAAACAAAGAAACACTCGAAAAACTGCGCACTTATCAGATCGGTGTGATCCGCTCGGTCATCGCCAGCCGGCAAGGGCGCATGGGAACCTATCAGGCCGATGCGATAGACCGCGAGCGGCTGGCAGATACGGACGGCCTCGCCTACGAGGAGTATTATGAGTCGCCTCTTACAATCGAACACGACGGCCTTTGTCGCAATGTAATCTCCCTCGAATTTTGTGAGGACGGGCTGACGCCCGTCTGCCTGATGGACGGCGGGGATGGAGATGATTTCCCGCTTGCGCTTGAAAATCTCTCCTGCGATACCCTGCAAGGCATCGTCGAATGGCTGGAAGAATACGATTTCATCCCGTCCGCCGAAGCTGCGCCGCAGACGACAAGCGATCTTACGGAAGATTTTGTGGAACGCTGCCTGCCGGAATATCCTACGCGCTACGACGTTTTCCGGCTGGGTGAATTGCAGAACTTCCTCGATGGCCATGAATCCCCGGAATTCGGGCTGAACCGCGACGAAGCCGCCGCGGAGCGCGACCGTTTGCAGCTTCGGATCTATGCCGAGGCCATTACTGCCTTTATGAAAAGGCAGTCCACAGCGCTTCCGGGCAATGTGTCCCTGCGCGACTATGCCGAGGTGCTGGTCGATATCGCCTATGAAGCTGGGCGCAGGAAATTCCGGCCCTCGGACAACTCCCGCGATACGGCCGCGACGCTCATTGCCTGGGGCGACGAGTTCTCCCGGCAGCATGAGGATACGGACTGGACGGAGAAGGAGTTCCTCGACGAGATTTACAGGTTCACCGCTGAGAAGCTGCAAAGCGTTCCGAACAAGGACGATCCGAATGCGGAGTTCGACATCGCCTTTCTGAACCGTGCGGTACTCGAAAGACACGGATACGATACTGCGACGATTACAGACAGCGATCTGCAGGAGTTGGCCGGACGGATGGGCGATTATTATTGCGAGAGCAGCAAGTTCAGCGAAGATCTGCGTACGGCCTGCGGCGATTTCGGATTGAAGCTCCGGGACACGACCAATCCGAAATAACACGACACTTCACGTATTGTCAAATCAGGCCGCAGCCCTAAAGCTGCGGTCTTTTAATTGCATATCATTATGAGCTATCAGATTATAACACGTATCACTATTACCCCCGACCTGCGGGTGATGGTGCGCATGGCGGCGAACAACATCCGCCCGCTCGACTTCCGTTACGACGAGGTCGTATCCCTGACAGAAACGCTGCGCACGAAAGGCCGTCCGACGCTCGAACTGGAACTGCTGTCGCTTTTTTCAAGGGCCTTTGGCAGGGCCGAACCCGCTATGACCGGGCTGTCGGTTACACGCTGCTGACCGACGGCATCGACAAATACGAGGCGTGGGAACGCTGCCGCGAGGACAAGGAGTACGAACGTGGCCTGCTGCTGCGCATGCGGGGCTTCCTGCACTATCGGCCCGTTCCGTGCCGCTGCCACCTCGAATATCAAAGAAGCCCTGTGCGGCGTATTTATGTCGGATACATCTCTTTTTCGCGGCAGAGGCGCCGCATCTTTCCGAGCGTCCTCGACGCGCAGGCCGCGCTGTTCGCAAAGGGCTGGAATCCCGACAAGTTCCAAATCGTCGAAGAAGAAACGAACCCTAAATCCGAAATACAATGAAAACCTATCGCATCAACAAGAACGCCGCGCGTCTCGCGCAGGGGACGGGCTTCGCTCCCGAATTGATCTATAACATCTCGCTTGTCCGGTTTCAGGGCCGTAACGGCCGCTGTATCGCGGCATGGACACCGGGGATGAAGCGCCCCCCCCGGTATGTCTACAAGGCCCACACCCCGGAAGAATACGACAAGGCTATGGAGCGTATCCGGCAGGAGGCCGAGCGCTTCCGGCGCCATGACGAAGCCGTAGCGCGGTCGAGTGAGGAGTTCCGACGTTCGCTGCGCGTCGGCGACATCCTCTACTCGTCGTGGGGCTGGGAGCAGACCAATATCGACTTCTATCAGGTCATAGCGATCCGCGGCAGCGCGATAGACCTGCGGCAGCTCGACCAGCGAACTACCGAAGACGGCTATATGTGCGGAACGACCGTCCCGCTGCCCGATGTTTTCA
The DNA here is from genome assembly GCF_025145285.1 of Alistipes onderdonkii. Classification (NCBI taxonomy): domain Bacteria; kingdom Pseudomonadati; phylum Bacteroidota; class Bacteroidia; order Bacteroidales; family Rikenellaceae; genus Alistipes; species Alistipes onderdonkii. The sequence goes on from NZ_CP102251.1 coordinate 3,282,040, forward strand.
AGGGCAAGACCCATACGCACCGCCAGCAAGGGTGTAAATCAAGTAGTTATAAGATTTACGCCCAATTTTGCACCCAAAAATCAAGAAACTATAATATCTTTCTTGATTCTTCTTTTAGGATCTTCCTCCCCCAACAGATCGCTATTTTATCGTACAAATAAAGTAGCTCTCCATCCATTTTGGGTAGCAGAATTAACTTCCATGTAAGACGAAATCTTTTTGCAATATAAAAAAATTCTTACATTTGCTTCAGTAAACCACAAAACTAAACAGTCATAACAAACGAATTCGGCTCATTGAGCATTGAAAACGGGAACGTGACCATCGAGCTTTCATCAGATGGAACGGTCTGGATGACGCAATCGCAAATTGCGCGACTGTTCGGAGTTTTGTGTCAGCCATCAACAGCAATATTCGTTCAATCTACAAGACGAAGCAAATGAGCGAGTATTGTACCCATCGTTTTACCGAATGTGGAGATTTCTACAATTTGGCAATGATTGCCGCTCTATCGTTTCGGGTGTGCACCATGGAATCCGAAGCCTTTCGAAAATGGCTGCTTTACCGTCCACAGCGCAAGATGATTGTCGTGCAAGTCGATGCAGACAATCGACAAAAGGTAAGTTAATTCTTCACACAACCGTTAACAAAAAGAGCAAGTCCATCTTCTTGGAATTGTTCTTTTTGTTACAGTCGATGGCCTTGAATGCGATACACGCTCTCTTATCCGATTTGCAGGGTGAAAGTAACCCGCCGGTCGGTATTGCCTGTCAGACGCAGCGATCCGCCGTGGAGCTGCATGATCTGCCGCGAAAGGCTCAACCCGATGCCCGAGCCGTCGGGCTTGGTCGTGTAGAAGGGGGTAAAGATATTTTCGGCGACCTCGGCCGGGATCGCTCCCCCGTTGTTGTTGAACTCGATGATAACAGTCTACGCCGAGGCTGAACGCAAGCGAGCCGACGAACAATCCTCTACCGGACGCAAGCACCTTGCGAAAATCCTGTCCCTCGACGCAAAGCCATGATCGTTACCAGATTGAGAAATGACGAGAGTAACCCGATGACCGACTACTTTTCCAGCAAAAGCGTGAGCACTGTGATTGGGGGATTCTCCTACCACACGCGCGACCTATTCTCCGAGATACGCATATGCTGCCAATATGCCAGAAACGGCCTATTTAAGTGAGATCAACGATGAGTACGAATATCGCGGGAATCTCGGTAAACCGCGGCTAGTACCTTGGAGAGAGCAGTTACAGAGGGTGAATCATTCAGAAAGTTCCTATTTATGATCGCGAACAGACTTTGGGATTACGACAGCACCGCAGGCAACAAGACAAATATCTGCTTCAAAGCGCACGCCACCGAAACCGAGGACGAGTAAATTGTTATCAAGGGAGAGTTTATTGTCGTGATTTACTTGGGGAAGTCCATCATCCTATTCGGTGATACCTGTCCGATAAAGATGTGCTTGCTGCACTCGTAAGTCGTCTCAAATTATATAACATAAATTTGCCTTATTTTCATTTTATCCTTATTCAACAATGTCTCCCCAACCAACCGGAATAATATTGTCTTTTCTCATCCAAATCAAGGCTTTCATTACGCGATCCCGATATTTATACTTATGAGGATCCCAAGCTAAAAAATCTGCCTTCAATAATTCATCTGTGATCTCCTGTTGTCGAATAATTCGATTATTCCATACGGCATAAAGCGTTGCAACAATCTCACATTGCTCCATTGTTGCTTTATGGAATTTGAATAGGAAGGTATCAATCATGTCGCATTCGGTCGGAAAATTCTTGCGAAACAGATCGTCAAGCTCCTCCGCAGACGACAAGGGGATATATTGCACAGCTTTGTTGTCGGTATGCTGTTGAGAGATATCATAAAAATGATATTGCTGCAACATCGTCTCGACTCTTTTGAGCAGGATTCCATCGTATGGACCTGCGGTTTGTCGTATGTAATTGGAGCGCAGGTTCAGCTGACATACATGCTCAACCAAATAAAGCAATTTTTGAAATTTTACTCTTCCAAAATCTTTCATGTTGCATGTATTGATGATATGTCCGGCGAGGATTGCTTTATCCATGTCGGTACAATGTTTTGAGGATCGTTGATTCTGTACGGCGTTAAAGACAAATTCCGGAGTGCGGAACTTTTCGGGTAACTCTCTGAGCGTTACATTTGCCTCATAAATGGACATCTGCTCGTCTGTTTCAGGGAATAAGTATCCCGTGGATTTCAAGAGGTCTTTAATATACGCCTCATCTGTTTGACGCTTCTTTTCCATCTTTAATATCATTTGTCCATTTCCAACAGCTGAATCTGTTGACGTAACTTCTTCATGGCCCGTGACTTTATTTGACGTGCGTTGTCGGCGGTTATTCCATGTCTTGTACAGAGCTCCTGTAAAACAGTTCCAGGCAAATACTTGGTTCCATCCTCATACATCAAGTATGTCAACAATATGTCTTTTTCCCGGTCGGATAGCATTTCGAGAGCCTGAGTTAGCAATAAATGCAGGGGTGATGATGTCGTAGACTCATCCTCCTCCGAAGAAAATTCGGGTATCGGTTCGACTGTGGTTTGTGTGTGGTCATTCCATTCTTTCAGCAAGTCGAATGCCGTGTTTCTGGCGATGCCGGAGATCCAGGTCGAAACCTTTCCTCTGATAGGATCGTAGGTTGGATGAACGTATATTTTAATCATGGTCTGCGAGAAAAGTTCCTCGACAAATTGTTCTTTATTCCGGCGGACCAATTTACTGCCAGCGTCGCAGCATAAGGACCAGATTAATTGTGCATATCGGTCATATAACACACGATATGCCGCATGTGCAAGATCATCTTTGGCGGCAATCAGTGCAAACAATTGACCGTCGCTTATATTTTTAAGGTCTGGGACATATTCTCCATCTGCAATCATGCTGCCACTCTTATAAAATATACTGAAAACCGTGACACTTTCTACAAAGATAGTATTTTGTCACGCTTTTCTGTATACTAAAATAAAAAAGCATGAGTAAAACACCAATATCAGTGAAGAATCAAAACCTCCTTTGGGCAATATCAGGAGGACGTTGTGAGTATGAGGGTTGCAATACGCCCCTATACATGGATATACTCACGAAAAAGAAGTACAACAAAGCATACATAGCGCATATTGTGGCGGATAGCCTCGACGGGCCTCGAGGAGACCCCGAACGCTCTGAAAAATTGGCCAATGAAATAAGTAACCTGATGCTGCTTTGCGATCCGCATCACACCTTAATTGACAAGGATGTTGCCAATCATCCCGAAGATCGATTGGTTGAGATGAAGCGCAAACACGAAGAACGTATCGCCCGTATTACAGCTATAGCTCCGGAAAAAGAGTCGGAGATCATCCTTTACGGTGCGAATATCGGGAAACACGCTTCACCGTTGAGCTATGCCGAGGCATGTCGGACTTTAACGCCGAACTTTTATCCGGCCAGCAGTACGGCAATTGAAATAGGATTGAAGAATTCGTCCATGACCGATTGCTCCGACGCCTATTGGAATGCAGAAGAAACCAATCTGTGTGAACAAGTGAAAGAACAGATCCTGCCACGAATGCGCAGAGGCGAAGCAAAGCATTATTCGGTGTTTGCATTGGCTCCTCAGCCACTGCTGATCAAGTTTGGCACCATGATCAATGATCTGCAAAATGTGCGGGTCTATCAGAAGCACAGAGAACCTAATACGTGGAAATGGCTTGATGATGGACCGGTCTGGCAAATTGAACTGATCGAGCCTTCACGGCGTAACGGAATCCCGGCATTAGTGATCGGATTAAGCGCTACGGTGCAAGATGAACGAATCATCAGGGTGTTGGGAGACGAAGTGGGTATATGGCGCATCACGATTCCAGACCCCAACAATGACAGTCTCAGAAATGAGGCGTCGCTCTCCCTGTTTCGGCAATGTGTCCGACGGGCCTTGGACACTATCAAAGCCCGCCATGGCCTTACGGAACTGCATGTATTTCCGGTTATGCCCGTTGCTGCCGCAGTCGAGTTTGGCCGAGTTTGGATGCCTAAAGCGGATATGCCCTTGACCATCTACGACCAGAATAAAGGACGTGAAGGCTTTTATAAAACGATTCAAATTGATTAATATGAATACAGAACAGGTAAAACAATTCGACAGCATTTTCAATGCCCTTAGCGAGTCTTTGGATATTACGGAGACTCAGTATGAAGCCGCGGTTCGCAGTTATCGGGCCGTTGGTGATTGGTTGGCAAAGGCGGACTCGGTTTTGGTCTCCTATAATCCGATCATCAGAGCCCAAGGATCATTTATGCTGGGCACGATGATTCGACCCTTGAATGAGCAGGATGATCTGGATATAGACCTTGTCTGCGAACTCACAGGAAAAGGCGCTTCGTGGACACAATATGATCTGAAGCATAAGGTGGGTAACAGGCTGAAAGATCATGAAACCTATAAAAGAATGCTTGATGAAGAGGGGCGTAGATGCTGGACCTTGAAATATGCTCAGGAGTCCAACTACCATATGGACATCCTTCCGTGTTTGGTTGCGAAAGATTATAAGACCGTGATGGAGCGCTCGTTTTCAGCTTCATTGGGGGCAATACGTGAACTGGATAATCTTGCCATTCGCATTACCGACAAGGAGAGCGCAAATTACAGGTATGATCCTTCACCCGAAAACTGGATGAAGAGTAATCCGTTTGGATATGGGATCTGGTTTATTCAACGGGCAACAGCAGGAGATCGGCAAAAAATGATGTTGCTGGCGGAATCGGTACGAGCGGTTCCGAAATATCAGTCCAACAAAACTCCATTGCAAAGGGCCGTGCAGATTCTCAAGCGACACCGGGACATCATGTTTGCCGGAGATGAAGATAAACCCGTCTCCATCATCATCACAACCCTTGCAGCAAAAGCATATCAGGGAGAAGGTGCGATTACCGAAGCCTTGCAAACGATTCTTATACATATGGATAAGTACATACTCAATGAGTTTGATCCACAAAGCGGCAAAACGATCAAGAAAGTGGAAAATCCCGTAAATCCAGAGGAAAACTTTGCTGACAAATGGATCGAACACCCTAAGCGTCAAGATAACTTCTATAAGTGGCTGGAAAAGGTCAGAAAAGATTTGTCGCTGATTCTGCAGTTGCGCGGTATGCATGTGATAGCAGAATCCATGATGCCCCGTTTTGGACGACAAGCTGTCTCTCAAGGATTTGATTCCCTGGCCGAGAAGGCAAGATCCTTAAGAGAATCCGGGACGATGAAGATGGCTGCGGGCAGCGGTATCTTGGGCTCTGCCGGTAGTGTGTCGGCCAAGGCTCACCATTTTTTCGGGAATCATGAGTAATCGGGTTATTCCATTGAGTGTCCAGTTGGGAAAGTTGAAACATTACTTTCCCAACTCTACGAATTATATGGATATCCATACGAATCGACTGATATGGAAAACTACGTTGCAACCTTCAGAGTTAAGCTTGGCTTACGAGATAAAAATCGTGTACACCTTGGGGCAAAGTCCCAAGGTGTACGTCGTATCACCCAAACCATTGGCATTGGCAGACGGTGCGCAACGTCTGCCTCATGTCTATGATCATGTCAAGCAACAGCTTTGTCTTTATTATGGTCCAGCGCGAGAATGGACCCCCGACAAGATGATTGCTGACACCATTGTCCCGTGGGCCTCGGAGTGGTTGCTTCATTATGAATTTTGGTTAGTAACAGGCATATGGCATGGCGGAGGAATACATCCCCGTTAGAAAGACTCTACCACTGACAATACCCCCCCCCAGAACTTATGGATGATTGACAACGGGCAATATCTACTATAACCATTTGCGAACAGCTCTATTTTAGTTATGCCCCTCCAATAAATCGAATGAATTTGCAAACAATATTCTAACCTCGTGTGTGAATTATACGAGATTTTGAGATGATTATTATATTTTTGTGAAATGAAACAATGCGATTGATCCGGACGGCCATGATCGCATTGTTTCATCGACGGGCCGTTTCACATTTCATGTCGTCTCTCGTTTACGTGTCAGGCAAAGGCCCGGATGTCGAAGTTGGCGATGGCTTGCCGCTCCTCGGCCGTGGCGTCGCCCATGACGGCGCTCTCTCCGAAGTCCAGCTCTCCGAGCATCGCATGAACCTCCGCATCGCGGAGTTCTGCTCTGGCGGGGAGAGCCGGAAGCAGAGAGCGGGCGTCGGCGGGAGCTTCGGGCTCCGCAAGTTCGCCGTCTTCGCCGATCGGGGGTTGCACGACAAGGGTGTTCCACCCCTGCATCGCGGACTTCTCTTCCGAAACCGGGGCAAATATAGCATCTCCGCCTGCCGGGGCGGTGCCGATGTCCGCTCCAGTCCGCTCCAGTCCGCTCCAGTCCGCTCCGATAGGATTTTGACACGAGAATTTCGGAACTCGGAACCAGGGACTTGGCATGTGGTGGCTCCGATCTGGAAGTCCCCGGTTTGGACTGTTTCTCCCGACTCTGTCCGGGAAGACCGAAAAAATGTCGTTGGAAAAGTACGAAGCCGGCACATAGCAGGCTGATTACGATTGCGAGCATATTCATCATTATAAAAGTTCTTTTGTGTTTTGCTCTTTGTGAATGCGGTTGATATCGTCTTTATACAATTCGAGATGCTGCCGCAGGATATTCTCGACATAAGAAGTTGCGGTCATATACTCCCCGCCGATTTTCTTTACGACTTCCAGAATTTTACGTTTGGTTCCGATGCTGACATAGAGTGCTGCACGCTGCCTGATCTCCATTAAGTTCATAAAGGTCTGTTCGAAATAGGGGACGGCAGTCCTCCGACGCCGGGATTTCGGCGCCTTTGCCACCGCACCGCCGGGTTTTACATGCGCAGTGCCGGCAATGCCCTGCCCGGAGGAGGCTGCTTTCGTCATGGTTTTAAGACAGGCTGCCGCCGAAGGAATCCTAATGGCAGGTGTTTCGGTTGCGACCGCAGGCTGGAGAAGGGATGAGGTTGTCATGGCAGCTTGCCGTAAGGAAAAAGCCGGAAGCCTCCGAATAAAAATTGATGCAAGAAGCAGTGCCGTGAGGGGCGGAATACCGAATAGGTGCGGCTCGGAAAAAAGATCGTAATACACGATTCGAAAGTTTTTGGATTGTTAAACGATATTTTTGGGATTGCGTTTTTTGTAAATGCGGTTTATCTCTTCGCGGAAAACTTCGATATGATACCGCAGAATATTGTCTATATAGGCTGTTGCGGTCAGACGCTCCCCGCCGATTCTTTTGAATATTTCCAGAAGTTTGCGCTTGGTTGCCGTACCGACATACAGCGAGGCCCTGTTGTCAAAGTTTGCCGGAGCGAGAAAAGTCCGTTCGTAATCGGGTGCGGGGATCATTCGCCGATGCCGGGATTCAGACCCGTCGTCCGAAGGTGGCGATTGTTCTTCTGCATCCGGGGTCTCCCGGGGCGCATCGTGAGTATCTTCAGGTTCGTCGTCGGGGATTCGCCGGACGACTTTCGAGGTAAGAGGCGCCTGCCCGGCGATCATCTGGCGCATGAGGTCTTCGTCGACTTCGATTTTCGGTTTCTTGGCCATAATTATCGTATTTTAAGGATTTCGAGGATTTCTGCCGCCAGTGCCTCGATCTGCGCTTCGCGGGCGAAGATGCGCTCCGGAGCCAGAAGTGTCGAACGACAGATACCCGAGCCGTCGGGCAGCAGTTCCTTGTTGAATTTCGAACGGTAGGGAACATGCGTCGCCATGAGCGACAATCCGAGTTTATGAATGATCGCCTCATACTGATCGTAAAGAGGAGTACGCTCCCGACGGTCGATCATCGTCCAGAAAAGATGGGCGGCCTGCAATGAGGTGTCCTTGTCCTGAACGAATCCATGCTCTATTCCCCGTGCGAACGTAAGGGAACTCTCCATGACGAGTTTGTCGGCCTTCAAAGGAATGAAGACGGCATCTAAGGAGGAAAGTATCCGGATCACGCCCCCGGCATTTACGGTTCCCGGCAGGTCGTAGAGAATTACGCGCGGCAGATAACCGTTTTGCCGGATGCGCTCCACCTCTTCGGGAGCCTCGGGAGGCATACACTTCAGCAAGGGCCACAATTTCCGACCCGTAGCCTTGAACTGGCGTACCATCATCAGCTTGTAGTAGTCGCTGTGCTCCACGACTGCCAGTTCGCGTTCGCGCTGGGCATGGATCGACCATTGCGGATAGTCGCAGTCCACGACAAGAACGTCATGCCCCAAAGTGTAATGCAGGTAGCTGGCCAGCAATACCGTGAATGTGGATTTTCCGATGCCGCCTTTCTGATTGCAGATTGAAATGTTTACAGGTTCCATCATTTGAATATGTTAAGAATTATTTATATGGGTAATGTTTTCTATTGATGTCTGTTTCGATAAACTATCGTACATATATGGGTTTATTTATATATTTATTTTTTTAATTCTGCTCTTCTCCGCTTCCTTATCGAATCGTCTGTTTGATTGAGTAGCGAACCCGATAAATATCGACTTAATCATCCGTTTGTTTATCCGAATAATTCTTTCTGCCGCAATATACATCTTCATTTTCCAACCCGGCTCCGATGTCCGCTCCAGTCCGCTCCAGTCCGCTCCAGTCCGCACCGATGGATTTTTTTTGCCCCGAAACGGTTGTAATATTGCACCGGGAACAGACCCGACCCCGGAAGCCGTAATGGAGGATTTTCGAAATTTCGGTCAGAGATTCTCCGGCGCGGATTTTTCGCCTCACTTGAGGCGAGCGAGCTGTACCTTTGTATGCCGAAAAGTTTTTCGGCATACGAAAGGTGCTCGCTCTGCGAGGCTGGGTGGCGTTCCCGAGTCACGCCACTTAAACTACCAGACTGATGACAACCACGAAAAAGAGGATCGGACGCCCGACAACGACAGATCCCAGAGTCCACAGGTATAATTTCAAACTCACCACGGAAGAGAATATCCGCTTTAAGCAGATGCTTTGTAAGGCAGGATTGGAGCATAACCGCAGCCGGTTTATCGTCAAAAGAATCTTCAACGAGGAGTTCGTCGTCGTCAAACGCGACCCTTCGAAGGTGCAGTTCATCGCCCGGCTGAACGACTTTTATTTCCAATTTCAAAAGCTCGGGAACAACTATAACCAGATCGTAAAAGCCATCAACGCGCACTTTTCCAACGTTGCTATCCCGCATCAGATCGCTATGCTGGAGCAGCGAACCCGCGAACTGAAAGCCCTCAGTATCGAGATTCTCAACCTCGCAAAACAGGCTAAGGAGTGGTTGCGAATATAAGATCGGGCTCCTCGCCCGGTGGGGCTTTGCGCTATAACAAGGAGAAAGTGGATAAGGATGAAGCCGAAGTGCTCCTCTGGCAGAAGATGCTCGAACCATACGATAAATGCGGACGCCTTGACATTGACGCCTGCATGGAGAGCTTCATGCCGTATCTCGAAGCCAACCGCAGGACTACGAACACGGTTTTCCATGCCTCGCTGAACCCTTCACCGGAGGACAGGCTGACAGACGAACAGCTCCGGAAAATCGCCTGTGAGTACATGGAACGCATGGGTTACGGCGAACAGCCTTATATCGTTTTCAAGCACAAGGACATTTCCAGAGAGCATCTCCATATCGTGTCACTGCGTGTCGATGAGCAGGGCCGCAAACTCCCGCACGATTTCGAGGCCCGGCGCTCGATGGAGATTCTGCGTGACTTGGAGCGGAAATACGGTCTGCATCCGAGCGTCAAGGGACAGGGACTGACGGACAGGGAGGGCCTGCGGAAGGTGAATTATTCCGAGGGGAATGTCAAGCAACAGATTTCGTCCGTCGCCCGGTCGTGTCTGCGAAATTACAAATGCTCGTCGTATGGAGAATTCCGCACCCTGTTGGAGCTGCTCAATGTTTCGGTCGAGGAACGTACGGGAACCGTCGACGGACGGGACTATGCCGGAGTGATTTACGGTGCCATGACCGACGATGGCTACGGTATCGGCACGCCGTTCAAATCGAGCCGTATCGGAAAAGATGTCGGCTATAAGGCCCTTCAAAAGTATTATGAGCGGTCGAAGAGCGCGTTGAAGCAGGACGGGACACTCGACCGGCTGCGGCAAACAGTCAAAGACGCCATGAGCCCGGACAATACAAGGGAAGAGTTTCGGCAACTGTTGAAAGCGGACGGTATCGATGTCGTGTTCCGCATAAATCCCGTGGGAAGGATTTACGGTGCGACCTTCATCGACCACAACGCAGGCATCGTTGCCAACGGATCGGTGCTGGGAAAAGAGTTTTCGGCCAATGTTTTCAATGAATTGTATCCGGCTCCGAAAGAGACGCAACAGGTTGCAGAACGACAGGCGGAACAGAAACATGAAGTGCAAAACCATGCCGCCAATCCTATTTCTGGCATTGTCGATACGGTATTGGATTTGGCCGACACGCAGGCTTATGAAGAACAGCAACGGCAGATGCAACAAAGGCGTAAAAAAAGACGACATCGTTCCTGATACGAAAAACGGGGTCTGATATGGATCAGATCCCGTTTCTCATTGTTCCCTGTCGGCTTTCCGTCGTGGCCTCCCCGTGCCACCGGCATCTTCTATTTCTCTGCCGGAATAAAAGTTATTGCCTGCCCGCCCCGTTCAGCCATCTCGATGCGTATGGTATCTCGTGCCGTCACCGCCCGCTTCCCGATCAGGTATGCCTCCGGATTGCGCCCCGCATCCGGAGCATCGGCATATATGGTCGCGGTATACGTCACTCCGGGTTCGAGGAAGTCGAGCTTCTGCACGAGCGTCCTTGCCTTCTCGTCCGTTCCTGCCCCGAGAAAGTGTCTGTCTTTGGCCCGTCTTGCAACGACGATATAGTCGCCGATCTCTCCCTGCAATGCCTTCGACCAGTCGCAGTCTGCGTCGAAGTCGCGGAAGAACCGGAATGCGGGATGCCCTTCGTAGTTCTCGATCAGGTCTGCGGCCATCTGCAGGGGCGAGTATATGATCACCCAGTTTGCTATCTGCCGTGCCAGCGTGGTCTTTATGCAGCATTCCGCGTTGGGCCCGTTCCACTCGATCCGTCCCTTGTCGGCCTTCGCTGTGGAATAGTCGATGTCGAAGATTCCCGGAGTGTAGTCCATCGGTCCGCTCAGCATCCTCACGAAGGGCAGCGTCGTGAGATACTCTGCCGAATTCCCTTCCGACCATGCGTTCCATTCCATGCCCCGCGCCCCTTCGCGTGTCATCATGTTGGGCCACGTGCGTCGTATCCCCGTCTCCTTTATCGGCTTGTGTACGTCGAGCATGATCCGGTATTTCGCCGCCGTTTCCACGACCCGCTGATAGTGCTGCACTCCATACTGCGAATGATGGAGGTAACCGCCTTTGAATCCCCCTGCATATCCCGTTTTGAGCGTGTGAACCCCCAGTTCGGCATACCTCCTCATCGCTGCTTCCAGGACGGCTTCGTACTCAGGAATATTTCCTCCCGTTTCATTGTGCATCCACAGTTGCACGCCCTTTTCACGGGCATAGGCGGCTATTCGCTCCAGATCGAAATCCGCATAGGGTTCGAGGTAGTCGAACTGCTGGTTTCCGCCCCAGTTCTCCCATCCTTTGTTCCAGCCCTCGAACAAGGTGTACAAGGCTTTCAAGGTGGGGGCAAACCTTAATTACCGGAATCTAAACCGGGATCTGGTAAAGGCAAACACCGTGACGGTCGGCCCGGAGTTGGCCTATTACGCCCTGAAAGGACGGAAATTCTCGCTCCTGGGGATCGCAGCCGGGACGATCGGCTACCAAAAAGCCAAGGCGAAAAGCGATCTTGTGTACCTGGCGAAAAGCAAGGCTTTCGTGTATGGATACGAGGTCGGGATAAGGCCGGAAATGTTGCTAAGCCCGAAAGTGGCTCTTTTTGCCGAATACAGGTTTGAAATGTTGTTTAACTCCATTCTCCGGAATAACAACCATGTCGGCCTGGGGTGCGTGATCTATTTATAAACTTAAATAATTGAAGGTATGAGAAAGTATTTGTATTTGTCGGCCGTATGCGTGTGCATGGCATTGTGTTTCGTCGGTTGCAGCAAGGACGACGACGAACCGGGAGGAAAAGGGGCGATGTATGAGGTAACGATCGAGCAGTCGGGAGATTTCCGCAGCTTCATTAAGTCGGTCGTGGTAGTCGCCAACGGTACGCGGTTGAAAGACGGGGCGACGGGGGAAAGCCTCGCAAGCCCGTTGATTCTAAGCGATGAAGAACTGGCCGTCGAAAAGGTGACGTTAACCACGACGGGAAAGGCGATCGAGTTCGCCGTTTCCGGTAGTGTCGTGGACGGGGAGGACGGTGTCGTGAACGAGCCGATGCAGTGGGTTGTGACCGTTTACAAGAACGGAAAGGAGATCGAGAAAAAGAGCCTTTCTTTCCGGGACGGGAAGGAGATCGGTATGGATGATCTTAATCTGTATTATAATTGACGTGACGACCTGAATGTCCCCCGGATGAATGTTCGGGGGATTTTTTTTCTTTTGGGCGTTCCCGTGGGACGGTCGGGCTTTACGTTTCAAGTCCTCGCCTAAAGGCTGTGGGCTTTACTCTGCAATCCCTAACGCATGGCTGAAAACTCCTCTTGCCGGTGGTGTTCTTCTTCATACAGCCTCATGCGTTCTTGTAATGCTTCTTTTAAATTGTCGCTTTTTTTCAGTCCGAGTTTGGCACGTATGTTCGCTCGTTGGCTGGTTATGTTTCCGCTACTCCGATGTAATAATTCGCATATTTGGCTGACGGTCTTGTCTTGCAGTATTAAACGGCAGATGTTTAATTCGGACGGGGATAAATTGGGATATATTCTCCTGATTGTATCAAGTTTACTTTTTTCCTTTTTCTGGTATGCGGCAAGGGCTGTAAAAAGATTTTCTTTGGATTGTTCCCCTATTATGTTTAACAGGGAGCTTGTCTTTTCTTCCGGGTTATTCTCGCTTAACAACTCGGCGAACGCGAATAGTTCTTCCTTTTTCATTTGGAGACGTTTCAAAAGCATTTCCTCTTCCTCTTTTAGCAAGTTGCTACTTTTTAGCAAGCTGCTGATATTACTGTGTAAGGATCTTCCTAATAAGGGGATCATGGTGTATATGATGATGATCAAAGGCAGATAACTGTATAGGAACGGTTCGTCGGTGATAAGTGTGCAGATTGTATAGGAAGCTATGGTAAGGGAGGACAATAGGATGGAGATATTACTCATATAGGCACAGATGGAAAGCATGGTAAATAAGAGAGAGATAGTAATGTTACTCATTATCAATGCTCTTTGATAACTATATTCATATCCGCTACATATTGAGCAATAAATTATTTCGATAAAAATCTCGATATGTATGGCTATCAGTATAATGGAAAAGGTCGTGGTCAGATTTACTCTCTTTTTAAAATAAGCGAGAGTGCACATAATGATAAACAGGAATAATACGCTGTTAATATAATAAAACTGTTCATTGGGAAATGGAACTGAATATATGTATATGGGTGCGCATAAGACCAGCATGAGCAGGGATAGATGAAAGACTCGTTTTTGTTGATACGTTATTATCATTTCTCTTTCTTTTTTGTCGTAAGTTTGAGTTTTTATTGAACTTAGAAAAGAGGCGGCTTTTGTGCTGAATATCATGTATTTTATTGTTTTAAGTGTTATTAAGTATGATGTTTCTTGCAAAGATAACTGTTTTTTTGTATGTTTAAGTACTTTTCTTTATGATGTTAAGTATTTTTAGTTGTTGTGTAAGCATGATTGGCTGCTGTGGTAAGTGTTGTAGTTGTTGTGTGGTTGTCTTTTTAAGTATTTATAAGTTTAAAATGTTTGTTTTTTGCTTTGGAAGCTGGTTTATAAGTGTGTATTTTTGCGGTCGAAATTCAAGGGGGTGTAAAAGCCTGGGTTTGGATTGTCATATTAACAAATGATTAAATGACGAAAAGAGGTTTTTATATTATGTGTATTGTTCGTGCTCGTGTTGAGTATAAGCGGAGAAATATCCGCTCAGGAGAAGCGTGATTCGGTAAGGATCTATTTTCATCAAGGAAAGGTAAATATAGATACATGTTTACTTGACAATGGGAACGAGATGGAGCGGTTTGCTAAAATCTGTTCCGCATTGAACGACTCCGTCCGTCTTATCAGGAAAATTCAAATAATAGGAGGAGCTTCCCCGGAAGGAGGGGGGCTGTTGAATGGAAGGCTGTCTGAAAAACGAGCAGAGGTTTTGTGGCGGTATATATCACCTTATATAAAGATTCCGGTATTGGAGAGGGATTTTCATTTTTCGGGAAGCGACTGGAACGGACTTATAACGATGGTGAGAGCGGATGTGAATGTTCCGGAGAGGGAGGATGTCCTTCGTTTGTTGGAGAAGATCGTCCGTTTGGAAAACCAGGACAGCCCTTATTTGGGGGGAGAACTGAAAAGACTGAAAGGGGGGAGGCCATACTCATATTTGTATAAATTCCATTTTCCGAAACTTCGTTCGTCGATGGTGAAAATATGCTATGATAGTGATCCGATAAATCCCGTCAGAGATACGGTATATATACATACACGTGATACGTTGTGCATCCGTGATACCGTTACCGTCATAGCTCCGGTAAAGAAACGGCCGTTTTGCATGGCGGTGAAAACAAACTTGCTTTATGACGCTGTTTTGATACCTGACATCGGGGTTGAGTTCTGTTTGGGGAAGAACTGGTCTGTGGCCGGGAATTGGATGTATGCCTGGTGGAAAAGTGATCGGAAGCATAATTATTGGCGTATCTATGGGGGAGATGTGGAGTTGCGCCGCTGGTTCGGTCGGAGAGCGGTGGAAAAACCGTTTTCCGGGCATCATGTCGGATTGTACGGGCAGATCGTCACCTATGATTTCGAATTGGGTGGGAAAGGTTACTTGGGGGATAAATGGAGTTACGGGGGAGGCGTGGCTTACGGCTACTCGTTACCTGTGGGACATCGGTTCAATGTGGATTTCACGTTGGGAATCGGCTACCTTGGAGGATCGTACAAGGAGTACATCCCTTTGGACGGTCACTATGTATGGCAGACCACTAAAAACCGCCGCTGGTTCGGCCCGACCAAGGCGGGTATCTCTTTGGTGTGGTTGATCGGCCGTGGCAACTACAACGAGAAGAAAGGAGGCAGGCAGTGATACGGATACGCTTTTGTCTGGTGTTCATATTTTTATGGATAGGACTGACGGCTTGTGAGCATAAGGATTTATGTTACGATCATCCGCACTTTGCCAAGGTGCGGGTAGTATTCGACTGGACCAAGATTTCCAATCATGACAAGCCTGAAGGCATGAGGGTCGTATTTTATCCGACCGACGATGAAAGCAACACGTGGATATTTGATTTCCCCGGAGGAGAGGATGGGGAAGTGGAGCTCCCCGAGAATGATTACCGGGTAATTTGCTTCAACTACGATACCGACGGGATGGTTTGGAAAGAAAACGGCAGTTACACGCTTTTTACTGCCGATACGCGTGATGTTCAGTCGCCGGATAACCGGACAATGGCTGTCACCCCACCCTGGCTGTGTGGCGACCATATAGACAGAGTTATCCTCAAGGACATTCCGGGAGGAAGCGCGGAGATAGTACGGCTAACTCCCGTAAACATGGTATGTCACTACACGTATGAGGTGAACGGTCTTCGGGGACTGGATAGGGTGGCGGATTTGCGGGCCGCTCTTTCCGGCATGTCCGGCTCGCTTAACATGTCCGGCGACAGTTTGCCCGCCGGTCTTTCGGAGAGCCTGCTCTTTGATGGAATGGTTTCACGGAATCAGATTATAGGCGGATTCTATACGTTTGGACATTCCGCACTTGAAGGAGAGCCCAATGTTTTCCGGCTGTATCTCAAGAACCGTTCCGGCAGCATGTCTGTATTGGAACAGGACGTGAGCGACCAAGTGCATGATGTCCCGGTAGCGGGGCATGTCGGTGATGTGCATCTGGTGTTGAATTTTGATTATGAGGTACCATCCGAGCCGGGAAGTGACGGTGCGGGATTTGATGTGGACGTTGATGATTGGGATGATGTGAATATGGATATAGTGTTGTAATACGAGTTTGTTAATTATTCCAATCAGCAGTTGAACTGCTGATTGGAATTAATTATATGTATCAATTTAAATTGTTTTTATTTATGAAAAAAAGTACAGTAATGCTTTGGGCAATCTTTGGAGCTCTACTCATGGGTTGCTCAGACGAGGAGATTGCGAATGTGGAAACCTCCTCACGGAATGCGATTGGTTTTAACGTGTTAAGTAATGCGGCGGAAACGAGGGCTATCCCTACTACCCCCGACAACTTGACGAGCACCGATTTCGACGTGTTCGCTTTTACGACGGATGGTACTGCCTTCATGGGAAAGGTAGACACGGATTTTGGACATGACGGAGTGAAGATCGTGTACAAAAATGGTAAGTGGGATTATGACGATGCGAACGACCTTCGTTATTGGCCTACCGAGGCTTTGGACTTTTACGCGTTCAATCCCGGAACGGTTAGTGAAGACATGATAGTGTTTTATAGTTGGGAAGCCACCAAGGATGTCCAAAAGATAAGTTATACCTGCATGGATGAGTATGGAAGCGGTACTACTCATGCAAACTACGACGTGATGTATGCCATGGCCAAAGGCCAGACAAAAGACATGAACAACGGAATAGTGAAATTTAATTTCAAACATATTCTGTCACAGGTCGTATTCAAAGCAAAGACCCAATACGATAACATGCAGGTGGACATCGACGTGATCAAGATTCATAATTTCAAATTTGCCGGCGCCTTCACATTGCCTGCGGCAGCCGATGGAACGGGAAGTTGGAGTTCGTCTGATTTAGCATTTCCACACGCATTTACCGTAGTGAAAAACGCAAACATCACGGTCAATAGCAATACCGAAGCTACCGATATTACCACAAATACTCCTATGCTGAATATACCACAGGAGCTGACTGCTTGGAAAGTTTCCGAAACAGCCACCAAAAGCAAGTTGGAGGCCGATAATGCGAAGCAATGTTATCTGGAGATCGCCTGCAAAATCCGGCAGTCCGGAGCTTATCTGTTGGGTTCAGCAAGCGAATACAAAACAATTTATGTTCCGTTCGGAGATACATGGGAACAGGGCAAGCGTCATATCTACACGTTGATTTTCGGTGGTGGTTATGATGATCAGGGAGAGGCTGTGTTGAATCCGATCCAGTTTGATGCAGAGACAACAGGCTGGGTTGATGCAGATAAAGACGTAAACGTCCAACCTTAATCCAAACGTTTATTAATATCGTACCCGTTGGCAGGTTAAACATACGCAAGATTAACCCTGCCAACGGGTTTTTTATAGGGAATCGCATTTTCAATATACTTTTTGATGTGTAGGGGTGCTTTTTGCGTACCTTTTTCCTGGAGAATTTCTTTTGTGGAGTGTTTGCCCTGTATATTCCCGATACGCTGTTATAGCAGGGAACTGTTTTTATCCAAGTAGTCAGATATAGCCTCTTGCAATACCGATTTTAGCGAATCGCCTTTGCGGATCGCGATCAGCTTTAAGTTCTGGTGATAGGTTTCGTCCATGACAAAATTACAATGCACGGTTTTCGCTTTCTTCGGCTTTTGAGCCTCTTTTTGCCCGGCCGTGGATTGGGTCAGGCTGTCTAATCCCCCGGTCAGCCCGGCCGACATACTGTTTTTTAAATCGTTCTTCTTTGCCATATGGTTACTTTATTTCTGTTAGCAGTTCGTTACATACCTTCTCGTAGTCCTCTGCCCCGGCAGATTTTGGGGCATAGTGAAAAATATCCTGCCCTTGTGTCGGGGCTTCGGCCAGCGTAATGGCGTTGCGTATATGGGTGCTGAACACTTTGCCCTGGAATGTTTCCTGTACCAGTTCCGAAACGCTCTTGTTCAGGTTCTTTCTTCCGTCGTACTGGGTTATCAGGACCCCGGCGATCGAAAGATCCGAGTTCAAACGTTGCTGCACCTTGTGGACGACCTGCATAAGTTTGGCCATTCCACGCATTGCCAGGAATTGAGCCTGAACCGGGATAATCAACCGATCCGAGGCCGTCAGTGCGTTAAGCGTGAGCAGCGACAGCGAGGGGGGGGGCAGTCGATCAGGATATAATCGAATTTTTCCTTTTGGCCCTTGATAAGGTGGGCTAAGATAAGTTCCCGCCCGGCCTCGTTGATTAACTCCGTTTCAACGGCCGAGAGATCCAGGCAGGAGGGAACGACGCTAAGACCGTCCTTATGCTCGTAGATCGGCAGGTCGTATTCGCCTTTCATCGCGCCGTAGATCGTTTGGGGAAGCTCCGCGGAGAAGCCCAGCGATTCGGTCAGGTTGGCCTGCCCGTCAAGGTCGATCAAAAGAACCTTGTACCCTTTTTGACGTAACGCGCCGCCCAGGTTGATCGTGGTTGTGGTCTTTCCTACTCCCCCCTTGTGATTCAATACGGAGATTACTTTTGCTTTGCTCATAAATTCAGTTTTTTAAATGGTTGTCATGTCCGCAAATATAGTTAAAATACTAATATACTAAAATACTAAAAGTAGTATTTCTCGTTTTTTGCGTGTTTTTTGTACCGATCGGGGAAGCGTACCGAAATAAATCCTGTTTCCGTCTTTCGGTACGTTTTGTTTCTGTACCGGAATTAATCAAAGATTAGAATAACCATAAATGTTTTTATACGTTAATCATACGTATGTATATATGTATATATTTGTTTTTGAGTATCTTTGTGTGCTATAAATAAAAAATAAAAGACATGAGCACTTATTCGTATAAAAATCCGAAGTTTATAAATTCCCCTAAAGGGGTGGTTGAAGTTGTAGAAGTGATTTATGACGGCAAAGATGATCCGGCCTATTCACTGGCTATTATTAAATGGGAAAATACCTATAAATTAGGTATTCGTTGGAACATCGCTTATAGTGAATGGGACGATTACCGCAAACAGAACGGGCAAGATGAATGTATAGGTAATCCACAGTCGAGAGGTATTCCCACCTGGTTTGTTTTGCCCGATGATATGATGTTTGGTGAGAAGTTCAGCGGTGCGATGCAGAGGCTTGATGAATTAAGAAAAGGTAAGTAAGCAATGGAACAGGGAGAAATCATATTATACCAGCCGGATGAAGCGGTCAAGTTGGAAGTGAGGTTGGAAGATGAAACCGTTTGGCTGACACAAGAACAAATAGCCGACTTGTTCGGGACTAAAAGGCCAGCTATTACCAAACATTTGAACAACATTTACAAAAGCGGCGAACTTGATATAGATAGCACATGTTCCATTTTGGAACATATGGGTAATGACGGCAAACAGAGATATACTACTAAATATTATAATCTTGATGCGATTCTGTCAATAGGATATCGGGTTAATAGCAAGAACGCAACCCTTTTTAGGAAATGGGCGAATAGTGTATTAAAGGATTATCTTTTAAAGGGGTATTCCATTAATAAACGTTTGTCAGAACTTGAAAGGACTGTCGCTCAACATACCGAGAAGATAGACCATGATCCGCTTCAGCTTTCCCAGCAGCCCGTCTATCAGCAGCCTTGTCCTGTAAAAGCCTGTCTGGTGCGAGAGCTTTGTCAGTTGGTTCAGATTGTTCGCCATTCCCGCCAGGCTGCGCAGCAGCGCATTCTCTTCAGGCGTATGCCTTGCCGTAACGGTGGCCGCCAGTGCCACCTCCCTGATATAGACCGCCAGACTCCGGCCGGACTTCCTTGCCCTGAATCTGAGAGCCTCGTAGCTGACGGGGGAGAACTTCACTGTCACTCCCTTGGTCAGCTTCCGCGTCCTGCCCAGTGCCGGACGGCCGCGTTTTTTCTTCATCTCATTCATATCCTTTGTCATATGTTTTTTCTTTTTCGTCCGTACTTCTTTCATTCCAAAATCTGCGACCGGCGGGAGTGGATTTACCCTCCCTGCAACCGCCGGGCGCTGGGGAGCAAGGGTTTTCGGGAATCCGGAAACATAACCTTGCTATTACTATTACAGAATCCACCCTTCAAAACAACAGGAAATATTAATATCAATGGTTTCAGATAACCGTTTCCATTCCTGGTCCGGAAGGTGGCAATGAAAGTATATCCGCCGGAGGTGTACATATATTTTCTACAGTCATCCGTTCCGGCTGATATACGACCGGCAGTCATTCACACGGTCTGACAGTCACCGGTACTCTAAAGTTTCCTCCAGCGTTCGATGTCTTGCCGGTAGGTTTCAAGATGCCGTCTTGCCAGATTCTCCAGCAGCCCGGATACGCTCATTCCCCGGCAGCCCAGTCTCAGGACGATCATGTCCAGGGCACTACGAGTTTCCTCACTGATGAACACGGCTTTAGGTCCCTTGATTTTAGGGGGAATGAGATAAGTTTCCCGATACTTTTCCAAAGCCGGGCGCTTCGGTGCCTTCTCCGGCTTTGCCGGCTGTGGGCAGGTTCCGTCAAGTATCTCCCTGAGGGTACTTCCCAACTTCTCACACAGGACGGCCATACGGTGCGTATGTCCTTCCGCCATCGTTTTTCCCACAAGGGGCATGTCTTCTTTTCCTTCTTTCATAGAAACTTGGATTTACGTTGATACGATGGTTTCCCATATACCGGGAAACCGATTGTCGCCGGCAAATAAAACGATAAAAAACAGACGGATCGACACTTAGGGTTCTGTTGGCGTATTCTTCTGTATCATTCTCTGCTTCAGGGTGTACGGACGGTGAGAACTTCATTATTATACGCATCGGAAGCAGGGCATGAACTTTACGGATGCAGTTGCAATCACTAAAGACCGATTGCAACCATTAATGATTATAACCGGTCATTAATGGTTGGTTATAATTATTAATGGCCGGTTACAAACACTGATGCCCGCATCAGTGTTTGTCCGGCAGGCATCTTTCAGTCCGGATATGGAAGAACATCCTGATAACCGGCCTCTTTACCGGGATGGGACAAAACTGATGGACATCCGTCATGTTCATAAGCGTCTCCACGATAACATTTGGCGCATCTTTCTATTGTATAAATCAATAAAAGTACATCTTATGAAAAAGAAAGATCGCTTCGATTCCAATTGAATATCTATTCCGGACATCTGATGACATATAATGACATCTGATGAAGGGCCGGAACCATATCCGGGAACAATCATTTACTTTGCGGATGAAACAGGCACGCATATGGTGTCAAAGGTAGTCATCCTGTCTTGAAATTCAGGATGTTCCGCTGGGATTCACTAAATTGCGGCACGGAATCCGGATCCGAAGAGAGAATGAAACAGATGTCAAACCTGAAATTACAGTGATTATGGAAATAGTGAACATTGAGGCAAGAACCTTCGAGGCGATGCTCTCGGCCTTCCGGACGTTCGCGGACCGGCTGGACACCCTCTGCCGGCTGTACGGCGACATAGAGGAGAAGAAATGGCTGGACAACCAGGAGGTGTGCCTGCTGCTGAAGGTCAGCCCGAGAACCCTGCAGACCCTCCGTGACAACGGCACGCTGGCATACACACAGATCTGTCACAAGACTTATTACAAGCCCGGGGACGTGGAAAGTATCATCCGGATAGTGGAGGAGCGCCGCAAGCGGGCTGAAAGTATGGGAAGGTCGATCTGAAAGGCCATGAAAAACGAATGTCGAACAAAAAAAGATCAAGTCATGATGAATACCGATAACCGTCTGCTCACCCGTGAGAGCAGCGAGCATATAAGAGAGTTCTTCTCTACCGTCGAGCGTCTCTCCGTTTCCATGGAGCGTCTCTTTGCCGGCAGGTCACCGGCGATGGCGGGCGAGAACTTCTATACGGACCGCGAACTGGCTGAAAAGCTGAAAGTGAGCCGCCGCAGCCTGCAACAGTACCGGGACAGCGGTCTGCTTGCCTTCACCCGGCTAGGCGGCAAGATACTGTACCGTTCTTCCGACATCGAGAAGCTGCTTGACGGCTGCTACAGGGAGGCGAGAACCAGACCGGAGGAACTTTAGAAAAGTTCCGTACGGGATCGTGAATGAAGGGGCGGGCGGTTGTCATACCGGCCGTCCCTTCGTTTTCTTTCCACCGGATGAACGACTTTAATTTGCTCATAAAGTATTTATACACAGAGTGTTTTCTTTATAAATTATGATCCGGTGACGACATTGGCATAACATGGCGGGACATGGAAACATTTTTCCGGTATGGCAATAAGATACGGGGATTCCATTATAAAAAAAGACCCTTATTTTATTATGTCATTATGTTATTCTGAAATTGGGGCGGGCTGCCCGTGTATCGGTGGAACGGTCCGTTCCTGTAATGGCGGCACATCCCGTACTGATATCATTATCCGCCGGCAATGTTGTTTCCCGGTCTTGCCGGAGTGACCTTATGCCGGCCGGTGACAACCGCATGTCCGTGTGTAAACATGGCGGCGCATAAAAACAGGCACACCCTCCGGGCTCCTGTCCCGTCGGATGCGCCTGTCTCCATCATGTCATATACAGCCGGACTACTCCGGCCCATGCCTCTATCTGAGTATCGGATTCGAGAGCAGTATCTTGTAATAGGCCACCCCGCCAATCTCTACCGGCATCCTCGCCATCATGAACTGCACGCTCTTCCTCTCCACCTTCGCCTGCCGCATGAGCCTCTGCACGATAAACCCGGCCGAGAACCTTGCGCATCTTTTATCCTTCCAGACGATGAACCCCTCGCTGTCGTCGGCCCGGCAGATATACCAGTCACCCGTCTCGTCATCGTGGGCGAAGTTCACCCGTCCACCGCCGAGGATTCCCAATTCGATTGACATCGTCTTTGACAGATAGACGGTTCCCCTGCTGTCAAGGTTGATGGTCCGCTTTCCCTTGTATGTGACTTCCTGCGGACGGGAGTTTTCCCTGTTGTATACTATCAGTGCCATAATTGTCTTTCTTTTATCGGTTGAACTGTTTTCGTTTTTCAATACATGAAGCTTTCCACCGCCAGCATCCGGCTTCTCCATGCGAAACCGCTGTGGGTACGTACCGCGTCCACTATCCTGCATACTTTCTGCGATATGGCCGATGCCGAGATACCCATGCATTCCGCCAGTGCCTTGAACGAGAACTGCGCCTCATAGAACCTGAGCATGAACATCCGGTATTCCTCGTAGGAGAACTTCTGCCTTACGAAACGCAGTATGTCCTTAACCAGCCTCTCGCACCCGTTCAGGTCGTCCTCGGAAAGGAATTTTGCCTCCTCGCCACATCGGAGGAAGAAATCATCTTCAGGGTGTGCATACCGGTTCTCCCTTTTAATCTTTACCAGGGCCGCCTTTTTGTAGCATCCGATGAAATACGCGTCATAGTCCGTTATGTCCTTTCCGGGAACCAGCACCTGCCTTCTTACGAAAAGGTAGGTGTCATGGAAATTGTCCTCGTCCAGCATTCCGTACCGGCGTAACGTCCCTCTCAACCTGTCATAGGATTTTGTGAACCACTCGTTGAACAGTCTTTCCTTTTCTGCGCTCTTGTCTGCCATAGCCTTATGTTTTTTTTGAGTCGTACATTTGTACGTTATACATGGCCTACACGGGTAGGCATTCTTATTTCTTGTGCTTCCTCCAGTTTGTTTTTCGGCGGTCTCCGGCAAGGCTTGCCGTGAAAAAATACGCTCACGCGAAGCGTGAGGAAGATTTTTTCACGAGCAACCAGCCCGCAGGGCCGCCTTGCGGGACCGGCCTGAAAAACAACTATTTTTGCCGCAAGAAATGAGGATGACAGATTACTTCCTTCTATCTATTGTCTGTCCGGTGAGAATTTAGATTCCATGCAGCTTTTCTGTCTTCGGTATGTTTGGAGAAATATTCAAGGATATGAAATGAGAACGGCAATACGTGATGTTGCGGAAGGAATGGATATGGGATTGGAAACAGGAAGCGTGCCCGGGTTTTCATGCAGTTTATACGGCGGTGTTGATTTTGAGGAGGATTACAGGGAAGTGACAGGATGGTCGGCTGTCGGAAAAGAAGCAATACCGGCGGACGTGGATATGGGCAAAACCACCCGTACATGCAATGCAGAGGGAGCAGGAGAGCCTTCACCACAGCCGGAGCCCCTTTTCATGCCGTATCCCGACATGAAAAGGGGCTCCTGGACAATTCTTTTCCTTTTTCCTTGTCGCACATGCACTACGTCGGTCGCAGTTTTCGCCTTCTGAATCAATTTTCCCGTCCGTCACCCGCGCATTCGAAGCGTTTTTCCGGCAGAAAATTTCACCGTACGGAAATTTTCTGCCGGAAACCGGAGGGAAAACGCGCAGATCCGCGGGGACGGCGGAACTTTGATGAAGAAGGGGAAAAATCACTCGTCCCGTAAATGCCTTCCCTCAGATGGCATCGCATATCTCCTTCTCCATCTTTTCCAGCTTATGGGACAGGACTTCCATGTCGCTGCTGATCTTCTGGTTGGTTATCCGGGCATATATCTGGGTGGTTTTCAAATCCGTATGACCCAAAAGACGGCTTACGGTCTCGATGGGCACACCGTGCGAGAGCAGCACGGTGGTGGCGTTCGTATGCCGGGCAACATGGTAGGTCAGCCGTATCTTGAAACCGCACTGCCTACCAAGTTCCTTCAATATGACGTTGCATCTGCTGCTGCTCGGTACCGGAAATACATGATCGTCCTTGGACAGCCCCTTGTACTTCTCTATGATGCGCCTGGGAACGTCCAGCAGGCGGATGTTGGACTCGGTGTTCGTCTTCCGCCGGCGGGTGATGATCCAGAGGTTGCCGTCGAAGAAGGTCTGGAGCCGGTCAGTCGTCAGCGCCTTCACGTCTGCGTATGCCAGTCCGGTAAACACCGAGAAGATGAAGAGGTCACGTACCAGTTCGCAGGTCCCGCTTTTCACCGGGACCTCCATCAGCGTCTGTATCTCACTCTCCGTCAGGTAGCCCCGGTCAACGCTCTCGAAGGAGTTGATGTACCCGGCGAAGGGATTGAAGGGAAGTGCACCGCTGTTGCGGGCGATGGAGATGATGTGCTTGAGCCCGATCATGTAACCCCATACGGTATTGGTGCGGCATTTCTTCTCCGTACGCAGAAAATACTCGAAGTTGTTGATGAAGGTCAGGTTGAGTTCCTTCAGGGGGATGTCGTCACGTCGGTACACTTTCGGGACGAACTCGCACAGGTGCTTGTATATGGTACGGTAGCGGTTGTATGTCCCCTGTACGCGGCTGTGTCCCACTTTCTTGATGAACTCCTCGTTGTGCTGTTCGAAGAGTTTCAGCAAAGTCTCCCGTTTCACGCCCAGTCCGAGGTAGACATCCCTCAGCCTGGCAGCAGTGACATAGCCGTCGGACTGCATCAGTTCCTGGTAACGACGGTTCACGTCCACACGTATCCGGTCAACCGCCGCATTGATTTTCTGTGCCTCGACGCTCTTGCCGGTGGCACGTGCCGTTTTCACGTCCCAAAGTTTCGGGGGTACGTCCAGCTTGCAGCTGAACTGCTTGATTTCGCCGTCCACCGTAAGACGGCACATCAGGGGGAGATAGCCGTTGGCTCTCTCGCTGCCCTTCTTCACGTAGAAGAGGATTTTGAAAGTCGATCTGCTCATACTCGTTTTCATACTTTTTTGATTGTTACAAAGTTAATATCAAGCGAGTTGTCTCCAAGTATGAAAAATTGTGCAAATTACTGAAATATAACCTGTTGTACCGTTTCTTGTTCCTATTATATCAGTAACGATATGGGAACTGAAGTCTTTCGCAACTTTTATCGAACCTCCTTTTTCAGCTTATGCAGTATTATGAGCTAAACACCTAACTGATTAGTGGACTGCATTTTTGCTGTATTATCATTAACCTTGCCTTTTTCTTTTACGTTTATTTACGATACGGTCGCGCATCAACTGCATGGAGTTGAAATTACGCGAAATATTCTGGATGATCTCGATATAATTATCGCTATGACCTCCTTCTTCGTCAGTCCATTCGTAATAATAAGGTTTTATCGATACACAATTTTTATGCTCGAATAAAGTATTGAGCAATGTGCGGTCCGAATTGCCGCACGAATGCCCCATGATATAGATCTGATAGGGACCGGTGTCAATAAACTGAAGTAATTGACGGTAATTGTCCGTTTCCAGATAACGGATAGATTTGATATTGGTTAGGTAGCTATTATCATTCAGATTCGAAATAGTCTTATAATCCTCGTCCAGTTCGTCCCCATAACCGAAAATAACAGGATTCTGCTCATTATCCAATTCTCCGTGAATATGATTTACGGGAATGTCTGAATTTGCTGGAAGATATAAGTCGGCAGTCTTCGTATAGTTGAAGTTCAATAATAGGGTTCTCTCCGGATATGCAAATTCGTCGCAAACTGCACCATTGCCGTTTTTAATTTCTTCAATGAATTTGGACTTCAGCCCTTCATTTTCCCAGTTTGTTACGAGGTTTGATGCTATTGCAGCGAAACTCTCATCCGCCTTGGTTTCTTCGCCTGTCGATTCAATCCTGTTTTTCTCGGCCCACTTGTTCACGATATATTCCAGAAATTGCTTTTGAGCACTCACGGCGACATCACGAAAGTTAAATGGCTCATGAATAATTTGTTCAATATCCGGATTCCTTAACTCTGATTTGATATAATGCTTTTGAACAGATTTTAGATAGCCCGTCAAAGCCCCCTTTATCAATTCCAGTTCTTCATTGAGTTGAATGGGATCTCCATACTTACAAGACTTGTCCTTGAAAACTTTTTTGAGCAGTGAATAGTATTCTCCCTCGATATCTACCCATTTTTTTGATTCGACGGCTTTATTTATTGTTTCGAAGAACTTACTTTCATAAATTAAATGATCACTGACGAAATGATCATATTGTTCTGCTGGTGTTATTTCTCCCAAATTTCGTATAAACCGAAACGTATTATCTTGCAACATCCAGCGAAACTGTTCCAGGGTTTTCCTATCCTCCGGATCAGAAATATTGACAGAACATAGACCATCATATCGCTCATATTCACCCTCCAGCAATCCTAATTTCAAAGTGATATTGTATCCACGAATAAAATCCGCATAACTCGTCGGCAGTCCGTGCGCCAGATCGAAGCCGTTACCGATTAATATGATCCGATTCATCATCTGCTTGTCATTTAGAGTAGTCCATAACAAAGATAACCATTTATCCTGCTGTGAACAAGGATTGTAAATGATTTTTTCTTACGCCGACCCGTCCAGCAAGATAGCCGCTGCGGACGACACGCCAAGGTCTTCGCCTTGTCTTTGTCGCATGCAGCGGCTATTCGTCTCTTGCTGTCCGGGCGTTCCGGACAGTCAAAATATTATTTCTTATGAAACTGCTCACGAAAGAAATTATCTCGAAATTCGAGAAACACCCTTTCCACTCACAGGATGGAAAAGGAATGGATGCCGAAGTCCTCGTCAAATATTTCAACCCCTGCGGTACGGGGACATGGCTCATTACCGAAGCCGAACGTGAAGGCGACGACTGGCGCCTGTTCGGTTATTGCCATATCTACGAATGGGAGTGGGGCTACCTAATGCTCTCCGAGCTGGCATCTCTTCGTCTGCCGTTCGGACTTACCATCGAACGCGACATTTACACGGCCAGGAAATACGTCCGGGATTTTCTGCCGCAGGATGAATGACGGCAAAGGCCTCGGAATTTTACTGCCCCTTGCCGACAACAGAATCATTACACAAAAAGAACTATAAATATGGCCACATTCGAAGAAAAAGCCGAACGGTTGAAGAAAGAGTTGGAGGAAGCTACAAACGACGACCAACGTCGAAATCTGTCCCGCGAATACGAACTTACCTTGCGTCTGCTGCGCATCATCCGCGGAGAGGTCTTTACGCTCGACGACATCAATAAATGCCGCATGGAGATCATGCGACTATATCCCGGATACGATCGTCCCATAACGGCCGAATCGGGAATCCTGCTGGCTGCGGAGGCAATCCGCAAGTCCTTCGGAAAGAAATACTATCTTCCGCTTTACAAATATCCGATCCTCATTGATTTCGGGACACCGGATGGGCAGATATGCGTGATCCATCCGAGCAACTATATCAGTTATACGTCCAAAAAAGGAGGGGAAGAGTGATTTGATCTTCCCCTTATACAGGCTACATCAGCGCTGCGCTTTCATATAATGCTGTTCCAGCAGTTTATAAAGCGAGGACTGTGGATAAAGAATCTTTCCACCAAGAGTAGTATAAGGGATTTGGCGGTTGTCCCGGTAATTCTGCAAGGAGCGTTTCGAGATGCTGAAGATGCTGCAAATCTCCTCACTGGTCAGGTACAGTTCATTTCCGATGGTCGGGCGGTGCGTGTCGATCAGAATATCGACAGCCCGGATGGCTTTGACGATGTCGCGGTACAGTTCCTTGAACGCGGCGCTGTCGCGGGTGATGATCTCTTCGGGCATGCTACAGGCTTTTTATCAGATTCTTTTCCAGGAGATGCCGGATGTCGTCGTCCCGGAACAGTACTTTATTCCCTAATGCTGTATAAGGGATAATGCCGGCGGAGCGGTAGTATTGCAAGGCCCGCTTGGTGATGCTCAAGGCCTTGCAGACCTCCTCGGCCGTAAGCCACCGGACAGTTGTCGGTTGGGCGGAGAGGGAATGGAGCGCAGACACTCGCTCCAGAAGACGTTGAAGGTGCGCCTGCAACTCTTTATAGGCGCTCGTTTCCATAAGGACGCAATCCATAATGCTGAGGGTTTAGGTGATTTCTGCGTTAAGGATGTGCAAGATAATCCAAGCCTTCAGAAAACGATTCCTATGTCCGCTCCAGACCGTTCCAGTCCGCTCAAAGGAAAAAATGATCGACGGTGACGCTGATGTCCGCCATAAATCGGCAAATGGAGTAATAAAAATCATATTTGCTTTTTTTATCAGATATTTCGTATATTTGTATAGAGTTGTTTGACAGGATGAACCTCGATGTAAGTTTATTCGAGACTTGCGTTTCTAAATCATTACCTCATAAAAAAGCAATGCCGTAACTCATTCAGTTACAGCATTGCTTTGTAAATCCCCGGAAACTTTGTCGGGTTTCGGCCTTCTTTTTATCGGCGGCCGTAATCTTTTTTCAGGCTGCCGTTTTCAGGCTGCCGCATTTATCAACCGGCCGGATTCCGGTTACCGGATTCCGAGCCGCCACATGACCCGGAGGACGAAACGCCGCACGCCCTGGGGGAGTGCCAGCCACCTGTGCGACCGCCGTTTCCAGCGGCGGGAGCAGGTGCGGACGATGCGTCCCGACGGCAGGATGACAGCCGTCATCACGGCGACGATATCCTCGTCGAGGCAATGCTCCTTCGTGCGGTAATTACCGTCCCCGGACAGGGTGAAACGGAGCGTCCCCGCGGCGGAATCCCTCTCTGCGGGGTTTTCCGCGGATGCCGCAGGGGACGGGGCATTCCCTGCGGCTGGTGCGCATACGGGGTTCCCTTCGCAGCGGACGCCTGTTTCGATCCCGACGATGCGGTGCAGGATATGGCGCCCTTCGCAGCGGAACAAGACGACGTCGCCCGGCCGCAGGGCGCCGATGCCGCTCGGCGGCGAAGCCGGATGGCGGGTGCCGCAGGCGGGTGTGTGCAGGTCGGGTGCCGTGCCGGGGGTGTCGCCGGAAAATCGGGTCTGGCGGGCGGTGCTGGCATTGCCGTCGGCGGCGCAGGTTTCGGGGACGGGATCCGCCGATGCCCCGGCTGCCGGGACAGGTGCCGGGGCATATTTCGCAATCGGGGTCAGTACGGCGATGTCCCGTTCGTTGCGCAGCAGCGGCCGCATACTGTGCCCTTTCATGCGGATTTGGACTTCGTGTCCTTCGGCGAGCATCGCTTCGACCTGTTCGAAGAAAAGGCGGTTGGTCAGCAGCATCAGCGGAGGGTGTTTGGGGCGTCGTCACCGAATACCGTGCGGCAGGAGAGACGGGCTGCCGCGGCATCGGGTAGGCATTCGAGGTGGTAGACGGGGACTTGCGCCACGATTTGGGATACGAGGCGGCAGATGGCGTCTTCCAGCCGCTCGTCGTGTGCGAACGACGGCGGGCACGAAGGCAGCAGCGCCCCGATGGCTTCGATGGGACGCAGGCGACGGATGCGGTTCTGCGGTGCCTGCGAAAGCCGCACGATGCCCGCTATCGGATTGCTCACGTTGCGGTAACACGGGGTTTTGCCGCTCCACGGCGACCCGCAGGCGAGAACGCCTTGCAGGGCGGGAATCGTGTCTGCCGCGGGAGCACTTGCCGCTTCGGCAGCCCTTTCCGGGGCGATCCGGATGATCGGGCTGTCGTCGTTGAGCAGGCGTGCCCCGGGGATATGCTCGCGCCACAGGCGCGTGTGGGTGCTCTTTCCCGTGCCCGATTCGCCGAGGAAGAGTACGGCGCGCCCGTCCAGGCTGATCACCGACGAGTGTACGGCTACCGCCCGGCGTTCCAGCGCGGCGATGTTGAACATCGTCCACAGCCCGAAGCGGAACAGCGCCGGATTGTGCTCCGGGGTGATGTCGCTCGTGGCGTCGGGGCTGCCGAAGGCTTTGTGGAACCGTGCCGGGGCGCTGCCGTCGCGGGGTGTCATGGTAAGCAGGTAGCCCTCCGTGTCGCGGCCGAAACGGCAGTCGGCATCGGCGTCGGTGAAGTCGAATGCGTCGAGTTCGCAATAGCCGGCCGTGTCGCCGGCGAGCAGTCCCGTGCGCAGGATGAGGTCTGGTTGTGCCGTGCCCGCCGGGGATGTCGCAGGGCGGGGTGCACTCCTTTCCGTCCCCGGTGTTTCCGACGGGGAGGGCGCTGCGGTTGTCGCCGTTCCGGGCACGGGGCCCGCCATACGGTTGCTGCCGGCGTCCGTTTCCGTTTTGTTTCCGGCCGCGAACGGTGCCAGCGCCATGCCGAAGGCGCCTGTCGTGAACCGGTGCGGGATGTCGATGCGTATGCCGGCTATGAGGTATTCCATGTTTTATTCTCCTATCGTTATGATCCTGTTACAGTATTCGAGCGAGCTTTCGCGGTGGGCGATGACGACCAGTGTCAGCCCGGCATCCCGTGCCGCGAGCCCGGCGATCGAGCGGTTGATCTCCTCTTCGGTGCGGCTGTCGAGCGCCGAGGTCGCCTCGTCGAAGAAAAGCACGTCGGCCTGCCGGTAGAGCGCACGGGCTATGCCGATGCGCTGGCGCTGTCCGCCCGAGAGGCGGCAGCCGCACTCCCCGACGTGGGTGTCGATCCCTTTCGCCAGCCCGGCGACCAGCTCCCCGAGCTGTGCCGCGCGGAGCGCCTGCATGACCCGCTCCCGGTCGACCTCCCCGGCGGGGATGCCCAGCGCGACGTTGGCCGCGAAGCTGCCGTCGGCGATGAAGAGGCTCTGCGAGACGTACCCGATGCGGTTCTGCCATGCCCGGCGGTTGGCCGCCGTAAGCGGCGTGCCGTCGATGACGATTTCACCCCCGGTCGGCTCGTACAGTCCCAGCAGCAGGTTGAAGAGCGTCGTTTTCCCGGCGCCCGAGGCTCCGCGGATACCGATGCGCTCGCCCTTGCGGATCGTCAGCGAAAGGCCGTGGAAAAGCTCGCGCCCGCCGTCCGCGAAGCGGAACCTAAGGTCGCGCACGGCGATCTCGCGGTTGAAGGGCAGTTTTTCGGGGGTGCGGATACTATCGGCGGCGGGGTTCCCGGGAGTGCCGGGATTGCAGGGAGTGCCGGAATTGCCGGCGGCAACGGTTGCGGCGGGTGTGCTGTGCGGGCCGGGAGTGGCGGATGGGGCGGGCGTCTCCCGGCACTCTGCGGTATCGCTCCGTCCGGGGAAAGTGTGCTGTTCCGGGGTGCTGTGCTGTTCAGGGGTGTCGCTCCGTCCGGGGATATTATGTCGTTCCGGGGTGTTGTGCTGTCCCGGGGCATTTGTCGAGGTGCCGGGAACTGGGCTTGCCTCCGGGGTTTTCCCGCAGGCCGGGGCGGTGTCCGCGGAGTCCCGGGTGCTCCGGGTAGCCGCTTTCCCCGGATTCGGGGTAGCCGGCGCCAGGGGGCAGTCCGCAGCGGCGTCGCGCAGGATGCCAATCGTGTAGCGGTTGTATTTGATGGCCGTCCAGCCGGTCATGATGTTGCGCACCGAGGGCATCAGGCGCAGTGCGGCCACGGCGAATACGCCGAACAGCATTTGCGCCCGCCCGTCGCCGTCGCCGAGGCTCAGTGCCACGAGCAGGGCCATGCCCACGGCCAGCCCGACCTCGGTGAAGGTCTGGGGCAGCAGCCCGATCGCCGTTTCGCGCAGGCGCGTGCGGATCACCTGATCCATCGCCCGGTCGAACTGGCGGAGCATCATCGGGAAGGCATTGTTGATCTCGATGTCGGCATAGCCGCGGAAGGTCTCGGCCACGAGCCGCGCCTTTTCGCGCTGCGCCTTGTTTTCCAGTTCCCCGTAGCGGTTGATGCGGTTGCGCACCAGTCCGTAATAGAGCCAGATCGAGGGCAGGAAGACCGCCAGGGCGAGCAGTGCCGCGAGGGGCGTGTACCACATCAGCGCCCCGAACAGCAGCACGAGCAGCATCGCCTCGGCGGCGATGGCGGCGGCGGGTTTGAGCACGCCCGCCGCGAAGGCCAGGCAGACGACGTTGACGTTGCGGGCCAGTACGGCCGAGTTCGACGCCTTGACGAACGGCAGCCCCCGGTCGTGGTAGGTGACGAGCAGCCGCCGCGAGAGCGTGCGGTAGAGTGCGAAGATATAATTGCGTTCGACGCGGGCGAGCCACAGCCCGAGCAGGCTCTTCAGGACGATCACGCCCACCACGGCCGCGCAGACCGCCAGCGCGAAACTGCGCTGTGAGGCGAAGCCCAGCCCGTCGTAGGCGCGTGCCAGCATCCCGCCGCCCTCGAGGCTGCCGGGGTCGAGCACCAGCGCCAGCACGGGCAGCAGCATGGCCAGCCCGAGGAAATTCAGCCCTGCGCGCAGCAGGAGCGTGCAGGCGACCCACACCCCCCGGCGGCGGAACGCACGCGGTATGATGCCGATGGTTTCGTTCATCTTATCCTTCCACTTTTTCGATCTTCCCCAGTTTCACGTACCACAGGTACCCTTCGCATTCGGTGTAGCCCATTTGCCGCAGCAGGCCGAGGTATTCGCCCACCTGGCGGCGGTAGCGTCCGGGTTCGCGGTTTCCGAACTTGTAGTCGACGACCACGGCCCGCGTGCCGCGGATCATCACGCGGTCGGGGCGCCGGGTCGACCCGGCGCCGGGGACGATGATCTCGTTCTCGTTGCGCACGCGCTGCCAGCCGCCCCCGAACCATTCGCCCACGACGGGGTGCGCCAGCGCCCGGGCGATCATCCCCCGCAGCGCTTCGGCTTCGCCGGGCGACAGCGTGCCGTCGTCCCGCATCCGCTGTACGGCCTCGTAGATCTGTTGCCGGTCGTCGGCCTCCTCGAAGGCCTTGTGCATCAGGATGCCGAAATTGCGGGGCGAGAGTTCCACCTCGTCCTCCTCCTCGAAATAACGTTGCGAGGGGAGCCTCAGCCGCAGGTCGGCGCGTGCCGTGGGGTAGTTCTCCAGCACGACGTGCCTGCCGTCGGAAGCTTTGCCGCCGCCGGGCACGGGGCCCGTGAAGAGCCCGAATTCGAACCTTTCGCCCTCCTCGGTCGCGGTGCGGCGCCCTTCGGTGCCGTCGAGCAGCGCTTTGTCGCCGTCGGCTCCGATGCTTTGCAGCAGCAGCCCGCCGACGCTCTTGCCGCCCTTGCGGGGGATGAAGACGTGCAGCGACTCGGCGGCGCGTGTCAGGGCCACGTACAGCAGATTGATGTTGTCGACGTGCGAATAGACCAGCTCGCGGTAGTACTCCGCCGAGAAGCCCGATTCGGCCATCGCCTTCTTGTATTTCACCGGGAAGCGCCCGACGGCGCCCGCATCGCCCTGCGCCTCGGCCCAGACGATGTTCGTCACGTTGCCGCCCGACTTGGGATCGAGCTGCCACGAGCACCAGGGGATCAGCACCACGCGCTTTTCGAGCCCCTTGGCCTTGTGTATGGTCGTGATCTCGACGGTCGTTGCGCTTTCGTCGACGCTCAGCGACCGGTTCTGCCCCTGCTGCTCCCACCAGTCGAGGAACAGCGCGATGTCGGCGATCTTGCTGGCGCAGAAGCCGATGATCTGTTCGTGTATGGCTTGCAGGTAGGCCGTCTGCTGCCTGTCGTCGTGCAGCGCGTGGCGCATGACGATCCGCTCGAACGCCTCCTCGGGCGACAGCAGCCGGATCGAACGGAAAAAGGTGCGTTCGTCCCCGGGCAGCGGGCGGTCGAACCCGCGGCCGAGGTAGTGGTTGTAGACGGCGCGGCTGAGCGAGTCGTCGGGGTTGAGCGACAGGCGCAGCGCCGCGGCGATGAACGAACTGACGGGGGCGTTGCCCACGATCAGCGCTTCCTGCGTCATCACATCGAACCGGTAGCGCGGGTCGTCGTTGCGGCGTTTGAAATCCAGCAGCTCGGCGGCCACCCTGGCGCCGTCGGTCGCCCCGCGCACCAGGATCATGATGTCGCACGGACGGAAACCCTTGTCCAGCACCTCGCAGATGCGCTCCACGACGGGCGGCCGTTCGGCGAAGGTCTCCACCGAAACATAGCCCGGCCTCCCGCCCAGGCGGCGGGGTGTCTGCGCATGTTCGCGGTAGGCGTCGCACAGTGTGTCGCGCAGCCCGGCGGCGGTGCGGGCATCCATGTCGCCCCGCGCCGCGGCTTCGTCCAGCGTCGCGTTGAGCGCCCGGTTGTCGGCTTCGACCACGCGGCCGATGGCCTTGTTGTTGAAATCCACCACGGCGGGCAGGCTGCGGTAGTTTTCCGTGAGGTTGACCAGCTCGGTGCTGTCCGCGCCCAGCGCCCGCTGCGCCTGCGAGTGGAGTATTTTCCAGTCGCCGCCCCGCCAGCGGTAGATCGACTGCTTGATGTCGCCCACGATCAGCACCGAGGTCGCCTCGCTCTGCGCCATGGCGTTTTGCAGCAGGGGCAGGAAATTCTCCCACTCCTTCACGGAGGTGTCCTGGAATTCGTCGATCATGAAGTGTTCGAAGCGGTTGCCGACCTTCTCGTAGATGAACGGCGCGTCGTTGTGGCCGATGAATTCCGAGAGGATGTATTTGGTCTCCGAGAGGAGCATCATGTTTTCCTGGTCGCACATCTGCTGCACCTTGGCATAGAGGTCGGAGAGCAGCGCGAAGCTGCGGTAGTTCTCGCGCAGCAGGTCGCAGGTGTTCCACGCGCGGACGTTCTCATCGTAGAGGCCGCACATTTCGCGCAGCAGGGGTTGCAGCCGGGAACGCAGCCCCTGTGCCGTGCTGCCGGGTTTTCCCCACGCCTCGTCCCTGGTGCAGGCCGCCTCCGCGCGGCTTCCGTAGCGCTCGAAGCTGCCGCCCGCCACGGCGTAGAAATAGGCCGCGAAGCCCGAGCCTTTGTAGGGAAAGTCGGCGACCGAGGCGCCTGCGTCCCCGATGATCCGTACGGCTTCGGCCGCAGCGTCCTGCATCCGTTTTTTGGTCGCCGCGGCGTGCGCCGTGGCTTCGCCCACGATACGCGCCAGTTCCTCGCGCGGGCGGGCCGCCGAGAGTGCGTCCTTGTTTTTCTCCTTGAACAGCTCGCCGCCCAGCGTGAGGATGCCGTCGCGGATGTCCCATTTCTTGCCTTCGTCGATGCGCTCCTGCACGAAGTCCGTGAGCCAGCGCTGCAGGTCGCGGTCGGTGGTGATCTGCTCGATGAGCGTGTCGGCGCTCTTGGTCAGCACCGAGGCCGTTTCGATCTCGACGTTGTAATTGAGGTCGATGCCCAGCTCCTTGATGAAGGCGCGCAGGATGCGCTGGAAGAAGGTGTCGATCGTCAGCACCGTGAAGCGCGAATAGTCGTGCAGGATCTTCGACCGCACCTCCCGGGCGCGTCGGCGCACCGTGGCGGCATCGAGCGACAATTCGCGGCAGAGGTTGTCGAGGTAGGAGCTCGGCTGTCCCGAGGCCAGCAGGTGGATCTCCTTGAGGATGCGCGATTTCATCTCCTCGGTGGCCTTGTTGGTGAAGGTCACGGCGAGGATGTGGCGGTAAATGCCGGGCTGTTCGACCACGTCGCGCACGTATTTGTACGCCAACTGGTAGGTCTTGCCCGACCCTGCGCTTGCATTCAAAATTCTCGCCCTCACTGTCCGAAATGTCGTTTTAGGTAGTAAAAGTACAAAACAAATCCCGAACGGCAAACCGGGGTTCGCAATAATTTTGTATTTTAGCGACGTATTTAAACCTACAATGTATGAAGAAGATGATTCTGAGCGCCGTGATGCTGGTTTTCGCAGCCTCCGGCCGTGCACAGGAGGCGGGTGCCGCAAGTCCTACGGAACATAACGAGTGGCTGACCACGTTCGAGGCCGTCGCGGTGGATGCCGACCTGGATATCAAATTCGTGAAAGTCCCCGACACCGAGGCCCCCAAGATCGTATACGACACGAAAGGCTCCTATACTTCGAAATTCCGCGCCGAGGTGAAGGACAAAACCCTGCGTATCAGCGAGAAGTATGATTCGCGCCGTCCCGACCGCACCCAGGTGACGGTCTATTACAATACGTTGCAGTCCGTTTCGCTGTCGGGCGCCGCAGCCGTGTTCGAGGGAACGGTGGATGCAGTGCTGCTCGACCTGACCCTGGGGCGCAAGGCGTCGCTCACGGCGGCGTTCGATGTCAAAGACCTCAGGATGGAGCTCACGGGCGGCAGCAGCGCGACGCTCACCGGCAAGGCGGGCTACTTGACGCTGTTCGCCTCGACGGGCAGGGTCGCGGCCTCGGGGCTGGAGGTGATGTCGGCCGAGGTCAATGCCCAGAGCAAGGCCGACGTGTCGCTGTGGATCACCGACCGGTTCATCGGCAAGACCACGACCAACGCCCGTATTACCTATAAGGGGCAGCCTGCCGTCGTGCGCGGCGGCGCCAAGTTCATGGGCGGTGAGATCAGCCACGTAGAATAGTCTCACGGAACAATAATGCGAAGGGGGCTTCCGGATTCCGGGCGGACGATACCGCCGGGAAAGTCGCCGGGGCTGTCCGAACTGCTATGAAGGGATTTCTGGAGGAGGTGGCCGCCGACCTGTATGCGCGCTATGGCGAGGGACTGTCCGATCGGGCGGTGCTCTTCCCGTCGCGGCGTGCGCGGTTGTTTTTCGTCGATGCCCTGGGGCGTATCGCCGGGCGGCCGATGTGGCAGCCCGAATGGGTGACGATCGACGACCTGACGGGCGAAATATCGGGGCTGCATACGGGCGACCGCGTGCGGCTCATCACGGAGCTCTACAAAGTCTACTCGGCCTACCACAACGAACCTTTCGACAAGTTCTATTTCTGGGGCGACATGCTCCTCACGGACTTCGATACGATCGACAAATACCTGATCGACGCGCAGATGCTGTTCCGCAACATCTCGGAGATCAAGGAGATCGAAGCCGATATTTCCTACCTCACGCCCGCGCAGCTGCGCATCCTTTCGTTCTGGTCCTCGTTCGGCGAGCAGGCCGACCTTTCGGAGGAGAAACGCCGTTTCCTGGCGATCTGGAAGACCCTCGGCCCCATCTACCGCCGCTTCCGGGAGCGTCTCTCGTCGCTCGGCATCGCCTACAACGGCATGGTGCAGCGCGCCGCCGCCGACCGCATCCGCGGGGGCGGGTTCGCCTTCCCCGAGCCCCGGCGTTATGTCGTGGCGGGGTTCAACGCCCTTTCCGAGTGCGAGAAGCGCCTCTTCGGGTTCCTCGCCACGGCGGCCGAAACCGATTTTTACTGGGACTACGACTCCTATTATAAGGACGACCCCGAACAGGAGGCGGGTATGTTCGTGCGTTCGAACGTGGCGCAGTTCCCGCCCCGCACGGAACTTCGGCACGACAACATGCGGGGGGAGAAGCAGGTCGTGTCGGTCGCCGCCGTCTCGAACGCCGTGCAGTGCAAATATGCCGCGGCGATCCTCGCCGACCTTGCCCGCCGCCGCAGGGAGGAAGACCCCGGCATCGCCGCGGGCGCCAGGCCCGCGCTGGGCAAGGAGACCGCCGTGGTGCTTACCGACGAGAACCTGCTGCTGCCGCTGCTGTACGCCCTGCCCGCCGATATCGGACGGGTGAACGTGACGATGGGCTTCCCCCTGCGGCAGAGCCTGGCCTACACGTTCGTCGAGCGTCTGGTGGAGTTGCAGAACCACCGCCGCCGCAAGGGCGACGGCTGCACGTTCTACCATGCCGACGTCGCCGGCATCCTCGCACACCCCTATGTGGCCGAGTGCGACGCCGCACTCACGCGCACGATGCACGAGGAGATCGTCCGCGACCGCCGCATTTCGGTCGATGCCGCGTGGCTGGGCCGCAACGAACTGCTGAAACGGATCTTTACGCCCGCCGCGACGTGGCGCGAGTTGTCCGACTACATGCTGGACGTGGTCGCCGCCGTGGCGCGCCAGCCCTACGAGGGCGACGACGCACGGCAGCGGGTCGAATTCCTGGCGGTCATCGCCGAGCAGGTCACCAAGTTGCGCAACTCGCTCGACGAGTGCGATATCGACCTTACGGCCGAGGTCTACACCTCGCTGCTGCGCCGGCACTTGCAGACGCTGCGCATCCCGTTCGAGGGCGAGCCGCTGGAGGGCATCCAGATCATGGGGATCCTCGAGACCCGCAACCTCGATTTCGAAAACGTCATCATCCTTTCGATGAACGACGACAATTTCCCCGGCAACCATATGGCGCAGGCGTCGTTCATCCCCTACAACCTGCGTGCGGCCTACGAGCTGCCCACGCCCGAGCACCACGAGGGCGTCTATGCCTACTATTTCTACCGCCTGATCCAGCGCGCCAAGACCGTCCACATGCTCTATTGCTCGCACGCCGACGACAAGTCGACGGGCGAGCCGAGCCGTTATATCTACCAGTTGGACTACGAGAGCGGCTTCGACGTGCGCAAGGTCGAAGTGGGGGTGGACGTCAACCTGGCCGAAACGGCGCCGATCGAGGTGCCCAAGGACGAAGGGGTGATGGCCCGGCTGGAGCGTTTCGTCGACGCCCAAAGCCCTGCGACGCTCTCGCCGACGGCTTTTTTTCGCTATGTGGCCTGCCCCTTGCGCTTCTATTTCCATTCCATAGCCCGCTTGGAGGCCGATGACGAAATTTCCGAGGAGGTCGACGCCCCGATGTTCGGTACGATCCTCCATGCCGCCGTGCAGATGCTTTACGCCCGCATCGCGGGGGAGGCGCATCCCGGTGAAACCCTGCGTGCGATGATCCGTACGGGCGAAGTGGCGCAGGCGGTCGAGGCGGCCATCAACGAGAACTATTTGCAGGATAAACATGCCACGGCCGAGGATTATTCGGGCAACCTGTTGCTGGTGAAGGACATCGTGATCCGTTACCTGCGAGGCGGGGTGATGCCCTACGACGCTGCGCACGATGCTTTCGCCGTGTCGGGGCTGGAGGAGCCCGTAGCCTATCCGTTCCGCTTCCGCGCGGGCGGGCGCGACCTGGAGATGAAATTCGCCGGCATCGCCGACCGTATCGACACGCTCGACGACGGGGCGCTGAGGGTGGTGGACTACAAGACCGGGGCGCCGCATCTCGAATTCGACGGCGTGGAGAGCCTGTTCACGGGCACGGGCAAACAACGCCTTTCGAACATCCTGCAAACGCTGCTCTACGCGATGATGCTGCACCGGTCGCGCGGCTGCGACGTCGAACCGGCGCTCTATTATGTCCGCAACATGAATCGCCCCGGCTATTCGCCGCAGCTGGACGACAAGCAAACGGGGGTGAAGGGGGCGCGCTATACGCTTTACCGTGAGCGTTTCGAGGAACTGCTGCGCGCGCAGCTCGCCGAACTCTACGACACCTCGGTTCCGTTCCGCCAGTGCGAGGATGCCGATACCTGCAAGTACTGCGATTTCAACGTGATCTGCAAGCGCTGACCGGCTGTGTCGTGACGGGGGCGGACGAGTTCCGCTGCCGGGTGGTGATTACTCCCGGAAATTACATGGCTCGGTTGTGGAAGATCGGCCGGATGGATGCTGTTGGGGACGGCGCGGAGGAATGAGTGCGTCCGGCAGCGGGTGCCGGGTGTCGGGTGCGAGGTGCAGGACGCAGGATACAGGATACAGGATACAGGATACAGGGAGCCGGATGTCGGGTGCCGGACGCCGGATGTCGGGTGCCGGATGCCGGATACAGGATGCCGGGAACGGCCTGGGCGGCGATGGTCAGAGCGTTACCCTGAAATAGGCCGCTCCGCTGCGGCGGGCTGCTTCGAGCCCGATTTCGGAGTCCTCGAAGATCAGCGTTTCCTGCGGCGTACAGCCCTCGCGGCGCATGGCCTCCAGGAAACAGTCCGGGGCGGGCTTGCTGTGTTCGACGTCGGCGCCCGAGAGTATGCCGTCCACGGAGCCGTTCGGCCCTTCGCCCGGCTCGGGGGTGATTGTTGCGTGTGTCGGCGTACCTGCATCTATCGTTGCCGTGCCGGCTGTCCGGAGCCATGCCTCATCCGCACCTGTCAAGTCTCTGCCCGCCGCACCCGAGGTTGCCGCACCCGTGCTCCCTGTCCGCTGTCCCGCGACCGTGATCCCCAGGTGGCGCATGGCGTTGTCTATGTTGGCGCGGCTGCCTGTCGATACGATCCATACGCGGCCACCCTGCGCCCGGAACTGCCTGCAGAACTCCCACAGCGGGCGGTTGAGCCGCACGGTGTCGAAGAACGCGGGGTAGAGCGCGATCTTGCGCAGCCGCAGCCGCTCGCGCTCCCCGGGGTCGGCGATGCCGTAACGGGTCAGGAACTCGTTGCACCGCATACCGAAATACTTTGCCGCATACTCCTCCTCGGTGAGCGTATAGCCCGCCTCGCGCAGTGTGGCCACATAGGCGAGCGTATTGGCGCGCCGCGTGTCGGCCAGCGTGCCGTCGAAGTCGAGCAGGATGAGTCGGATTTGCATGACGGGCTACTTTTTCCCGGCCAGTTCGTAACTGCGGGCGATCAGCGGGGCGATTTCCCCGAAGGGTACGCTGCCGTCCAGCCGTACGGTGAGCCACGTGCGTTTATTCATATGGTACCCGGGGAAATAATGTTCGAAGTCCAGCGACCGCGCCATGGTCTCCGCATCGGCCCGGATGTCGAGGATCTCTGTCCGCCCCTGGTCTGCGAGGCCGAGTTTGCCGGCCTGCACCGTCAATATCACGGCATACCATTTGGCGTTGTCCTGCCGCCGGAAAACGGCGTAGTCCGGGAATTTCTCCCAGAGGAACTCCGGTTCGCCGCCCCATGAGGCACGGATATGGCGGATTGTGCGGAGCGTTTCTTCGCTGCGGAAAATTTCTTCGCGCGCAAAGCCGAAATCCTTTGTCCAGTCGTTTCCCATCTCCTTATGTTTTTAGTCGAACGACTGCATGCCCGACTGCGCGATGCGCATTAGGCGCTGGTATTCGGTGGGGGTGAGTTCCATGAAGAAGTAGTGGATCGGATCGACGCGCATGCCGTTCAGCCGCACCTCGTAGTGGAGGTGGGGCGAGAGCGAAAGGCCCGTGTCGCCCGAGAGGGCGATGATCTCGCCGCGGCTCACGCGCTGGCCCTTGCGGACGTTGATCTTCGAGAGGTGGCTGTACGAAGTCTCGTAGCCGTTGCCGTGGTCGATCACGACCGTCTGCCCCGACGTGGAGTTGCGCAGCGCCACGTCGCGCACCACGCCGTCGGCCGTGGCGAAGACGCGCGACCCCTCGGGGATGGTGTAGTCCACGCCCTGGTGCGATTGCAGGGTCTTGTAGAAGGGGTGTATGCGCATGCCGTACGAGGCCGTGAGCAGCGTCAACTGCTTGTTTATCACGGGCTGGATGGCCGGGATGTTGTTGCAGCCGCTGCCCGCCGAGTCGATGAGCGCCTGCAGGTCGAGGTACGAGGCGTTCAGTTCGTCGAGCCGCTTCTCCATGTCGGCGACCCGTTCGCGCAGTTCGAGCTTGAGCCGCCGCGACGAACGGTTGAAGATGTTTTCGTAGGTGACGGCCTGCCGGCGTTCGTATTCCGAATCGAAGTCGTAGGGATCCGATTCGAAGAGGGTGCGGAAGACGTTGCGGTCGCGCGCGGAGAGGTTGTGCATGACGGTCGTGAGCGAGTCGTACCGCTGGGTGAGTGCGGCGTATTCGCGGCGCAGGCGGTCGGTCGAGTGTTTGAGCTCGTACTCCACGGGCGTGTCGAAGAAGAGCGAGAACCCGACGTAGTAGAGCACGGCGACCCCGGCCCACACGAAAAAGTGCACCGTCGCGCGTATGATGTTCTGTTTGCGGCGCTTACGCCTGCGGAGCCGCTCCAGGTCTTTCTTTCCTGCCATGTCAGAGCTTTTCGAAGTTCGTATCGCGCATCTTCTCCATGAGTGCGTCGTATTCCGCGGCGGTCATGTTGCGGTTGAAATAGTTGATCGGGTTCACCGGCATGCCCTTGTGGATCACCTCGTAGTGGAGGTGGGGGCCCGAGGAGATGCCCGTGTTGCCCGTTTCGGCGATGACCTGCCCGCGGGCGACCCGTTCGCCCGGCTGCACGAGGATTTTGCTCAGGTGCGCGTAGCGGGTCTTGTAGCCGAATTCGTGGTTCAGCAGCACCATGCGCCCGTATCCGCCGTTGCCCCCCGAGGAGGCGACCTCCACCACGGCGTCGCCCGTGGCGTAGACCGGCGTGCCGCGGTCGCAGCCCAGGTCGATGCCCTTGTGGGGGCGGATATACCCCAGCACGGGGTGCATACGCCGCATGTTGAAGGCGCCGATATGGTCGTTGTGCAGCGCCGAGCGGTCGATGGGCCATATGGCCGGGATCGCCGACGACATCTTCTCCTTGTCGCGGGCGAATGCCTGCAATTCGTCGAACGACACCGATTCGAGGTAGAGTATGCGGGCCAGCGCATCGAGCTGTTTCCAGGTGCCGACCATCAGCGGGGCGAAGTCGTCCCCGGCCATCGCGGCGTATTTGGTGTCGGGATAGGGCTGCCACACGCCGTCGAGGGTCATCGTGTCGGTCGAGAAGAGCGAGCGGTAGACGTAGTTGTCGCGGTGGCGGATTTCGTCCACGCGCCGCTGCGAGGTGCGGATGCGGTCTTGCAGGATGCGGTACTTGATCACCAGGTCGCGGTTGTCGCGGATGATGCGGTACATCTTGGGGGTGTAGAAGAAGTACGAGAAGAGCACGTTGGCGATCGAGACGAGGATGAAGCCGATGAGTATTTTCCGGATCAGGCGGTAGGTGCGCAGGCGGAAAGGTGCCGTGACCACGTCGC
Organism: Alistipes onderdonkii; assembly: GCF_025145285.1. NCBI lineage: Bacteria > Pseudomonadati > Bacteroidota > Bacteroidia > Bacteroidales > Rikenellaceae > Alistipes > Alistipes onderdonkii. Next base: position 3,325,367 of record NZ_CP102251.1, read on the forward strand.
GCGTCAGCGCCTGCGCTTCCTGTGTCAGCGCCTGCGTGTCGAATCTCTGCCCTTTTTGCTTCATTGCGGAAAAAACTCCGGTTAATAAGATGCAAATTTAACTTTAATTGTGTAATTTTGCAACCCGAAATCACAAACGTGGAAATCGGATAAAATCTTATATATGGAATCGAATAAAATTCGCCGGGCCTTTCTGGACTTCTTCGAGAGCAAGGGCCATGTGATCGTGCCTTCGGCACCGATGGTCGTCAAGGGGGATCCCACGCTGATGTTCACCAACGCGGGCATGAACCAGTTCAAGGATATTTTCCTGGGCAATGCGCCCCGCAAATATCCGCGTGCGGCCGACACCCAGAAGTGTCTGCGCGTTTCGGGCAAGCACAACGACCTGGAGGAGGTGGGGCATGACACCTACCACCATACGATGTTCGAGATGCTGGGCAACTGGTCTTATGGCGATTACTTCAAGAAAGAGGCGATCGAATGGGCGTGGGAGCTGCTCCACGGCGTCTACAAACTTCCCGCCGACCGCATGTACGCCACGGTTTTCGAAGGCTCCGAGGAGGACGGCGTGCCCTTCGACCAGGAGGCCTACGACTACTGGAAGCAGTTTCTGCCCGAAGACCATATCATCCGCGGCAACAAGCACGACAATTTCTGGGAGATGGGCGAGACCGGCCCCTGCGGCCCCTGCTCGGAGATCCATTTCGACCTGCGCGACGAGGCGGAGATCGCCTCCAAGCCCGGGCGCGGGATGGTCAATGAGGGCCACCCGCAGGTGATCGAGATCTGGAACCTCGTGTTCATGCAGTTCAACCGCAAGGCCAACGGCTCGCTGGAGGAGCTTCCGGCGCGCAACGTCGATACCGGCATGGGCTTCGAGCGCCTCTGCATGATCCTCCAGGGCAAGAAATCGAACTACGACACCGACGTGTTCCAGCCTACGATCCAGCGTATTTCGCAGCTTTCGGGCAAGACCTACGGCGCCGACGCGAAGTGCGACGTGGCGATGCGCGTCATCGCCGACCACCTGCGTGCCATCGCCTTCTCGATCGCCGACGGGCAGCTGCCGTCGAACGTCAAGGCCGGCTACGTCATCCGCCGCATCCTGCGCCGCGCCGTGCGCTACGGCTATACCTACCTCGGCTTTACGGAGCCTACGATCTGCCGGCTGGTTCCCGGACTGGTGGAGCAGATGGGCGGCCAGTTCCCCGAGCTGAAGGCCCAGCAGGCGCTGATCGAAAAGGTCATCGAGGAGGAGGAGGCCTCGTTCCTGCGTACGCTGGCCACGGGCATCAGCCTGCTGGACGGCGTGGTCGAAAAGACCCGCAGGGAAGGGCGCGAGCTGATCTCGGGCAAGGACGCCTTCGAACTTTACGATACGTTCGGGTTCCCGATCGACCTGACGGAGCTCATCGCCCGCGAACAGGGCGTCGGCGTCGACCTGGCAGCCTTTGAAACCGAGTTGCAGGCACAGAAGGAGCGTTCGCGCAACGCCGCGGCCGTCGATACCGACGACTGGGTGGAGTTGTTCCCCATTCGCGAGAGCGTCTTCACGGGCTACGACACGCTGACCGAGCGGGTGAAGATCGCCCGTTACCGCCGCGTGACCTCCAAAGGCAAAACCTCCTACCAGCTGGTCTTCGACCGCACGCCGTTTTACGGCAATTCGGGCGGCCAGATCGGTGACATCGGCTATATCGAGAATGCCAACGAGCGCATCGCCGTCGTGGCTACCGAAAAGGAAAACGGACTGATTATCCATATCGTCAAGGAGCTTCCCGAAAACCCTGCGGCCGAGTTCACGGCCGTCGTTGACGCTGCCAAACGCCAGGCCGCGGCCAACAACCACACCGCGACGCACCTCATGCACGAGGCGCTGCGCAAGGTGCTGGGATCGCACGTCGAGCAGAAGGGTTCGATGGTGACGCCCGAGATCCTGCGCTTCGACTTTTCGCATTTCCAGAAGATGACCCCCGCCGAGCTTCGCCAGGTCGAGATGCTCGTCAACCGCGCCGTCCGCGCCAACTATCCGTTGGAGGAGAACCGCGAGGCCACCAAGGAGGAGGCCGAAAAATGCGGTGCCATGATGCTCTTCGGCGAGAAGTACGGCGACAAGGTGCGCATGGTGCGCTTCGGTACGTCGGTCGAGCTCTGCGGCGGCACGCACACCAGCGCCACGGGTAACATCGGGTTCTTCAAGATACTGACCGAGAGCGCCATCTCGGCCGGCGTGCGCCGCATCGAAGCCGTCACGGGCGAACAGGCCGAGAAGATCATCTACGCCGCCGAGGATACGATGCGCGACATCAGCGAATACCTCCACAACCCGCAGGTGCTGCAGGCCGTAAAGAAGATGTTCGAGAGCAACGAGACGCTTTCGAAGGAGGTCGAGGCCATGCGCCGCGAGCAGGTCGCACAGTGGGCCGAGAAGATCATCTCCTCGACGCCCGAGCGCCACGGGGTGCAGCTCATCGCCACGCAGACCGACCGTACGCCCGAGTTCGTCAAAGACCTGGCCTACAACCTGCGTGCCCGCTCCCCGAAACTGGTGTTCGTGCAGGGGTCGGTCAACGACGGCAAACCCATGCTGACGGTGATGCTCGGCGACGAGATCACGGCTCAGGGCGTGAACGCCGGTGCCGTGGTGCGCGAGGCTGCGAAACTGATGCAGGGCGGCGGCGGCGGACAGGCGTTCTTCGCCACGGCGGGCGGCAAGAACCCCGACGGGCTGCAGGCCGCCATCGACAAGGCCGTGGAGCTGATTATGGCCCAGGTAAAGTAAAAGAATAGTTAAAAACCGGATAATTATGAATAACAAGGTATTACTGATGATCCTCGACGGCTGGGGCAACGGCCGCCACGACAAGGCCGATGTCATTTCGACCGTCCATCCCGAATATATCTCGGCCATGACGGCGAAATATCCCCATGCCGAGCTGCGCACCGACGGCGAGAACGTCGGCCTGCCCGACGGCCAGATGGGCAACTCGGAGGTCGGGCACCTCAATATCGGCGCCGGCCGCGTGGTCTACCAGGATCTGGTGAAGATCAACCGCGCCTGCCGCGACAATTCGATCCTGGAGAACCCCGAGGTCAAGGCAGCGTTCGAACATGCCAAAAAGAACGGCGTGAACATGCATTTCATGGGCCTCGTGTCGGATGGCGGCGTGCACTCGTCGCTCGAGCACCTTTTCAAGCTGTGCGACATCTCGGCGGCCTACGGCCTCGAAAATACCTTCGTGCACTGCTTCATGGACGGCCGCGACACCGACCCGCACAGCGGCAAGGGGTTCGTCGCCGACCTCGAAAAGCACCTCGCAGCCACGACGGGCAAGATCGCCACGGTGATCGGGCGCTACTACGCGATGGATCGCGACAAGCGCTGGGAACGTGTCAAGGTCGCCTACGACGCGCTGGTCAGCGGCATCGGCGAGCGTTCGTCGGACATGGTCGAAGCCGTCCAGAAATCCTATGACGAGGGCGTTACGGACGAGTTCATCAAGCCTTTCGTGCGCATCGACGAGAACGGGCAGCCCGTCGGCATGATCCGCCCCAACGACGTGGTGGTCTTTTTCAACTACCGCAATGACCGCGCCAAGGAGCTGACCATCGTGCTGACGCAGGAGGACATGCCCGCCGAGGGGATGCACACCATGCCCCTCTACTATTGCTGCATGACCCCCTACGATGCCAAGTTCACGGGGCTGCACATCCTCTTCGACAAGGACAACGTGCCCAACACCATCGGCGAGTTCGTTTCGAAGCAGGGCTTGCGGCAGCTGCGCATCGCCGAGACCGAGAAATATGCCCACGTGACGTTCTTCCTGAACGGCGGCCGCGAGGCGGAGTTCGCGGGCGAAGACCGCATCCTCGTCGCGTCGCCCAAGGTGGCCACCTACGACCTGCAACCCGAGATGAGCGCTCCGGAAGTCGCTGACAAACTGGTTGCTGCACTCGGTGAGCGGAAGTTCGACTTTATCTGCCTGAATTTCGCCAACGGCGACATGGTCGGCCATACGGGCGTCTACGATGCCATCGTGAAGGCCGTGAAGGCCGTCGACGGGTGCGTCGCCAAAGTTGTCGAGGCTGCTAAGGAGAACGGTTACGAGGTCGTCATGATCGCCGACCACGGCAATGCCGACAACGCTGTCAATGCCGACGGTACGCCCAATACGGCGCATTCGCTCAACCCCGTGCCCATCGTGGTCGTTTCCGACCGTGTGAAGTCGGTGCACGACGGTATCCTGGCCGACGTCGCGCCGACGGTGCTCAAGTTGATGGGGCTGGAGCAACCCGCCGAAATGACCGGCAAGGCGCTCGTGGAGATGAAATAGCCTGCCTTTTCAATAAAACACCCCGGAATCTACATTCCGGGGTGTTTTTCGTTAGGGGTGACGTGTCGGGATAAACCCTTATTTGGAGCGTGGCAAATTCCGGGAATTAAAAGAGCGTTTGCTGCTGCGCAGATGCAGGCCGGTAGAACTCCATCCGGGTGGCTATGCCCAGCTTTGCGCACAGGTTGCGGAACGTGTCGTCCAGCGCCCGGCAGTTCGGGCCGAAGCATTCGTAGCGGTTGCCGAAACAGGCTTCGTAACGTGCTTTCAGCCCGGGGAACCCGCGCTCCAGGGCGGCATGGAAATGCTCCCTCGACCCGCTGCGGAGCGTCACGCCGAACATCGGGAGGATATACGACGCCCCCGCGTCCTTCGCCCGGCGGACGATGGCTTCGACATTTTCCCGCGTGTCGTTGATCAGCGGCAGCAGCGGCATCATCGTGACACCCGTATAGATGCCCTTGGCAGCCAGTGCCGCCATCGCGTGGAACCGCTCCGAAGAGGCCGGGGCGCCGGGTTCCGTGCGGACGCTGAGCGCGTCGTCGGCACAGGTCACGGTGAAACTCACCGCCGCGTAGGTGGCGGAAATTTCCTGCAGGATGTCGGCATCGCGCTCCGCCAGGGAGCTCTTGGTGATGACATGCACCGGGAAACGCTCGTCGGCGATCATGCCCAGTGCCCGGCGGGTCAGCCGCAGCTCGCGCTCGACGGGCATGTAGGGGTCGTTCATCGACCCCGTGCCGATCGTGGCGCGTTTTTTCCGCCGGGCACGCAGCTCGGCGGGCAGCAATTCCAGTGCGTTGCGCTTCACGGCTATCTGGGCGATGTCCCCGATCCCGTAGCAGTCGCTGCGCGTGTCGCAGTAGATGCACCCGTGCTGGCATCCCCGGTAGAGGTTCATGTTGTAGGCGATGCCGAACCACCGATCGGCCGTCCGCAGCTTCGAGAGGATCGTTTTGGTTTCGATATACCGCATGGGCGGGTCAGTAGAGCTCGATGAACTCGTAGGTGTTGCCTACGGCCGCCAGGTAACGCAGGAACTCCTCACGGGAGATCACCACCGTCGCCCGGTTGTCGTTGGGGTGGAACGAGTAGGCCGGCAGCCGTTGCAGGCTGGCGTCGAGGAACAGGTGCACGTGCCTGGCCGGGTCGTTGATCAGCCCGAAGGGCGACACCGAACCGGGACGCAGCCCCAGCCAGCGCTCCATGCGCTGCTCCGAAGCGAACGACAGTTTACCCTGCCTCAGGCGGTGTTCCAGGTCGTGGATGGCCAGGTTCCGTTCGCAGTCGAAACATACGAGGTAGTGGCGGTTGCCTTTGTGGTTGCGGAAAAAGAGGTTCTTGCAGTGCTTCGACCCGTCGTCGCGCCAGTAGCGGCGTGCGGCCTCGATGGTCGGTGCCTCGGGGTGTTCGTACCACGTGTAGGCGATGCCGCGGGCGTCGAGCCAGCCGAAAACCCGCTGCCGGCGTTCGTCCGGCGTCGGGGCGGCCGTTGCGGCGCCGGGGCTTGCCGTTTCCATTCCGTCCATGGCTATCGGGCCTTGCAGAATTCTTCGATATTCTCCGCGATGCAGCCTACCAGCACGTCGATGGCTTCGCGCGGCGACCATGCGTTGTGGGGCGAGAGCAGCAGCCGGTCGGGTTCGCGGATGCCCAGCAGCGGGTTATCCGCGGCCAGCGGCTCGCGCGAGAATACGTCGAGCGCGGCGCCTGCGACCGATCCCCGGTCGAGGGCTTCGGCCAGTGCCGCCTCGTCGACGATCCCGCCGCGGGCGACGTTCACGAGGATGGCCGATTGCTTCATCACGGCCAGCTCCGGGGCGCCGATCAGCCCCCGCGTGTGGTCGTTCAGCGGCGCGTGCACCGAGACCGTGTCCGCCCAGCCCAGCAGTTCGGGAAGCGACACGGCGGGGTAGGGCTCTTCGCGCACGGCGCCCGAGGTCGAGGTGTAGCGTACCTCGCAGCCGAAGGCCGCGGCGAGCCGCGCCACTTCGTGCCCGATGGCGCCGAGCCCCACGATGCCCCACTTCGAGCCGTAGAGCTGGTGCGTGGGTTTGGCGAAGTGGAACTGCTGCCCGGCGGCCGAGTAAGCGCCGCTCTTGACATAGCGGTCGTAGTAGACGATGTGCCGCCGCAGGGCGATGGCCGCCCCGAGGGTGGTTTCGGCTACGGAGTGCGTCGAGTAGCCCGCGGCGTTCCTGACGGCGATGCCCAGCTCGGCCGCGGCGTCGAGGTCGATGTTGTTCATGCCCGTGGCGGCTATGCAGATCAGGCGCAGCCCGGGGAGTGCGGCGAGCGTCTCGCGGCGCATCACGACTTTGTTGGTGATGACGATTTCGGCATCGCGGCAGCGATCCGCGACCTCGTCCGGCGCGGTCGTGCTGTAACCCGTGTACCGGCCCAGCTCGTGCAGGCGGGTCAGGTCGGCACCCCCGAGGGTGTACTCGTCCAGAAATACGATGTTAGGTTTCATTGGCGTATGTGTTTATGGTTTTGTTGTCAGTCCATTTCCCCGATCAGCGTGCGGATCGCCACCGAGGCGCAGCCGATGCCGAACAGCGCCGGGATGTAGGAGATCGTGCCGACGTTCGACTTCTTGTTCTGCTCGTCGCAGAGGATCATCGCCCCCTCGCGCATGGCCTCGGGCGAGAATACCGCCTTGAAGCCGCTGCGGACGCCCAGTTTGTGCAGCCGCTTGCGGAGCATGTGCGCCAGGGGGCAGTGGTGGGTCTTCGAGATGTCGGCGATCTCCATCTTCGTGGGGTCGGTCTTGGCGCCGGCGCCCATCGAGCTGACCAGCGGCAGCGAACGGTCGAGGGCGCCCTTTATCAGCGCCAGCTTGGGCGAGAGGGTGTCGATGGCGTCCACCACGAAATCGTATGCGGCGGCGTCGAGCAGCGTGTAGGTCTCCTCGTCCCGGATGTAGCGGTTGACGACGGTCAGCCCGATCGCGGGGTTGATGTCCCGCAGCCGGTCGGCGAGCACCTCGGCCTTCTGCCGGCCTACGGTCGAATGCAGGGCCACCAACTGGCGGTTGATGTTGCTCGGCGCCACGGTGTCGGCGTCGGCGATGGTCATGTGTCCCACGCCCGCCCGGGCGATCATTTCGGCGGCATAGGCGCCTACGCCGCCCAGTCCCACGACGAGCACGTGCGCCTGCCGGAGCAGGTCGAGTTTTTCCTTGCCGAGCAGCAGCTCGGTGCGTTCAAGCCAGTTATCCATTTTGCGGGGCGAATATCCGTTCGTAATTTTCGGTCGTCGCCCGTTTCAGGGCTTCGACGGTGGTGCCTCTCACCGCTGCCGCGTGCGCGTAGACCTCCTCGATGCCGGTGTCGCTGTCGTCGGTTTCGAGAAAGAGCTGCCCGGGGGGCGTTTCGCGCAGCGCCTCCATGGTCTTGGGCGACGAGAACGTCCGCACGCCGAACGAGAGGTAGTAGCCTTTCTCCAGTGCGCGACGTGCCTGCTCGGGCGAGCCGATGAACCCGTGGAAGATGACGGCACGGGGCTCGCGGGCGGCCAGTTCCAGCATGACGGGCTCGAAGGCCCTGACGCAGTGCAGCACTACGGGCAGTTGCCGGTCGCGCGCCAGTGCCAGCTGGGCGCGGAAGGCGGCCAGTTGCTGCTGGCGCCCGGCGCCGCGGGCATAGTCGAGCCCCGTCTCGCCGATGGCCTGTACGTCCGCCGGGAGCGTGCCGAGTGCGGCAATGTCCTCTTTGTCTGCGTCCCACGGGTGGATGCCGGCGGTGCGGAGCTCGATGCCCCGGCCTGTCGGGCGGTGGGTGTGTATGTTGACGAATTGGGCAGTCATTGCGACAAAAGTACAAATTTTAAGTAAATTAAAAAATAATAGATAATGCATACGGATTTTTCGGAAAAAATTCGTACTTTCGCACGCGAATTATGCTGTTAGCAGGCTAACAACAAAAACCGGCCCGAAATTTAACCCAAAAATATCCAAACATAACAATCAAAATCTTTAACCATGTCGAAAATCATTACACTACGCAAGGGTCTCGACATCAATCTCCGGGGAAAGGCTCAGGAGTCTCTGGCCGACGCGCCGCAGGCTTCGGAGTATGCCCTCTCGCCGCTCGATTTCGAAGGCGTGACTCCCAAGTTGCTGGTTAAGGTAGGCGATGAGGTGAAAGCCGGTACGCCGCTGTTCTTCAATAAGTACAGCGAGCGTGTCCTCTTCACGTCGCCTGTCAGCGGGACGGTTGCTGCCGTCAACCGCGGGGAGAAGCGCAAGGTGCTCTCCGTAACCGTAACGCCGGATGCCACGCAGAGCTACGAGGAGTTCGCCAAGCCCGACCTCCAGAAAGCGTCCCGCGAGGAGATTGTCGAACTGCTGCTCCGTTCGGGCCTTTGGCCGATGATCGTGCAGCGGCCCTATGGCATCATCGCCGACCCGAACGACACGCCGAAGGCCGTTTTCGTTTCCGCCTTCGACTCCGCGCCGCTGGCCCCGGATTACAACTTCGTGCTCCGCAACGAGCAGAAGAACCTCCAGGCCGGCATCGAGGTGATGCGCCGCCTCACGCCGGGCAAAGTGCACCTTTCGGTGCGTGCCAAGGCCGAGGGGCAGATGCCCATGCTCAAGGGTGCCGAGCTGCACACCTTCGCGGGCAAGCATCCCGCGGGCAACGTCGGCATCCAGATCCACCACATCGACCCCGTGAACAAGGGCGACGTCGTGTGGACAGTCAATATCCAGGATCTGGCCATCATCGGCCGCCTGTTCAACGAAGGCCGCGTCGACATGACGAAGATCATCGCCGTAGCCGGCTCTGAGATCGAAAAACCGCAGTACTGCCGCGTCGTCGCGGGCGCCAGGGTCGATTCGATCCTCCGGGGCAACGTGAAACCCCAAAAGGAGGGCGACCGTGTACGCATCATCTCGGGCAACGTGCTCACCGGCACGAAGACTCCGGCCGACGGCTTCCTCGGTTTCTATGCCAATCAGCTCACGGTGATCCCCGAGGGCGACAAGTACGAGCTGCTGGGCTGGGCGATGCCCCGTTTCAACAAGTTCTCCGTATCGCGCTCCTATTTCTCGTGGCTCTGCCCGAAGAAGGCCTACGACCTCGACACCAACATGAACGGCGGCGAGCGCCCGTTCGTCGTGACGGGACTCTACGAGCAGTACCTGCCGATGGACATCTACCCGATGTACCTGCTGAAGGCCTGCCTTGCCGGCGACATCGACAAGATGGAGAACCTCGGCATCTACGAGGTCGTAGAGGAGGATTTCGCCCTGTGCGAATTCGTAGACCCCTCGAAGATCGAGATACAGCAGATCATCCGCGACGGTATTAACTTAATGATTAAGGAGGCATAACGATGAGCGCATTACGCAATTTGGTAGATAAGATCAAGCCCACGTTCACCAAGGGTGGCAAGCTGGGCTTCCTGGAGTCGACGTTCGATGCGTTCGAGACATTCCTGTTCGTACCGAACACCACGACGCAGAAGGGCGCGCACATACGCGACTGCAACGACATGAAGCGTACGATGATCATGGTGGTCGTCGCCCTGATGCCGGCGCTCCTGTTCGGGTTCTATAACACGGGTTACCTGCATTTCCTCTCGCAGGGCGTACAGCCCGAATTCTGGGCTTCTCTCTGGTTCGGGTTCCTCAAGGTGCTGCCCATCATCGTCGTTTCGTACGTCGTCGGCCTGGGCATCGAGTTCGCCTTCGCACAGGCCCGCGGCCACGAGGTCAACGAAGGTTTCCTCGTGACGGGCCTGCTGATCCCGATGATCATGCCGGTGGACATCCCGCTGTGGATGGTGGCGCTGGCCACGGCCTTCTCGGTCATCTTCGGCAAGGAGGTGTTCGGCGGTACGGGTATGAACGTCTTCAACCCCGCGCTGCTGGCCCGCGCCTTCGCGTTCTTCGCCTATACGCCCTCGATGTCGGGCGCTACGGTGTGGATCGCAGGGCTCTCCTCGGGCGAGGGCGTGGTGGACGGCTTCTCGGGCGCCACGGCACTCGAAAACCTGAGCACCACGGGCCAGATGGGCTACTCGGCCATGGATGCCTTCCTCGGTTTCATTCCGGGGTGTATCGGCGAGACCTCGACGCTGGCGATCCTCCTGGGCGCCGCGATCCTCTTGTTCACGGGCGTCGCTTCGTGGCGCACGATGGTTTCGGTATTCGTCGGCGGGCTGGCGATGGGCTATTTCTTCCAGGCGATCGGTGTGACGACCTATCCGGCATGGTACCACCTGATCATCGGCGGTTTCGCATTCGGTGCCGTCTTCATGGCCACCGACCCCGTGACCTCGGCCCAGACCAATACGGGCAAGTACATCGTGGGGCTGCTGACCGGTGCGCTGGCAGTGCTGATCCGCGTGGTCAACCCGGCCTATCCCGAGGGCATGATGCTGTCGATCCTCTTTATGAATGCGCTGGCTCCGCTGGTGGACTACTACGTGGTCGAGGCGAACATCTCGCGCAGAAAGAAACGTGTTAAACTGGCGAAATAGGGGAGATATATGGCAACGAAAAAATTCAAATGCACAGTCTGCGGCTATATCCACGAAGGGAAGGCCGCTCCCGAAACGTGCCCCGTTTGCGCGGCTCCCGCTTCGGCGTTCGTCGAGATCGAGGACGCGAAGAAGAAGGGGATGCTGAGCGACAAGAACGGCAACGCATATATTATAATGTATTCGACCGTGATGGTCGTGATCGTGGCGACGCTGCTCGCCGTGGCGGCACTCTCGCTCCAGAAGCGCCAGTATGCCAACGAGCTGAACGAAAAGAAATCCTCGATCCTCTCGTCGCTCTCGGCGCAGGATCAGGATTACGATACCTTCATCGACGCCTACGTCGTCGACGCCCGGGGCGAGAAGGTCGAGGGACAGGACGTATTCGAACTACTTAAGGACTTGCAGGGCGCTTTCGACGACGGCAAATTCCCCGTGTTCGAGGCCAAGGACGGCCGTGTGGTGATCCCGGTTACGGGTACCGGTCTCTGGGGCCCAGTCTGGGGCTATGTGGCGCTCGAAAAGGATATGGACACGATGGCCGGTATCATCATGGCCCACAAGGGCGAGACCCCGGGCCTGGGTGCCGAGATCGCCACGCCGAAATACCAGGCGCTGTTCGTCGGCAAGAAAATCTTCAAGGGCGACGAGTTCGTTTCCGTGAAGCTGCGTAAGGGCGGCGCACAGGATCCCGAGCACGAAGTGGACGCCATTTCGGGCGGTACGAAGACTTCGGACGGCGTGACGGCGATGCTTTACAACAGCCTGCACCACTACCTGCCGTTGCTCGAAGCCAAGCGCAAGGCCGCAATCGAGGCGATCGTATTTGCCCCCGTGCGGGAAGAGTCTAACCAAGAAAACGTAGAAAACAATGAGTAAGCAAGAAAAAGAGCCTTTGTTTTCGGCTAAGAACAGGAAGTTCCTGACGGGGCCGTTCTCCGCGAACAACCCGGTCATCGTGCAGATCCTGGGTATCTGTTCGGCGCTGGCCGTCACCGTGCAGCTCAAGCCCGCTATCGTCATGGCGCTTTCGGTGACCGTCGTCACGGGTTTCTCGAATCTGGTGATGTCGCTGCTGCGCAACGGCGTGCCTTCGCGCATCCGCATCATCGTGCAGCTGGTGGTCATCGCCGCGCTGGTAATCCTGGTCGACCAGGTGCTCAAAGCCTATGTCTACGAGGTGTCGAAGCAGTTGTCGGTCTATGTCGGCCTTATCATCACCAACTGTATCGTCATGGGACGTATCGAGGCTTTTGCACTGGCCAACAAACCGTGGGCGTCGCTGCTCGACGGTATCGGCAACGGCCTGGGGTACGGCCTGATCCTGGTGATCGTGGCTTTCTTCCGCGAGCTTTTCGGCTCGGGCACCCTGATGGGTTTCCGTATCGTTCCCGAGAGCTGGTATGCGGCCGAGGGCGGCTGGTACTACAACAACGGGCTGATGCTCTTCCCGCCGATGGCGCTGATCATCGTGGGCTGCATCATCTGGGTGCACCGTTCGCGCAATAAGGATTTACAGGAAAAATAGGAGGGTAACGTATGGAATCATTGAATATCTTTATCCGGTCGATCTTTATCGACAACATGGTCTTCGCGTTCTTCTTCGGCATGTGTTCCTACATCGCCGTTTCGAAGAGCGTAAAAACGGCCCTCGGCCTCGGCGCCGCCGTTACGTTCGTGATGGTGATGACCGTGCCGCTGAACTACCTCCTGTATGAATTCGTACTCAAGGCCGGTGCCCTTTCGTGGGCCGGGCTGCCCGATGTGAACCTGGACTTCCTGACGTTTATCGTCTTTATCGCCACCATCGCCGCTTTCGTGCAGCTGGTGGAGATGGCCGTCGAGAAGTTCTCGCCGACGCTTTACAGCCAGCTGGGTATCTTCCTGCCGCTGATCGCCGTGAACTGCGCCATCATGGGCGGCTCGCTTTTCATGCAGCAGAAGGTCGATGCGCTGGAGCTGACGTCGCTCTGGCAGTCGATCGTCTACGGCCTGGGTTCCGGCCTGGGCTGGTGGCTCGCCATCGTCATGATGGCCGCCATCCGCGAGAAGACGACCTACTCGCAGATTCCCGCGGCGCTCAAGGGCCCCGGTATCGCGTTTATCATCACCGGCCTGATGGGTATCGCCTTCATGATCTTCTCGGGTATTCAGTTCTAACCTTAAAAGAGATTCGGAAAAAATGGAATTGACTATTATAGTTGCAATCATTGCCTTTCTGGTGGTGACCCTTCTGTTGGTGGGGCTGCTTCTCTTTGCAAAGGCCAAACTGACCTCGTCGGGCGAAGTTACGATCGACATCAACGGCGGCGAGAAGGTCATCACGACCGAAAGCGGCTCGACGCTGCTCGCAACGCTGGCCAACAACAAGGTCTTCCTGCCTTCGGCCTGCGGCGGCGGCGGTTCGTGCGGCATGTGCAAATGCCAGGTGATCGAGGGTGGCGGCGACATCCTGCCCACCGAGACCGGTTTCATCACGCGCAAGATGGCCAAGGAGCACTGGCGCCTGGGATGCCAGGTCAAGGTGAAGGAGAACCTCAAGATACAGGTTCCCGAAGCCGTGCTCGGCGTCAAGAAGTGGGAGTGCACCGTGGTCTCGAACCGCAATATCTCGACCTTCCTCAAGGAGTTCGTCGTCAAGCTGCCCGAAGGCGAGAACCTCAAGTTCCGCAGCGGCGGCTACATCCAGATCGACATCCCGAAATACGACGCCATCAAGTTCTCGGACATGGACATCGACGAGGCGTACCGTGCCGACTGGGACAAGTTCAAGATGTGGGATCTGGTCACGACCAACCCCGAAGCTACGTTCCGTGCCTACTCGATGGCCAACCACCCGGCCGAGGGCAATATCATCATGCTCAACATCCGTATCGCCACGCCGCCGTTCGACAAGGCTACGGGCGGGTTCATGAAGGTGAACCCGGGTATCTGCTCGTCGTACATCTTCTCCCGCAAGCCGGGCGACAAGGTGACGATCTCGGGCCCCTACGGCGAGTTCTTCCTGCCGGACAACCTGCCCGACACGCAGGAGCTGATCTTCATCGGCGGCGGTGCCGGTATGGCCCCGATGCGCAGCCACCTGATGCATCTGTTCAAGACCGAAAAGACCAAGCGCCCCGTGTCGTTCTGGTACGGTGCCCGTGCGCTGAAGGAGGCTCCCTATGTGGACGAGTTCCATGCCATCGAAAAGGAGTTCCCCAATTTCAAGTTCAACCTGGCGCTCGACCGTCCCGATCCCGAGGCGGATGCCGCGGGCGTGAAATACACCCCGGGCTTCGTGCATAACGTGCTCTATGAGAATTACCTCAAGAACCACCAGGCGCCCGAGGACTGCATCTACCTCATGTGCGGCCCCCCGATGATGATCGCGTCGGTGGTCAAGATGCTGGACGACCTCGGAGTGCCGTCGGAGAATATCCTCTACGACAACTTCGGCTCGTAGCGGTGCGGTGATCCGCTGAACGCCGCAGGCGCATAAACGGGAAGGGGCGAAGATTCGAAGTGTTTCGAAGGCTTCGCTCCTTCCCGTTTTTCGTTGCCTCAGGGCGGGGGGGAGTGCGGAGCTGCCGGGATTTTTTGTGCTGTATATCGGCCCGTCCGGAAAAGTACAGTATCGGGATAAATTATTATATTTGTATTAATAACCGATTCGACAAACTCTAAAAACCTTAATTCTATCGAAATGAACATTCCTTTGATTTTCTGGATCGTCCCTGCCGCCGCTGTCATTGCCCTGGCCGTAGCCTGGGCATTTTACCGCAGCATGAAGCGCGAGGACGAAGGTACCCCGCGCATGCGCGAGATCGCCGAGCACGTGCGCAAGGGCGCCATGGCCTACCTGCGCCAGCAGTACAAGGTCGTGCTGATCGTATTCATCATCCTGGCGCTGTTCTTCGCCTACCTGGCCTACGGCGCCGGGGTGCAGAACCCCTGGGTGCCCTTCGCCTTCCTGACGGGCGGTTTCTTCTCGGGGCTTGCCGGCTATTTCGGCATGAAGACGGCGACCTACGCCTCGGCGCGTACGGCCAACGCCGCACGCCAGTCGCTCGACCGCGGCCTGAAGGTCGCCTTCCGCAGCGGCGCCGTGATGGGGCTCGTGGTCGTGGGGCTCGGGCTGCTGGACATCTCGTTCTGGTATATTATCCTCGAACGCTTCGTGGAGGTGTCGGGGCCGCAGAAACTCGTGGTCATCACCACGACGATGCTGACCTTCGGCATGGGCGCCTCGACGCAGGCCCTCTTCGCACGTGTCGGCGGCGGTATCTATACCAAGGCGGCCGACGTGGGTGCCGACCTGGTGGGTAAGGTCGAGGCGGGGATCCCGGAGGACGATCCGCGCAACCCCGCGACCATCGCCGACAACGTGGGCGACAACGTAGGCGACGTGGCCGGTATGGGCGCCGACCTCTACGAGAGCTATTGCGGTTCGGTGCTCGCCACGGCGGCGCTGGGCGCGGCGGCGTTCGCCACGGCCGACGGCATGGCGATGCAGCTCAAGGCCGTGCTGGCGCCGATGCTGATCGCGGCCGTGGGGATCGTGCTCTCGATCATCGGCATCTTCCTCGTGCGAACCCGTGAGGGCGCCTCGATGCGCGAGCTGCTCCGCTCGCTGGGCGTGGGTGTCAATTTCAGTTCGCTGCTGATTGCCGGCGCGACGTTCGGCATCCTCTACCTGCTGGGTATCCAGAACTGGCTCGGGCTGTCGTGCTCGGTCATCACGGGGCTCGTCGCCGGTATCATCATCGGGCAGGCTACCGAATATTACACTTCGCACTCCTATAAACCGACGCAGAAGATCGCCGGAAGCGCCCAGACCGGGCCGGCCACGGTCATCATCGCCGGGGTCGGGTCGGGCATGATCTCGACGGCCATCCCCGTCCTGACGATCGGTGCCGCGATTATCCTCGCCTATCTGTGCGCCATCGGCTTCGACATGGAGAATATGATGGCTCCGATGAATATGTCGCTGGGGCTCTACGGCATCGGCATCGCCGCCGTCGGTATGCTCTCGACGCTGGGCATCACGCTCGCCACGGACGCCTACGGCCCGATCGCTGACAATGCGGGCGGCAATGCCGAAATGAGCGGCCTCGGCCCCGAGGTGCGCAAGCGCACCGATGCGCTGGACGCGCTGGGCAATACGACCGCTGCCACGGGCAAGGGCTTCGCCATCGGATCCGCGGCGCTGACCGCACTGGCACTGCTGGCATCCTACATCGAGGAGATCCGTATCGGGTTGCTGCACAACGGCATCACGATGCTTGACCTGCCCAACGGCACCTCGCAGCTGGTCGAGAAGGCTTCGATCCTCGATTTCATGGAGTATTACCAGGTCACGCTGATGAACCCGACGGTGCTGATCGGCATCTTCATCGGCGCCATGATGTCGTTCCTGTTCTGCGGCCTGACGATGAACGCCGTGGGACGTGCCGCCGAGAGCATGGTGAACGAGGTGCGCCGCCAGTTCCGCGAGATCAAGGGCATCCTCACGGGCGAAGGCACGCCGGACTATGCCCGCTGCGTGGAGATTTCGACCCGCGGCGCACAGCGCGAGATGATGTTCCCCAGCCTGCTGGCCATCGTCGTGCCGGTAGCCGTCGGTCTCGTGTTTGGCGTGGCCGGCGTGATGGGCCTGCTGGTCGGCGGCCTCAGCTCGGGTTTCGTGCTGGCCGTGTTCATGGCCAATGCGGGCGGCGCGTGGGACAATGCCAAGAAGATGGTCGAGGAGGGGCATTTCGGCGGCAAAGGCTCCGAATGCCACAAGGCCACCGTGGTGGGCGATACCGTCGGCGACCCGTTCAAGGACACTTCGGGCCCGTCGCTTAACATCCTTATCAAGCTGATGTCGATGGTTTCCATCGTCATGGCCGGGCTGACGGTGGCTTGCCACCTGTTCTGACCCATGTGACGATAAAGGCAATAAGAAAAGCCACCCGGGGAAGGTGGCTTTTTTTATGGCCTTGCAGCGGGGCTATTTCTTGCTCGCGCCGCTTTCGAGGATCGAGACGATGGAGTAGAGCGTGAAGCAGATGGCTCCGAAACCCGTCAGGACGCGTGCGGGGACGAAATATTTGGGTTCGGAGAGCGCCGCCTCGTAGAGGAATGCCGCGAGGAAGAGGCAGGCCAGCGCCGTAAGCACCGGGATGATCGGGATGCGGTTGGCCAGCGGGAAATCGGCGTGCCAGATCTTTGCCAGCAGGATGACCTTGCTCGATATGCTCCAGCAGATCAGTGCCAGCCCTATGAGCACGAAGCCCACGAAGCTGATCGCCTCGCCCCGGAGCGTGAAGAGGAGGATCAGCCCCAGCACGAAGGCCAGGCCGCCCATCGCGAGCACCAGCCCCATCCACCGGCGGCGTTCTTCCATCGTATAGCTGCCCCGTGCCTGGCGTGCGATGCTGGCCACCAGCGCGATGAGCGACGTACAGACGCAGGCGATGCCGAACATGACGCTTCCCGCCACGATATGCGCCGGGAGCGTTCCCAGCGCGAAGAGCAGGATGCACCACACCCATGCCCCGGCGGCTATGGCCGACACGATGAAGATCAGCAGCGAACTCTGCCCGCGGGTGAAGCCTGCGGGGTTGACCGAGAAGGTGCTGTCGCCCGAGTTCTTGGGGATCAGGCTGAACCGCGTCGAGGAGGTGGCCGCCGTCGAGACGCACGCCGTGATGAACCCCAGCCCGCAGATTACATGCCCCGTGACGAACGCCCCGGTCATGTGCGACTGGATGATGAAAAGCCCGCAGATGACCGTCATGGCGGCGACCGCATAGCCGATGGCCGGGAAAAGGTATTTCGCGGCGGCGGTATAGGTGCCGATGATCTGGCGGATGATGGTGGCGGCGGTGCAATAGAGCGCGATGCAGATCGAGCCCAGGAAAAAGAGTACGGGGCCTGCCGTGAGCCGCGAGGGGTCGTCGCCGGCGGCGAAAACGTAGGCGCCGTAGGCGAAACAGAAGGCTGCCATCGCAAGCGGAATGGCGCGGAAGAGGATGCTTATGCCATAGTTCATAATCGGAGTTTTTGTTATGCGCCAGCCTGCAAATCATGAACCAAACGAAAAAATGGCTATCTTTGCCCCATGGAAAATATCGTTTTCGACCTGGGCGGAGTACTTTTTGCCCGCGACAGAAGTAAGTGTACGCAAGAATTCCACGACTTTTTCAGTTTCATCCGTTCGGAGCCCATGCCGGCTTTCTGGGAGGATTACGACCGGGGCGTGCTGACGCTCGACGAGGTGACCGGCATCCTTTCCGGGGTCAACGCCTGCCCGCGTGCGAAATGCGAGGAGTACCTGCGCCTGTCGATCGACATGCAGGAACCCGTGAAGCCTACCGAACAGCTTGTCCGCGACCTGAAGGCCGCCGGCTACAAGTTGTATGTGCTTTCGAACATGTCGCGCGAGTTCATCGACTTCCTGCGCCGTTTCCCCGTCTACGGGCTTTTCGACGGTGAGGTGGTCTCCTGCGAGGAGGGCGTGGTGAAACCCGAGCCGGAAATCTACCGGCGACTGCTCGGCCGCTACGGACTCGATCCTGCGCAGACGCTCTTTATCGATGACCGCCCGGCCAATATCGCCGCCGCAGCGGCGCTGGGTATCCGCGGGCAGTTGTTCGACCATGCGGCGCCGGCCGCAACCTGCGACCTGCTGCGCCGCAGGCTGCTGCCCGAAATAGTAGGGTAGCAGCCCGAGACCATATCCGGGTACTCCGTCCGTATAGCCGTACCCGCAGGCCGTTCGCTCCGCCCGCACGAATCGTCGGCTTCCCCTTTTGCAGCGGTTTTCCCTGTCCCTTGATCCGATCCGTCCGATGATTGAAAAATAAAAAGGGCCGCTCGTCAGAGCGGCCCTTTGCTTTGGATCGGATTCCGTTATTCGAAGTTGGCATCCTTCATCAGTTCATACTCCGGCGAGAGTGCGTACATGCGTACGTATTCGAACTTGCCGGTGTCGACGAGCTTGAACTCGAATGCGTGCGTCACCTTGCCCGTGCCCGAGCCGATGTGCTGCGTGTAGAGCATCATCTGTACGGTGTAGATCACGTCGATGCCGGAGATCATCTTGACATCGGGGTAGAGCGTACCCAGGGCGGCCGACATTACCTCGCCGAAACGCTTTTCGACTTCGTCGTAGAACGCCTGGTACGAAGCGCGTGCTGCTTCCTTGTCGTCCGACCCCCAGTTGTCGTAGGCCGATACGTCGTCGCCGGCTTCGCTCCAATAGTATTTCGGGAGCGTGTTGATACGCCAGTTCAGGTTGGTGTAGCTTGCTGCGCAACCGCTGTAATACTCCGCATCCGTGAGGCGGCTGCCGCTGCCGCTGCGGTTGTCCGTCGTATAGGCGGCGTCCTTGTTCTGGAGCACCCAGTCCACGCAAGCCTGGTAGAAGCTCTTGCTGTAAGCGCTGCGGTCGGGGGCCACGACGAGCGTCATGCTGGGGTCGAAGTTCCATTTGCCGCTGACCTTCTTGAACGGGCCGTCGAGCGTCTCTGTGTCCTCGGTCTTGATCCAGTCCGCACCGTCGTAAGTGTACTCGTCGGCGAAGAGCAGGGTTACCTTGTCCGTCGAGTCGTAGAAGTGGTATGCCACGTTCATCTTCTCCTCGGCCAGGGCGTAGGGATATTTGTACTTCAGGTAGAGGGGCAGGTAGGTGTCCTGCGAGAACGACGAACTGAAGTTGGGATTGGTGGCGCCCATCTGCGTGTAGTCCTCGGGGTTGACCATCGTGGTGTTTTCTGCGGCTGCCCACGACGTGCCGTCGAAGGTGTAAATCGCATAGCGGTTCTTGGTCACCGCGGCGCGGGTCATGCCGAAGGAAGCTGCCGAAGCATTGGCTGCCGACTTGACAGAAGTGACCATCGTATTGAGGAACTTGCCGCTCGATACGCCGATCGCATAGCCTTCCACGACGACTTCCTGTCCGTCGAGTGCTGCGTCTACGGCGCCGTCCAGGACATACGAGAGGCTGCCCTGTGCCGTCAGTGCTTCGTCGTTGATGACGTTGTAGTAGTTGCCGTCGATTTTCAGCGTACCCGTGTAACGCACGTACTGCGCCGTGGTCAGCGTCAGGTAGCCGTCCATGTCGGTACCGTCCATCTCGCGGATCGCGGGGTAGGTGAACGTATCGGCCTCGGTATTGAGTTTGGTGACGGTCGATGCCGCGGGGTACTGGTTCAGCCCGGCATAAGCCGAAGTGGTACCTTCCACGCTGACCAGATCGCCGATGGCATAGGTTCCGGTCGGGTCGACATTGGTATAGATGAGGATCGACCCCGTGCCGTCGTTGATGAGGAAGCCGCGCTTGTAGGTCGCAGCGACCTGCCCCTTTACGCTGAACGTGCCGGGATCGGCCGATGCGACGATACCTACGGGCGTGAATTCGGGCTGCGAACCCTCCTCGGCGATCGTGGCGACGATCATGTTGGCGAATTTGGGTGCGCCGCCGCTCTTGCTGACGGAGAAGAGGTAACCGGTCGCGGTGACCTTCTTACCGTCCAGGCTCCCGTCGATCTGCCCCTTGTTGGGGAAGGAGAGGCTGCCGGTGGCCGTCGCGGCACCGTCCACATTGAGGTTGTAATAGTTGCCGCTGATCGAGAGCGTACCCGTCAGGCTGACGAATTTGATCGACGCTGCGGTCAGGTAGGCGTCGAGCTCGCTGCCCGACATGGCCTGTGCCGTGGGGAAGGCGAAATTCTTGGTTTTCTCCACGAGCGTGATCTCGGCCGTGTTGCCGAATTGCATGCCGCTGTTGTATTCCGTAACGGCACCCTTGACCTTCACTACATCGCCCAGCGAGTAGTTCGACGGGGCGTTCAGATATACCAGAATAGCCCCCGTGGTGTCGTCGACGATAAAGCCGCGGGCATAGGCAGCCGAAACGGTGCCCTGCACGGTATAGTCGCCGGGGGCAATGATTTCGCTGATCTTGTTGATGGTCTCGGGGATTTCGCCGCCTCCGGTCGAAGGCTCCTGTTCGGAGTAGGCGTATTCGGCGATGACGTAGTCGCCGGCCTCGGCGTTCTTGACGGCCTCCTTGAGGATGCGCGGCAGGTAGTTGGCTGCCGGCTTACCAGGTGTAAAGTAGTCGGCCGTGATCTCCTCGCCCCAGGCTACCTCGTAGTCGGCGGCCTTGAGCTCGTAGGTCGAGGCGGAAGCGATGCCGGTGATGGCCTCGGATATCTCGCCGCGCTGGTTTTTATAGGTGACGGTGACAGTCGAGCCGTTCGAGAGGTAGCTGTCGTAACCTGCAGCCAGGAATGCGGGCAGGTACGTCGTGGCGGAAGCGGCTTCGGAGAAACATTTTGCAGTGCCTACGGCGGCCAGGGCTGCCACTGCATCGGGCCCTGCGGCTTCGGCGATCGCCTTGTTGGCGGCGTTCGACGCGACGCTGGCGTAGTCGGCGTCGGTCATCGTGTATTTCAGCACCTGGACGTCGGTGATCTCCTTGTCGGGGTTGAACCCGTCCAGATACTCCTCGTTGTAATCGTCGACATTACAACCCCCCCCCACGAATGCTATCGTCGCAAGGGCCAGAAGGTATTTTACAATATGCTTGTTCATATGGTTCGCTGTAATTAGAAGTTAATTTTCAGTCTTACGGTATAGGTACGACCGAACGAGTACATTACGGCATATACGTTCTGCCAGATACCTTCGTCGGCTGCGGCGCACTGCGCGTCCATGATGTAGTTGTAGTCGTAGACGTTGTTCACGTTGCCGTAGATCGTGGCGCGTACGTTGCCGATCTTGAAGGCGTAGCTGGCCGAGAGGTCGAGCTGGTGTCCCCACGGAATTTTCCACGGGTCTTTCACGTCGACGGTCGAGTTACCGCTCAGGCTGGTCTGCGAACCGATGTAGAAGTCGGCGTAGTTGTTGCCGTAGGCGTTCCAGTCGGCGCTGACGCGCAGGCCCTTCATCGGGCGTACCGTGACGCCGAGGGCTCCGGTGGTCTGTGCCGAACCGCCGACCTTGATGCCTTTCTGCTTCAGGTTCAGCCATGCGTGGTCTTCAGCCATGATGCCCGAGGCGACCGTGCCGTCCAAAGCCTTGGTCAGGGGCTGCCCCTGCGTGTCGTAGATGTAGCCCTTCGAGTCGCTGTCCCACTGCCAGTCGCCCAGCGAAAGCATACCAGTCACGTCCAGCCAGCGGTTGGGGCGCAGGACGAAGTCCAGTTCGAGGCCCATGTGGCGTGCGTCCACACCCGAGAGGTTCACGCGGGCGTAGTCGCCGTTGGCCATCGAGCTGGAACGTACGACCGACTTGTCCATCCAGAGCGTGTAGTAACCGTTCAGGTTGACCGAAAGGATGCCCGAGCGGAACCCGTAGCCTACCTCGGCCGAGAAGACCTTTTCGTTCAGCGGGTCGGGGTTCTTGGCGTTGCTCGTGGTGCTCTGCAGGAACGCGCCGCCCGAGAAGAACGGGGCGCGGCTGATGTAGCCCAGGTTGGCGAACACGTTGTGTTTCTCGTTGATGTTGTAGTTGGCGCCTCCCTTGACCGTGTAACCGATGAAGTTCACGTGCTCGGACTCGGCGTGTGCGGCGTCGTAGTAGAAGCGGTCGTAGCGCCAGTAGCCGGTGTTGGAAACCGAACCCGATACGAAGGCGTTGAGGTTTTTCTTCGTCCACTCCAGCTGGGCGAATACGCCTTCCTGGTGTACGTGGCCGTCGTAGTCGCGGTAAACCTTGTCGCCGACCTGTAATTTCTGGTATTTCCAGTTGGGATCGGCTGCGGCGGCGTTCTGCTCGGCCTTGACGTTCTTGCGGCTGTCGTCGTCGATGTAGTACTTACCGTCGTAGAGGTCGATGATCTCGTTGTTGTGCTCGCCGATGTAGTAGCGCACGTCGATACCGGCCGACAGTTCGAGCGACTTGGAGATTTGGTTGGTATAGGTCGAGAGCAGCCCGTACCACATGTGGTTGTTGTTGCTCTTCGACATGATCATGCGCGAACCGTCGGGACTGGCGGCGTTCATCTCCTGGATCTTGTCGTAGGCGAACGTGCCGTCGGGGTTACGGAAGGTGGTGTTCAGCACGCCGTAGTTGGTACCCTTCCACATGTTGCGGTCTGCCGAGGTGCGGCCCTGGCCCGAGTAGCCGCTGCCGCGTCCGATCGACATGTAGAGCGCCGTCGAGAGCGACGACTTGTAGTCGATCTGCCACTGGTGGTTCAGCGAGATCTGGGGCTTGTGGTATTCGTTGAAGTGCGAGTAGCGCTGCCTGCCGTTCTTGTCGAAACCGTACTCGGCGTTGTAGCGGTACATGTCCTTTTCGCCCATGAAGTTCTTGGCCTTCTGCCACTCCTCGATCTTCAGTCCGTCGTCGAGGGCATGGCGCTGCGCGTGCTTCTGCGGGGCGCCGAAGGCGGTCAGCGACAACTGGTGGCGGTCGTTGATGCGCTTCGAGATGTTGACGAACCAGTTGTAGCCTTCGAAGTTGGTTCCCTGGATGTAACCGTCGCCCCAGCGCTTCGCGCCGAGTACCGACAGTGCCCAGCCGCTCTTCGTGAGGCCCGTCGAGAGGCTGAACGAAAGGCTGTAAAGGCCGTCGTTACCTACGCCGAACGAGAACGTGCCGCCCTGCTTGGCCTCGATGCCGTTGGTCACGATGTTGACCGAACCGCCGACCGAGGGCGACGAGATTTTCGAGGCGCCCAGGCCGCGCTGGGTCTGCATGCTGCGCGTCACGTCCGAGAGGCCGGCCCAGTTCGACCAGTATACCCCCCCCCACTCCATGTCGTTCACGGGGACGCCGTTGACCATTACGGCCACGTTGGCCGCCTGGAAACCGCGCATGTTGATCTTCGAGTCGCCGAAGCCGCCGCCGTCCTTGGTCACGTAGACGCCCGGGGTCGATTTCAGGATTTCGGGGAACTCCTGCCCGCCGAGTTTGTAGCTGATCTCCTCGGCGTTGACCGTCGATACGGCTACCGGGGTTTTGCGCTGCACGGCCACCGACTGCATGACGATGACATCCTGCAATGCCACGGCGTCGGGCTCCATCTGGATGATGCCCAGGCGTGCGTTCGGGCCCGTGACGGGTTTTTTGGTCGGGACGTAGCCCACGTAGCTGATCTCGATCTCCTTGGCATCGGTCTTCAGCGTGAAGTTGCCGTCGACGTCGGTGCTGACACCCTGCGATGTGCCGGGTACGGTCACAGAGGCACCGATCAGCGGTGCGCCGGTCTCATCTACGATTTTACCCGTAACTGCCGATTGCGCGACAGCGGCGGACACTCCGAACAGGATCAGGGCGGCCGTCATGAGGAAATGTTGTAAATGTTTTCTCATACTTTTTAATGGATTAGTAAATAAAAGAGTGTAATGGATATTTCGGTTTCTTCATAGCGTGGTGTCGTGGTTCGCGGCACTAAGATCGGGGATTTTTCCGCTCCCGCCGGTGGGGTGGCGGAAGTTTCACAGGATTTTAACCCCCGGCAGCCTTTCGGGAAGGCTCTGAGATCCATGGTATGCTGGGGTTTGTATAAAGTTGCGAGGGATACTCCGCGTGTGAGATACCCCTCGTTGTTGCGTATCGCAGGCCGTGCCCGGCGATAGCCGATGTCCGGTTTGCATACCTTCTCCCGCACCGTATCGGTGATGCAGGGTGCCGGTGGAAACCGTTATTTCCATAAAGCCGTCCATAATTTGCTTATACAAATTTAAACCAAATATTTCACAGCCGCAACAGAACACCGCAAATTTTGTTCAAATATTTTTCAACCTGTTGACGGGCATTGTCTTGCACGTGCGGCACGTTCCTTGTGCAGCTGACTCGCATGCAGGCTTTCAAGGAACTATACTGGCGTTATTCGCTTTTCGTGTTGATCCTCGGACTGGGGGTCACGATCTTCATCGAGCTGACCCCGTTTCTGGGCGGGGTGCTGGGTGCCATGACGATCTACGTGCTGCTCCGGCGGCAGATGCATTACCTCACGGCCTGCCGCAAATGGCGGCGCAGCCTGGCCGCGTCGCTGCTGCTGGGCGAGGCGGTGCTGTGTTTCCTGGTGCCGATCAGCCTGATCGTCTGGATGGTCGTCAACCAGGTGCAGGACATCGCCCTCGCGCCCGAGTCGGTCGTCGAGCCGCTCAAGCACATCGCTGCGCTGATCCACGACAAGACGGGATACAACCTCTGGCAGGAGAAGAACATCACGTCGCTCGTGGGCGTGATCCCCCGGCTGGGGCAGTGGGTGCTGGGCAGCATCATGGATTTCGGCATCAACATCATCGTGCTGCTGTTCGTGCTCTATTTCATGCTCATCGGCGGCCTGCGCATGGAAGGCTACTGCCGCGAGATACTGCCTTTCAACCGGGACGTGGGCAGCAGCGTCATGCGCGAGGTGCACATGATCGTCCGTTCGAACGCCATCGGCATCCCCCTGCTGGCCGTCGTGCAGGGCGTCGTGGCGTTCGTGGGCTACCTGGTCTTCAACGCCCCGAGCCCGCTGTTCTGGGGCGTGCTGACCTGTTTCGCAACGATCATCCCCATCTTCGGGACGGCGCTCATATGGCTGCCGCTTGCGGGTTACATGGCGCTGACGGGCGACTGGGGGCCGGCCATCGGGCTGCTCCTCTACGGCGGGCTGGTCGTGACGCACGTGGACAACGTCGTGCGGTTCATCATGCAGAAGAAGATGGCCGATACGCATCCGCTGGTGACGATCTTCGGCGTTTTCATCGGGCTGTCGCTCTTCGGGTTCATGGGCGTGATTTTCGGGCCGCTGATGCTGGAGATGTTCGTCTTCTGCGTCAATATCTTCAAGAAGAAGTACCTCGACGGGACGTCGTACAAGCAGTTGTTCGTCCCCGAGCAGGATATTCAGGCGTAGCCCGCCGGGCGCTTCCGGGCGGGGCGCTTTTACGAAAAGTAACCGTTTCCGGTGTTTTTTGTGAAAAATCCCTGTAAAATGGTTGGAATTTCAAATTGTTTATTATCTTTGTTATTGGAATAACAGTAAAAGCGGCAACAAGAACCCTTAATCAAAAATATCACAATGGCGAGAAATCTCAAAATCAGAGACCTTACGTTGCGCGACGGACAGCAGTCCTCGTTCGCGACGCGCATGTCGCAGGCACAGGTAGACCGTTGTCTGCCCTTCTACAAGGATGCAAATTTCTATGCGATGGAGGTCTGGGGCGGTGCCGTACCCGACTCGGTGATGCGTTATCTCAACGAGAACCCGTGGACGCGCCTGGAGACGATCTACAAGGCTGTGGGCAAGGTGTCGAAGCTCACGGCGCTTTCGCGCGGCCGTAACCTGTTCGGCTACGCGCCTTACCCCGACGACGTGATCGACGGCTTCTGCCGCAACGCGATCGAAAGCGGGCTGGGCATCATGCGTATCTTCGATGCCCTGAACGACGTGGACAACGTGAAATCGACGATCAAATACGTCAAGCAGTACGGCGGCATCGCCGACTGCGCCGTATGTTATACGGTCGACCCGAAATATCCCGAACCCTCCTTCATGCAGCGCCTGATGGGCAAGAAACAGCCGCAGCCCGTCTTCACGGATGCCTATTTCCTCGACAAGGCCAAACAGATGGCCGCACTGGGCGCCGACATGATTACCATCAAGGACATGTCGGGCCTGATCCCGCCGCGCCGTGTCGCCACGCTGGTCAAGCTGTTCAAGAAGAACATCTCGATTCCGGTCGATTTCCATACCCACTGTACCCCCGGCTACGGCCTGGCTTCGGTGCTCGCGGCCATCGTGGCCGGCGTCGACATCGTCGATACCAACTGCTGGTATTTCGCCGAAGGCACGGGTGCCCCGGCCATCGAGCTGATCCACGTGTTCTGCGGCAAACTGGGTGTCGACACCGGCGTGAACATGGAGGCCGTGGCCAAGATCAACACCCAGCTGCGAGAGATCCGCAAGGAGCTCAACCAGTCGGTATTCGGCGCGGACAAACCCGAACCCAAGGCATTCAACCCGCTGACTGACAAGCTGCCCGCCGAGATCGACGCCCTGTTCGACAAAGCCATCGCGGCCGCCAAGGCCGACGATGAGGACGGCACGATCGACGCCTGCCGCAAGATCGAGGCCTATTTCGGTTTCCCGGCTCCCAACGAACTGGTGCAAAAGGCCGAGATACCCGGCGGCATGTACTCGAACATGGTCGCCCAGCTCAAGCAGCTCAAGGCCGAGGACATCCTGCCGCGCGCCATGGAGCTGATCCCCTCGGTGCGCCTGGCCGCAGGCCTGCCGCCGCTGGTGACCCCGACCTCGCAGATCGTCGGTGCGCAGGCCGTCAACTGCGCCCTCGACGAGAAGGCCGGGCGTCCGATGTACACCAACAAGAGCTCGCAGTTCGTCGGCCTGGTCAAGGGCGAGTACGGACACACGCCCGTGAAAATCGACCCCGAATTCCGCTTTAAGATCTGCGGCGTGCGTGAGGAAACCCCCTACGATACGTCGAAATACCAGATGCAGCCCAACCCCGAACTTCCCGAAGCCGGAGGCGTGAAGCTCGCCGCCAACGAGAAGGAGGTGTTGCTGCTCGAGTTGTTCCCGATGGTAGCCAAGACTTTCCTCACGGACATGAAGGTCAAGGCCTACGCCGCGGCCAAACCCGCCGAGCCCAAGGCCGAGGAGAAGAAAGCCGAGGAGGTGAAGAAGATCGTCATCACGGGCAATGCCGTGACGGCGCCGCTGCCCGGCCGCATCATCGAACTCAAGGTCAAAGTGGGCGATACGGTCAAGGCCGGCGACGAGATCGCAGTCCTGGAGGCCATGAAAATGGAGAATTCCGTGACGACCGATTACGCCGGCACGGTAAAGCAGGTGCTGGTACAGCCCGGCGAGAACGTGGCTACCGACGCCGTACTGGCCGAGATCGGGTAATCCCGTCCGGCACATTCGTCCGGAAAAAGGGCAGCCGGTATACAGCCGGCTGCCCTTGCTTCGTGCGATTTTCCGGAAAAATAGTATATTTGCACCATCAAATAATTAAACCTCAGACTTATGGCTTTTCTAAAAGAATTCAAGGAGTTCGCCCTCAAGGGGAACGTGATGGACATGGCCGTCGGTGTAATCATCGGCGGCGCGTTCGGCAAGATCGTGTCGTCGCTGGTGAACGACATCCTGATGCCGCCGATCGGGGCGCTGATCGGCAATACCGATTTCTCGCAGCTGCGGCTCGACATTTCGAAGTTCCGGGACATGACTTCGAGTGCCGTGCATGCCGTCGGCGACGTCGTGACGGGCGGCGGCGAAGCTGCCGTGAAGGCGGCTGCCGAGCCCGTTTACTGGAATTACGGCGCCTTCATCCAGCAGTGCATCGACTTTACGATCCTGGCATTCTGCGTCTTCCTGATGGTCAAGCTGATGAACCGGCTGATGCGGAAAAAGGAGGAGGCCGCCGCTCCGGCGCCTGCGCCCGAACCCGCACCCACGAAGGAGGAGTTGCTGCTGGCGGAGATCCGAGACCTGCTCAGGGAGCAGAAAAAATAGTTCCGCAAACAGGTGTAAAAGGCTGTCTGCACGGCGCAGACAGCCTTTTATGCATTCGTGCGGTTCCCGCAGGATAGGGGTATCCGCCGCCCGGGCCGGGCGGTCTTATTGGTCGGATTCCTTTTTGTGCGTGTATTCCTGTAATATATAAGTGGTGAAGATCGGGAACATCATCATCCCCAGCGTGGGCAGCAGGATGGTGATGACCTTGCCGATGGCCGTGACGGCGAATATTTCGGCACCGACGGTCGTGACGTTCATCCAGGCCCACCACAGGGCGTTCCCGAAGCCGTGGAGCTTGTCGTTGACGAGTATTTCGTAGTCGTAGAAGACGAGTGCCGAGATGTAGGTGAAGACTACGACCGTGAAGATGTAGGCCGTGAATAGCTGGCGGATCTTGTTGTCCACGAGCCATCGCACGACCACGTAGAGCGCCAGGAACGCCCGCATGAGCGGCATCACCCCGATCAGCATGGCCCAGTAGCGGGGTAGGTCTGCGCCGCTCCAGTCGAGGATGTTCAGGTAGGGGATCGAGATCAGGAAGAACAGGATGTTCCGCCCGAAGAAGCGCCCTTTATGCATGGCTGCCGCCCAGCGTACGAAGAAATCGCACAGGAAAAGGATGCAGACCGCCAGCTGCACGGTCAGGTAGGTATGCGAAAAGCGGGTGTGGTCTCCGCCGATGATTTCCCACGAGACCGCGACGAGCAGGACTACGCCGGCGATTACCTTGAGTATGCTCAGGGAATTGGTAATTTCGTTGCGTGAGGTATCTGTCAGCGACATGTCGTTCTGTTTGCCCACAGGCGGGGCAAAATCGGTGCCAAAGCCCCGGACTGCGAATTTTCCGGTGATTTTTTGCCGAAAGATTTTGCACGAATGAAAAATTCTATTACCTTTGCACTCGCTTTAATGCAATGGCGGGTTAGCTCAGCTGGTTAGAGCGCATGATTCATAATCATGAGGTCCCGAGTTCAAGTCTCGGACCCGCTACGAAATAAAAAGGGACATCCTTGTAAAAGGTGTCCCTTTTTTGTTCCCTGCCCCCCCCCTTTTATGCCCGATGTCTCTCTATGATAAAGAAATAACGCTGTAAATTGTTCGTTTACAGCGTTATTCGATGGGTGTCGGGCCGTCGAGCCTCCGGGGCGGACAACCGGCAGGGGCAAGTCGCCGCGAAGTATATCCGTTTCAAACGATCCTTCGGCGGCAATTACCGGGATTTACTGGTGAAACAGGTTTCCGACGGGGTATCGGCGACCGAAAACCTCAATTCCCCGCCGCGGAGAATATCCGCATGCTCTATTGCCGGCCGTTCGAGCGCTTTCCCGTTGAGGGTGACCGATTGTACGTAGCAGTTGCCGGATCCGAAATTTTCACAGACGATGCGGAAATCCCTGCCATTGGGTAGATGCAGTATGATTTCCGGCAGGCAGGGAATTCCCAGCTGGTATTCGGTGGAACCCGGGCACATGGGATAGAATCCCATGGCACTGAATAAATACCATGCGCTGAGCTGTCCGCAGTCGTCGTTCCCCGGCAATCCGCTCGGCTGCGGCAGATAGTAGGTGTTTACGATGTCGTAAACGCGCAGCTGCGTCTTCCACGGCATCCCGCACAGGTTATACATGTAGGGGGCGTGCATCGAAAATTCGTCGCCGACATAATATATCCCGTTGTCGAAAATGTCGTCGAGGAAAGCGGCCATGGCATCGTTCCCGCCCATGAATTCGATCAGGGCAGGGACATCGTGCGGTGCGAACAACGTGTAGTTCTTGCGGTAGTTCAGGGCTCCCGTTTCGTTGAACCCGCTCCAGACGCTGATATTGTAATCCGAAGGCGCTGCCCATGTGCCGTCACTGCGACGGGCGCGCACCAACTTTGTCTCGGCGTCGAGTACGTTTTTGAAACGCTGGCTTCGCAGATCGTATTCGCGGGCCTTTTCCGTATCCCCTTTCGCCTCGAAGAAACGTGCCAGGCACCAGTCGTCGTAGGCGAATTCCATCGTCCGGGCTACGGATTCCCGGTAGTGGTCGACCGGAACATAGCCCAGGCTGTTGTAATCCTCGATTCCGAGGCGTCCCCAGGCAATATGGTTCCCTTTCACATTGGCATTCTTGAGCATGGCCTCGGCCGCCTTCTTCTCGTCGAATCCGCGGACTCCCTTGACATAGGCGTCGGCGATGATCGCATCCGAGTGCGTCCCCATCATGCAGTTCGTGTAGCCCGGGTTCGGCCATTTGGGCATCCAACCGCCTTCGTCGTATCCATTGAGCAGTCCGGTGACCATGTGCGACGCCAGGTCGGGTTTCAGAAGCACCAGCAGCGGATGAAGTGCCCGGAACGTATCCCATGTGGAATAATCCGTGAAACTTTCGCCTTCGCAGACTTGTCCGTTGTACGGGCTCCTGTATCGGCCGTTTTCCGAAATGCTGCGCGGCAGCAGGAATGCGTGGTAAAGCGCCGTATAGAAGACCTGCTTCTGTTGTTCGGTGGCTCCCGGCAATTCGATGCAGGCGAGGGCCTCGTTCCATTTTGCAGCCGTTGCGCGGGCGATTTTATCCACCCCGGCTCCGGCGATTTCGCGTTCGAGGTTGGCACGGGCGTCCTCTTCGCTGATAAACGATGTCCCGACCCATGCCCTTACGGTTTCTCCGGTGGCGGCCTCGAACCGGACATAGGCTCCGCATTTGGTGGAACATGCCAACCGTTTATTTCCGGGAAGCAGTAATTTCCGCGCTGCATCTCCGGGCCGGATCCAGCTCAGCTTGACCCGCGAATTCCATTCATGCTGGTAGTAGTCGACACGGATATCATACATTCGACCGGCTTCCAGCATTACGTTTTTCTGTGTGGGCGTCATGCTGTAACCATGCGGGCCCCAGTCGTCGATTACCAACTCCCCGTCGAGCCAGAGCCGTGCCCCGTCATCGGATTGCAGCCCGAGCAGGTAGCTGCCCGTTTCGGGCGCTTTGAGTTTCCCTGTCCATGTTACCTGGTAATCCTTTACGTCGATATCGTCGGCGGGACGGTACCAGTCCCAGTCGAAATCCACGACAGGGTCGATGCGCTCCGAGCGCACGGCCCCCAGCCAGTCGGACTGGTGGGTATAGACACCCCGCAGGCCGTTTACGAGTTTGCCATCCTTTTCTGTGAAGAGATACCGGTTTTCGATGACTTCGGGGTAATCCATGTTTTGGTTGAAAGTCCCGAAGTCTTCGAACTCCTTGTCGAAGCGGACAACGAAAAATCCCGTCTCGCGATAGGCCCGTGCAGTCATGGCGCTCTTGCCGGAGATCTCCCGCCGTTCGGGTAAAATGCTGATTTCGGCCGGTGCCCCGGCCGTAAAGAGCGAGGGCATGGCATCCACTACGACGTAGGCGCTGTCGCAGGCCGGGTAAACGAAATCGAAGACCGCCGACGCTTTCGTCGCCGCCATCCGAACCTGTATGTCATAGTCGTCGAGATGTACCTCGTAGAGCGACGGCCGGGCCCGTTCGGCCTCGTGCCGGAACGACGAACTGCGTTCCTCGGGACGGACCTTCAGCGTGCCGGTCAGGGGCATGAGCTCCAGGGCCCCGTAGTCGAACATTACGGCTCCGCTGGGATAATGCGTCCCCAGGAATCCCGAGATGTATTCGTGTGCATACCAATAGGGGACGCGGTGGTGGAGTGTCCCCGGTTTTTTGTCGGGCAGGGTGTGGGCCGTCCATTCGGTCATGCCGAAAGGTTCCGTTACGCCGGGGAACGTGTATCCCGAAGCCTCTTCGTGTCCGGCGATGGCTATTCCGCCCTGCCAGACTTCGGTGCCTATCAGCGGATTGACATGTGATTCCGGCGTGCTTGTGCAGCATACGGCCAGCAGGGATGCGAAAGGAATGAAGACTCTTTTCATCGCAGTCGTTATTTACGGATATATCCGGCCGCACGCATATAGAGATAAGCCACGCAGCTCTGCATACGCAGGTCGTATTCAGCGAGGGGTTGTGTGAGCGGCGCATTCCAGTATTCGGGGTAACGGCCGTTTGCGTCGCGCAGCGATTCGTGGATAAATCCGATTGCCTGCAATGCCTTGGACAACACGGATGGATCCTTTTCCAGGTCGTAAAGGTCGAACCACGCATCCACCAGCGCGAATGCGAAATAACCGGGGTCGTTGAGGGAACCGTTGACCGGGTTGAACCAGCGTGCTTCGGCCGATGCCAAAGTCGCTTTGGCCTGTCGCAGGTAACTCTCTTCCCCTGTGGCTTTGTATAGATACAGCCACCCGCGGATCATGAATCCCGCGTTGTACGACCATTTCTGGGTGTTGACCGCCCCGTCATCGACCATCTTGGCGTCCCAGAATAAATCGTCCGAGCCGTCGAGCAGGTTTTCCCGCGTCCATTCTTCGATGCGCCGGGCGTCTTCGAGGAACCCTTGTTCATTGGTCAGTTCATAAAGTTTCATGGATGCCAGGATAGCCACGGCCGAACAAATCGTATTTTTCTGGGGTTCGTATTGGGCGAAGGTTTCCTGGAAATAGATGCCTCCGCCGAGCACGTCATCTTCGCCCGACATGGTGAAATTCAGTGCCTGCCGGGCTTTTTCGAGGTATGTCCGGTCTCCGGTCTGCTCGTATGCCCTTGCCAGCCCGATGGCCATCCAGCCGTTCTCGTCGTAGTAACGGTCGGGGGTGCCCGCCGTTACGGGCAGCGTGCAGTAGCCTGCAATGCCTTTGTAGTCGGGCGACCAGTGGCGTTCCAGGTTCTGGTAGCAGGACATGAGCGCGCCTTTCCATTCGTCGGCACGCAATCCGGCGCCTTCGGCGTAGGTGTATTGCAGAAAAATGTTCCCCCAGATAAAGGACTCCTGTGTGCGATCCTGGTTTTCGTAGTAGGAATCCGTCCCGTCGATGCGCAGATCCCGGTCGATGGCGGCCAGGGTTTCACGAGCCCATTGCATGTAGTTGTTGTCGCCGTATTCTTGTTCGGGATTGCTGCCGATGATTCGGTCGGGCATTACGGCATTGCAACCCGTTGCCGAAAATGCGAATACCAGCATCGGCAATATGTGAACCAGGGAATTAAGTGCTTTTTTCATGTCGGTTGTCTGTTGGTTAAAGGTTGTCGAGGTCTGACCATTTGATGTTTACGAGCGTAGCGGGGTAGCGGCCCGTAACGTCGACGATATTGTCGCCGCTTTTGACTGCGAGCTGCCAGTTTGCGACCAGCCCCTCCTCGTCGCCCGTAAGCAGCCGGTCGTAGGCCGAGGCAATCTGTTCCGGGGTGCGGGTCGTGTTCCAGACACGTACGTCGTAGATTTTGCCACGGAATTGCCGGCCGCTGAAAAGCGCCAGGTCGCCGATGATGAATTTGCCGTCGGAGTCGGGGACGTATGGGGCGATTTTGATCGCCGAAGCGAATTCCCCGTTCAGGTAGAGGCATATGTTCTCCGAGTCGAAAGTCGCTGCGATGTGTATCCATTGTTTGTGCGGTGCGGAGCCGGCCCCGGACAGGCAGCTCGACCAGGTATTGTTCACCATGCAGAAGTCGATCGCGTAATCCACTCCCTCGGCCAGGCGGATCAGCAGGCCGCCCAATCCGCCGTTGGCATCGGAACCTTCGGCTCCGATGATGCTGCCCCCGGTTTTTTCATTGATGTAAACCCATGCCTCGACGGTCATATTGGCCGAGAGGAACTGTGCCGCCGCACCGCAATCTATGTATCCCGTGCCGTCGAAAAGCGGACATGCGGGCGACACCTTGCTGCCGGCGAATACGTCGCGTGCCGTAGCCAGCTTTTCGCAATAATTGTCCAGTGCGGACTGCCGGTCGGTATTGTTGCGGACGTAGGAGGCTTCGTCGATGCTTTTTTGGAAAATATCTTTCGAGCCTTTTACATATTCGCCGAGTCCCTCGCCCTCTTCGGCCGAATCGTGGAGCTGGGTGCATTCGGCAATGAGTTCGTCTATTGCGGTATAGTCGAGCGACGGGGTTTTCTCGTCGGAACACCCTGCTGCCGACAGCAGGCAGAGCAATGCGCAAAGATAATGTCGGATATTCATAACGGTCGGTTGTTTCTGGTTTTACATGTTTTCATATTCGGGGTGCTGCTTGAGGTTGGGGTTCATCGAGACGGCAGTATACGGGATCGGGAAAATCGTCACCCTCGGGTTGTCCGTATAGTTTTTGTCCCACATGGGCAGGGTGAAGCGCCCGAAACGGATCATGTCGGTTCTGCGTGCCGTTTCGTAGCACATCTCGCGTCCCTTTTCGTCGTACAGTTCGTCGAGTGTCAGCGTTTGCGCCGTATAGGCCGGGACTCCGGCTCGGGAGCGTAGTGCGTTGATGCCCGCAAGGGCTTCCGTGTCGGGAGTTCCCGACTGCCGGAGGGTCGCTTCGGCAAGGTTGAAATAGGTTTCCGCGAGCCGGAATATCACAAAGTCGTTCGCCAGCCCCTTTGCCCCGATTTTCACTTTATACTTGATGTTGCGCGCTCCGGCGTTCTCCTTGTTGTTCACCATGTCGGGAAGATCCAACGTCAGGTCGAGTTGCTGCCCCGCAAACTCGTTCGTGCCGAGGATCGGGTTCCCGCCCTGGTCGAACTGCGGGCCCCACATGAACTGGCCGTAATAGCCGTTCCGGGGGTCGTATTTGCAGCGGCGGTCGTTGACGATGTCGTATTTTTCGATGAAGCTGCGTTCGGTACAGATTGCGTTCCACCCGCCATTGGGGTTCTTCCACTCCCATTGCGAGCCCTGCGACCAGTGGATATTGCGATAGAACAGCGCGCTCATTTCGTTGGCCATTACCTCGTCGTTGGGAATGACGAAGATATTTTCCTTGCTGTTCTCGTTTTCCCAGGCGAAGGGCGCGTCCCAGGTGTTGTCGAGCGAAAAGTTGCACTGAAGCAACTCTCGGGAAACCGTAATGCAGTCGTCCAGACGCGACTCGCCCGTATAGACCTCGGCATTGAGGTAAAGGCGCGACAGCAAGGCAAGGGCGGCTTCGCGGGTGAACCTTCCGTAGCTGTTGGCATCGGAGTGGCTGAGCAGCAGCTCCTTTACGGCATTGATTTCCTGTTCGACGAAGCTGAAAACCTCCTTGCGGCTGCGCGTGGCGGGATTCTCTTCCGAAACGCTTTCCACGATGGGGACGTTGCCGAAGAGGTCGCACAGCATCCAGTAGAAATACGCCCGCAGCGCACGGGTTTCGGCGATGAACAACCGTTGTGTCGGCGCGGGCAGAATCTTATTGTCGGCCGCCTTCATGTCCGCGAGAATCTGGTTGGAGAATCCGACGGCTTTGTAGAGTTCGAGCCATGCCCCTTCGATGATCTCTTCGCGTGTCGTCCACGTATGCCAGTGCAGGCGCTGGTAGATGCCTCCGTCGTATCCGTCGCGGCCTTTCTGCGGAAGGCAGGCTTCGTCGGTGGTCAGTTCCTGGAGGTAGTAGACGTTCCAGCAGGACATGCTGCGCAGGAAAGTGTATTGGTTCATGAATGCGGCATCGTATTCGGCGGCGGATGTGTAAAAATTAGTTTTGTTCAGGTCATTGTACATGTTTTCCGTCAAGTCCGTACATCCCATGACCCCTGACAGCGACAGGATACATATCAGTTTTTTCATTGTTGTCTCAGAATTTGATGTTTAAACCGAAAAGATAGGTCGTAGCACGTGGATAATAGCCCGAGTCGTCGAATCCCGGCGTAAGCCCCGAACCGACTTCGGGATCGACTCCCGTATAGCCGGTGATCGTCCAGAGGTTGGTGGCCGTGGCATAGATGCGGATGTGATCCAGCCATGAGAGTTTCGGGAAGCGGAACGTATAGCCCAGCGTCAGGTTGTCCAGTTTGAGGTAGTTGCCTTTTTCCAGGTAATAGTCCGAGAATACGGCGGAGTCGTTCAGCGGCGAATCTATGGCCGATGCGAGCAGGTTGAACGGCAGCGACACCGAGTTTTCATAATAGATGCGCTTCGTGTTTAGCACCATGAAATCGGCTGCACCGCGGAACAGGAACGAGAAATCGAGGTTTTTCCAGGTCAGCGAGCTCGAAAGGCTGAAATTCCACTTGGGAAGGCCGCTGCCCAGATAGGTGAAGTCGTCTTCGGTATAGGAGCCGTTGTGGTCGTAGTCTTCGAAAACCCATTTGCCGGCCGTGTTGAAGCCCCGGTATTTCAGTCCGTAAAAGGTGCCGATCGGATGTCCCGCCTCGAAAATGTAGGTCGTTTGCCCGTTGGCCGGCGAACTGAGCGTGTTGTAGGGAATGTGGTTGGCTTTGTAGGTGTCGTTCGAAAGCGAAACCAGTTCGTTGGCGTTGTACGAGAAGTTCCCGTCGATATGCCATGTCAGGTTTTCCCTGCGCACGGCATCCCAACCCAGGGCGACCTCTACACCCTGGTTGGTCAGCGTCCCGACGTTCGTGAATATCGTATTGTAGATGCTGGACGGAACCTGCGCGTCGTACCAGTCGAGTAGGTCGGTGGTCTTGCGGTAATAGTAATCGACCGATGCGGTCAGGCGGTTGTCCCACAACCCGGCATCGACGCCGACATTGTACTCGGTGTTCTTCTCCCAGCGCAGATCCGGGTTAGGATTGGTCGTCGGGCCGTAGACCTTCTGCCAGCTTCCGTTTATGTAGGCGTATCCCAGGTCGTTGTATTTGGAAATAGAGGCGTAGAGCGGGATGTCCTGGTTGCCCGTGATGCCGAACCCGGCGCGCAGCTTGAGGTTGCTGACGGCTTTCGCCCCGGCCATGAAAGGTTCTTCCGATATGCGCCAGGCGCCCGACAGGGCGGGGAACCAGCCCCATTTGTTGTTTTCGCCGAAGCGGGTCGAACCCTCGCGGCGGATGCTGGCGTTGAAAAGGTAGCGCCCTTTGTAGGAATAGTTCACCCGGCCGAAAAATGCAATGAGCTTGGATTCGTCTTCGCCCCGTCCCATGGATGCGAGCCCCTCTTCGAGCCATGTGCCGTTCCCTATGTTGTTCGGCCCGAGTGCGTCGGTCAGGAACCCGGCATTCGATGCGTTCGACCATGTACGCTTGGTCTGGCTGTACGAGTAACCGGCCATCACGCCGAAATTGTGGACGTTGTCCGTCCAGTTGTAATCGGCATAGGCTTCGAGCGTATTGGTCTTGTAAAAGTAATTGCTCATCTCGGCCGAGCCGTCGTAATTGCCCAGGATGCTGTATCTCGATTCCCGGCTCACGTATTTGCTCGCTTCGTAGTTCTCGTTGTTCGACGAGAGCGATGCCACGACCTTCAGCCCCGTTACCGGACGGAGCGTGGCGGTGATGTTGCCCGCATAGTTGAACCGTTCGCCGCGGTTATCCACCTGCGAGAGCATGGCCACGGGGTTGTAGGGCCCCACGCCCTCGTATTCGAAAAATTTGCCGTCAGCGCCGTAGACGGGAGCCGTGGGGTGGTATACCATTGCCTGCATGAATGCGCTGTAATCGGTATATTGCATTTTGGTGTCCGTGCCGCTCGCCGTTCCCTCGATGCTCAGCACCCGGTTGAAGAAATCCTGCCTGAAGTTGATGCGTCCCATCAGCTGTTCGTTCCCTGTGCGGAGCACCATTCCTTCGGAATTGCGATAACCGACCGAGGCGCGCAGCGAGGAATTTTTGCCGCTCGTCGAAAAGGAGACGCCCTGGTAATAGCTGAAGTTGTTGCGTAACAGCTCGTCCGTCCAGTCGGTCGAGAACCCGTAATCGTTGTTCGCCGCCGATTGCCCGTGGCGCGTCAGGTAGTCGAGATACTGGTTTGCCGACATCATATCGAGTTTGCGGGCGGCGCGTTCCGTGTAGTAATAACTCGTGTAGTCGATATGTGCGCGTCCCTGTTCCGCATTTTTCGTTTCGACGATGATGACGCCGTTGCTGCCCCGCGTGCCGTAGATCGCCGCGGACGATGCGTCTTTCAGTACGTTGAACGAGGCGATATCCTGTGCGTTGATCGCCTGCAGGTCGTTCATCGTGCTGTAAACCCCGTCGATGATGATAAGGGGCGTGCTTCCGGCGCGGATCGACCCTACGCCGCGGAGCTGTATTTCGGGAGCCGCATTGGGATCCGTACCCGCCGTATTGCGGATCGTCAGGCCGGGGACTTTGCCGCTGATCAGGTTGATGGGGCTGGTCGTAACGCCACCGTTGAAATCGGAAGCGTCGACCCGGGTGACGGAACTCGTAAGTTCTTCCTTGCGGACGGTGCTGTAACCGATGGCTACAACCTCTTCGACTGCAATTGCGCTCTCTTTCATGCTGATGTGCAGCGTCGGGCCCGTGACGGTGGCCTTTGCCGGCTCCATGCCGATGAATGAGAAGGCCAATACGGTTCCGTTTTTTACGCCTTTGAGTTCGAAGCGCCCGTCGGCATCGGTAGTCACGCCCGTATGGCTGCCTTCGACCATGACGGTGACACCCGCCAGGGGTTCGCCCGATTCGAGGGTCACCACGCCCTGAACCCGGTCTGCGGGCTCTTCCGCAGCTGCCGGGCAGGCGAATAACACTCCTGCGGCGCAGCTTAAGGCCAAGGCCAGGTTCCGAAGGGAACCGGCGAGTTTCGTTTTGCCAAAAATTTTCATCAGATCCATATTTTTAAGGTTTTAGGTTCGAGACTATAATCCCCGCGATAATATCACGACCCCGAGGACTAAACAACAGAGTCCGGCTGCCATCGGCCATTGGGCGTGCCGCGTCGTTGCGCGCCATTCGCCCGAGCAGATTCCTGCGGCATTCCCCGCAATGATCGCTACGGACTGCATGACCGCCCAGCCCACGGAGGCACCGGCTTCACCCATCCGGTTGCCGCCCATCCCGTAGAGCATAATGCTCATGTACCATACTATTCCGGCGACGGCGGCCAGCGTGATGCCAGGTACGCGACGCGATGCATAGTGCTTCCACGTGCGGTTGCGACGGAACAGCCGGATGCATTCGGCGGCGTTGATCAGGAATCCGGCGGTCAGGGCGACGCTCCAGACAGCATTGCCCGCATAAACCGGGTCGGCCCCCAGGGCTACGGCCTGCTGTTGCAGCGGGGCCCCGTAAACGAATGCGAAATTTATCATCGGGCCGAATATACCGGCCAGCAGGCAGATGACCAATCCTTTGCGAAACCGGGAGCGGGACTGCGCACCCGTCTGGCGGGAGCCTTCCGACTGCTCCTTCCGGCTTCCTGCCAGCGCGAAGAGTATGATGCCGGCCAGGATAACCGCCACTCCCGCAAGTATTCTCAGCCCGGCGGGAGTAGCCAGTTCCGACGGATCGCGCAGTACGATCGGCATGAGCGTGCCGATGGAGTTGATGAGCCCCTGCATGATCGGCAGGCTGAGCGAGATGCCCAGATAATCTATCCCCTTGCCGAACAGGATCGCTCCGACACCCCAGGTGAGGCCGAAGAGCGCCACCAACGATGTGCTGTGCGGGTCTGCGCCGTAGAGTGTTCCCAACCGGGGTACGGTCAGCCATGCCATGAGCCACGGCATGACCAGCAGCGCGGCAAAACTCCATATGAACCAGTTGTTCTCCCAGGCCCAGCCCCGGTTGAATTTGAACGGGACGGAGAAAACGCCCGAGCAACTGCCGGCCAGCAGGATCAGTAACAATCCGGATAAGACGTTCGTTTCCATGATATCAATGTTTTGAGGCGTTTCTGCAATCCCTCACCCGGCGGCACAGTTCTTCCCGTTCCTGTGCGGAAAGCCCGCGGAATTCGAAGTCGCCCCTGTGAGTGTCGGCATTCTCGACGATCAGCACGCGGCTGCCTTCGCTCATGGCTATTTTGTGCCATACGTTGCGGCGGATGTTGTAGGCTATGCCGGGCTGCATGTCCTGCAGGTCGTACCCTGCGATGCCGCTGTCGTCCAACGCCGCGGCGATGAGTACCGCATTCCCTTCGAGCAATACGAACAACTCGTCGGTCTGGTGGTGTACGTCCAGCTTGTCGATCTGTTCGAGCGACTCCGCCGGGGCATAATTGAGAACGGCCGTTTGCCACACCGGCCCGATGAGGAAAGGGTGGTAGCCCGCTTCACGCGGGGCATAACAATCGATAATTTTCATGTTCAGGTTCATTTTAGCAGGTTTGTTCGGGTATGAGTCGTGTCAGCTTACGAGAATACGGTCTACGACCAATTGGCGGAATTGGGGCGAGAGCATCGAGAAATAGGCGGTGAACCCTGTGACGCGGACGACCAGGTCGGGATATTTCGACGGATCCTTGTGCGCGTCGAGCACCTTTTGCTTATCCATGATGTTGACGTTGATGAGCGTGCCTCCCATTTCGAAGTGGGCTTTGATAATCGAGCCGATCAGTTCCGCATTTTCCTCGTGCGCGAACGAGGGGTCGAGTTCCCATTGCATCGGCGCCGTGTTGCCGTAGCGGGGCTGGATGCGTGCGATGACGGTTGCCAGCGAAAGCGAAGCCCCGTCGGCAACGAACCCCGGCGTGGGATTCGCCCCGTGCGAAATAGGCGTCCCGGCCCGCCGGCCGTCGGGTGTCGCCCCAACGCTTCGGCCGAACCCTATCGTATTGGCCCAGGAGAAGAATCCGGGGATGAAGCAGCGGCGGAGTTCCGGTTCGGATTCGCGGCGTACCAGGGCCGTGAACTCGTCTTTGATTCGCAGCGCCCAGCGTTCCCCGGCCGATCCTTCCGCTCCGTAGCGTCCGCTGTTGCGGAGCTGCAGCCGGATCTTTTCACCTTCCGTACCGGCAAAATCGTCGAGCAGGGCTCCGGTAACCTGTTCCCATGTCAGGTGTTTCTGCCGTTCGACATGCTGTTCGAGCGCCGAAAAGGAATCGGCGACGATTGCCAGCCCGGCGCCGTCGATCGAAAGGTTGTAGTATTCCGCTCCGCCGTCCGATACATCCACCCCTTTTTCCATCGGGCCGTGGCTCAGCAGGTTGAGGAGCAGTTCGGGTTCGTTGTATTTCTGGTATTTCAGATGATGCCGGATTCCTTCGGCGGCCGTATGCACGGCCAGGGCGAGGTGGTGTGCGAACTTCTCCCAAAGGCGCTCCGTCGTCGGGGCGGGATCCTTCACCGTGTCGTAATAGGCAATTTCGAATACCCGCGCCATATTGACCTTCACAAGGTCGTTCATCGTATATTCCAATCCGGGAAGCGACATCCAGTTGCAGCCCACGGCGATGCGCCTGCGTGCCAGTTCTGCGCTGTATCCGTTCCGCATGAAGTTTTCCACGAGGGCCTTGTCCCCGGAAAATCGCGGCCATCCGTTTTTGTTTTTCACCAGGTATTCCACCGATTTTCGGAACAGCTGCGGATCGAGCCCGTCGTGGACGCGTACGGTGAGGTTGAGCGAGGTATTGATCTTGTCCGCCGCTTCGAGGACGAGGAACGAGATGTGCGAGGTCTGGTCGCGGCCCGATGCATCGGGCCCTCCCAGCTGCCAGTATATCGGGTCGTTGATGAGCAGGCAGGCCAGGTAATATACGGCCGTTTCATCGTCGAGGATCCCGTTTGCCTTGTCCTGTTCGTAGAAAGGGCGCAGCAGCGAGTCGATCTGTCCCCCGGCGCCGTCGCGGTTGTAGGTGCGGGACGCCAGATGGAACCAGATGATCCATTGGCAGGCTTCGCGCAGGGTCGCCGGGGCGTCGGAGATGATTCGTTCGTTCATGTCTGCGAGTTCGGTCAACAGCGCCTTTTTTTCGGGGTCGCCGCATGTTGCGGCCAGACGACGCGCCTCGTCCACATGGCGTTGGATCCAGCCCTGCACGGCCCGGATCACCCGCAGGTGCAGTGCATAGAAATGTTGTTGCTCCGGGGTCGTGTTGACCTTTTTCCAATGTTCGATGCGTTCGACCAGCCCGCCCCATCCAAGCCGTACTCCCATTTCATAATCGGGGGCGAAGTGTGCGTCGTCGCCGATGCCGCAGATGATGTCGTATCGGGAAATGTTCTCTTTCAGATGGTCGTACGGATAATCCGGATTCCATTTGTTGGGTCGCATCTTGGACATGAAATACATCCACCGCCCTGCGAATGCATCGTCGGGGTCGATATATACGGGGTGTACGGACATCAGGTCGCAAAAGTTGTCCGCCCATGCGTCGTACCCGTAAAACGATCCGTCGGGGTTGTTCGGCAGGATATGCCACACCCCCGGGGGCGGTACGATACGCCCGTAATCATCCTCGTCGAGGGCGCCTTCGACACGTATTTTTTCCTGCGTTTGCGCCAGCTTGCGCAGCCGCAGCCGGGCGATCCTTTCGTTGTAATCTTTCATATAATCGGTATTTTACAGTTTGCTTTTTATTCCGTAACGCCGGGGTATTTTTTTTAATTCCTCCAGTATGCTGCCGTCGAGGGCCCCGGTGCCCGCCATGGGGTTCGTCATTCCGAGGTCATCGAACTTGCCGAATCCGAGGGGGTGGAAGCCCAGCAGTTCGTAAGCGACGTTCCCGCCCAAACCGGATATGATGCGGCACAATGCGTCGATGGCTTCCGCCGTGTCGTTAACGCCGGGGACGACCGGGGTGCGTACGATTATCGGCACCCCCTTGTCGGCGAGTTGCCTCAGATTGGAGATTATCCGTCCATTGCCCTGTCCCGTCCAGCGGCGGTGGAGTTCCGGGTCGGCCAGTTTCAGGTCGCACATCCAGAGTTTCACCAGCGGGAGAAACGTTTCGACGACATCCCAGTTTTCCGTAAGGTTCGACTCGACGGCCGTATGGATTCCCTGCGCGAGGCAGCCGCCGAGTACTTCGCGTGCAAAACCGGCTTGCAGCAACGGCTCCCCGCCCGACAGCGTGACGCCTCCGCCCGAAGTCCGGAAGAAGATTTTGTCCGCCGATAATTCGCGGACTACCTCGTCTGCGCTCACTTCGCGTCCTATCCAGGACATGGCACCCGTCGGGCACACCTCGGTGCATTTGCCGCAGCGGTTGCAGCCGGCACGGTCGATGACAAGCCGTTCCCCGGCCCGGAGGGCTTTTTGGTCGCAGGCCGCAATACAGGTTCCGCAGCGGATGCATTTACTTGCGATATACTGCAACTGACGGTGTTTGCTCCATGTTTCCGGATTGTGGCACCATGCGCACCTCAGGTCGCAGCCCTTGAGAAAGAGCGTCGAGCGGATGCCGGGGCCGTCGTGGATCGACATGCGTTGTATGGTCGTGATGATTCCTTTCATTTCCGGGACTTATTTTACTATTGCAAATATATCGGATGAAAATACATGTAGCACCGACAAAGTTTCCTGCATTTCGAAGCTTTTTTACGTTATTCCGATATTTCGCTGTTTCTCGTCCGGAGGGTTCCTGCTTGCCAGTGTGTTTATTCCCAGCCTTCCTGCGTGGCGACCCCGAAGGCGGAGGAATATTTTTTTCGCTGCCGGATTTGCGCGGGGGCCTATATTACCTTAGTATATAGCAGGGTTCGCCCGAATTGCGGTGAACCGGGGTTTTTCGGCGTGCGGGAATGGGCGGGCAGGGTTGCTAATATCGTTTCGAAATGCTATTTTTGCCCAAAATGCCATCCAATGAAGCGGGATTCCCAATTTAAATTATCCTATTTCCTGAGCGCCAATGAAGTTTTTCATATTGCCCGGGTAAATATTACGTCGAGCCAGGATTTATCGCTGCATACGCATGATTATGCCGAGATCCTGTGGATCGAAAAAGGCACCGGGTACCATCATGTCAACGGGAGGCAGGTCAGGCTTTCGGCCGGCGACATGGTGATGATCCGCCCGCGGGACTGCCATACTTTTTCGGCGACGGGGCGCGGGATCACCCTGGTCAACATCGCATTCCCGACCGAAACGATTGATTTTCTGCGCAGCCGCTATTTCGGGGACAGCAACCTCTATTTCTGGTGCTCCACGCTGCTGCCTTTCCATATCAAACTTTCGCAGGATATCGTCAAAAGACTCTCTTCGCGAGCCGAAGAGGCGATGAAATACCGGCGCTCCCGGCTGCAGCTGGATAGTTTGCTGCTCTTTATTTTCCGGACTATTACGGCCAATCAGGAGGTCGAGGATAATTCCGAGATCCCCTTGTGGCTCTTCAATGCCATTCAGAAATACAACAGCCCCGAGCATTTTGCCCGGGGCGTGGCGGGCTTTGTCGATTTGTGCGATCGGAATATCGACCATGTGAACCGAATCGTGCGCATCCATTTCTACAAGACGCTCACCGAACTGGTCAATGAATTCCGTATGCGCTATGCCATCACGCAGCTGGCCATCACCAACATGCCGATCAAACAAATTTGCAGCAACTGCGGATTCCGCAACCTGGGCCATTTTTACAAGACATTCCGGGCCGTTTACCATCAAACTCCGCGTGAATACCGTAAACTTAACCAGATGATCGTATAGCCCTCATCCGTTCCGGCTCCCTCCTCCACGGAACCCTCCAGCCTCCAGCCCGACAGCCCTCTGACAGCCCTCCGACTGCCCTTCCGGTCTGTCAGCCTTTCCCTTCCCGACACTCCCGCCCCTTCCGACCGCCGATCCGCCCGGTTTTATTTCTCCGCGGTCGCCGATCCC
This sequence comes from Alistipes onderdonkii, assembly GCF_025145285.1. NCBI lineage: Bacteria > Pseudomonadati > Bacteroidota > Bacteroidia > Bacteroidales > Rikenellaceae > Alistipes > Alistipes onderdonkii. The sequence continues at coordinate 3,370,151 of NZ_CP102251.1, forward strand.
GTCCGCCTTGCCTTGTCCTGACGGGTTGCTTTATATATTCTTATGTCGCATAAAATCAGTTAGTTGTATTTTGTTATCCAAAAAATATTACTTTGAAGGGTTCATTTATTAACTTTTTTTGCTCAAAAAACATTGTCATAATAAATATTATTACTACATTCGTGTGGAAATAATGTTGCATTTATATTTTTAAAATGGATTGTTATATTATATAAGTGTGATGCTTGTGGTCTGACATTCCTATTGTAAAATTAATTACTTGTATCGAGATTTTCCCCGAATAAATTTCTTAAAGTACCCGAAGGAGAACTAACCCATAATTATTCAATCTAAAATACCTGATTATGAAAAAACTTTTTACCCCCCCCCTGTTGACTGCGCTGTTGTGCTGCATGGGTGCGTTTTTTATTGCATCGTGTTCGGACGACGATAAAAAATGGCCCTCGGAAGTTTCCCAGCCTTTCGTTTCCGTGACGGCTGCCGACGGCGACTCGACGATTTCCGCTGTTATTTCGGATGCCGACAAGACCATTACCTTCGGGGAGTTCCAGAACATGACCGACCTTTCCAAAGTGAAGGTTACGTTCGACATGACCTGGGGTGCGATCCTCAAAACGCCGGGCACGGCGACCGCCGAGGTCAACCTCACGTCTCCTTACAGCGTCGTCGTGAACGTGGGCTACCTCCACGAAGAAACCTACCTGATGTCGGCCAAGCCCAAGGATATCCCCAACCCGATCCTTTCGGCGAAGGTCGGGGACGAAGAGGCTGTCATCGCCGGCAACACCATCACGATCGCTTATAAGACGGGCATGAATGTCAATGCCATGGTATTCGACATCGAGCTGGTGCCGGGCGCTTCCCTGAAGTCCCCCGCCGACCGGACGTTCGACCTCGAATTCGCCGACGGGACGCTGGTGGTCACCTACGGCGGGACGGACTACACCTATGTCGTCAAACAGACCGGCTATACCGACCCCCTGTTGAGCCAGGGCTGGACGGACGAGACGGGAAGTTTCGGCACGCTGCCCAAATATATCAAGGTCTATAAGACCACGAAGCTGAACGGCGTCGACAATAATATCGCTTACATCGCCATCATGGGCCCGCAGTCGACGATGGGCGTTGTCGGCAACGGCTCCGATCTTAAGACGATTCAGGAGCTCGAAAGTTTGGACGGCAGCTGGAACGTATACCTGGTCGGTGTATCTTCTGCCGGTACCGCAGTTCAGACCATCATCCGTGACGGACAGTTCGTTCAGGATCCTCATGCCATCAATTCGTTCGCTACGATCGGACAGGATAACAACGGTGCTTACAAGATGGCCTGGTCGCAGAAGTTCGATGGTAAACTCTATGCATTCCCGTTCAGGGACGGCAGCAGTTTCACGGCTCGGGTTCAGAGTGACGGTACCGTGTGGGATGCAAAGACGGCCGTTTCCGGAATCCCGATGGTTTTGTGGAACGGGAATGTCCTGACCGAAGCGCAGACGATCTGCAACGACGGTAGTAACAGCGGTTGGTATGCCAACAATCCCGCGTATGCACGTGCTGCGGTCGGTGTCACGGCCCAGGGTAAGGTCTTCGCATTCTGCGGCCAGCAGGTCGAGGGCAGCGTCGGCGTTTCGATGCTCGACCTGGCCAAGGTCATGAAGGAGCTGGGCTGCGTCTCCGCCATGTCGTTCGAAGGCTCCAGTTCGCCCAACATGCGTGTCAACAAACATGAAACCGTACTCAACTCCAAGGCCGCCGAGGGCAAGGCCGAGAAGGGCATGCAGTGTGCATTGGTCTTTAAGTAACGGCGTGCTGCCGTCCGTTGGACGGCGGCATGGTGAATAAACGGGCCGGCATGTCGGAAGACATGCCGGCCTTTTCCATGCGCTGCGCCGTGGGGCTCATGTTCATTCTGCTCCCGGGCGGTGTGCCGTTTTTTCAGCTGTGGCGACGCGCCAGCTCCGCTTCGAGGTCGGCGATCGAGCATCCGGTGGCTTCGAGCAGCACCAGCAGGTGGTATATCAGGTCGGAGGCTTCGTAGACCATCGCCTCACGGTTGCCCGCCACGGCTTCGATCACGGTTTCCACGGCCTCTTCACCCACTTTCTGTGCGATCTTGTTCACGCCGCGGTCGAAGAGTTTGCTCGTGTAGGAGCCCTCGGGCATCTCGGCATGGCGCCTTTGGATGACGCCCTGGAGGTAGCGGATGAAACCTTCCGTCCCGGCGGCGGCCCCGTCGAAACAGCTCGCCGCCCCCGTGTGGCAGGTCGGGCCGTGGGGGATGGCGCGTATGAGGAGCGTGTCGTTGTCGCAGTCGGCGGTGACCGATACGATGTCGAGGTAGTTGCCGCTCGTTTCGCCTTTTGTCCAGAGGCGGCGGCGCGTGCGGCTGTAAAAGGTGACGCGGCCTTCGGCAAGGCTCTTTTCGTAAGCCTCCCGGTTCATGTAGCCGAGCATCAGCACCCGCAGGGTGCGCGCGTCCTGTATGATGGCGGGGATCAGTCCGTCGGCCTGCTTCGCGGCGTCGAGCGCCTCGAAGGGTTTTGCTGTGATTTCCATGGTGTCTATTGTCTTACGTTGATATTCAGCCGGCGCAATTCCCGTTTGAGCACGGGGATCGGGATTTCGTTGTAGTGGAAGATGCTTGCCGCGAGCGCCGCGTCGGCACGGCCGAGCGTCAGCACGTCGGCAATGTGCCGCACCGACCCTGCGCCGCCCGAGGCGATGATGGGGATGGGCAGCTCGGCCAGCCGTGCGAAGGTCTCGCACGGGTAGCCGTCGCGCGTGCCGTCGTGGTCCATCGAGGTGAAGAGCAGCTCGCCCGCGCCCCGCTGGCAGACTTCGTGCGCCCATGCGAAAAGCTCGCGGTCGGTCATGCGTTTGCCGCCGTGGGTCGTGACGCGCCATACGCCGTCGGTCATCCGCGCGTCGATGGCCGCGACGACGAACTGCGACCCGTATTTCGACGCGATGGCGTCGATCAGCGCAGGGTCGCGTACGGCGGCGCTGTTGACGGTGACCTTGTCCGCCCCGGCATCGAGCAGCCGCCCGGCGTCGGCGACCGATGCGATGCCTCCGCCCACGGTGAACGGGATGTCGATGCGTTCGGCGATTCGGGCGACCAGCTCCGTGAAGGTCTGTCGTCCCTCTTCCGTGGCGCTGATGTCGAGGTATACCAGTTCGTCGGCCCCTTCGGCGGCGTATTTCGCCCCCAGTTCCACCGGGTCGCCGACGTTGCGCAGCCCGACGAAGTTGATGCCCTTGACGGTCTGTCCCTCGCGGATGTCGAGGCAGGGGATTATGCGTTTGGCAAGCATCTTTTCAGTTCTTCGAGGGTGATACGTCCTTCGTAGAGGGCTTTGCCGACGATTACGCTGCGCAGCCCCGCGCCGTCGAGCGCCTCGATGTCGGTCATCGAGGCGATGCCGCCGCTCACGGTGATTTCCACCCCGGGGAACTGTCCCTGCAACCCAGCGTAGAATTCCGCCGAGGTGCCGCACAGCATCCCGTCGCGGGCGATGTCGGTGCAGATGACCTGCGCGAGCCCCTGCGGTGCGAAGCGGGCGATAAGCTCCTGCGCCGTCATCTCGGATCGCTCCGCCCATCCCTGTACGGCCACCGCGCCGTCGCGGATGTCGGCGCCCAGGATCAGCTTCCCGCCGCCGAATTCGGCGAGCCATTCGGCGAACGATTCCGGTTCGCGCACGGCGATGCTGCCGCAGATGGCGCGGCTGGCGCCTGCGTCGAATACGCTGCGCAGTGCCCCGCGGCTTTTGATTCCGCCGCCGTACTGTACTTCGAGCGTGGTTTTCGTCGCCACGCGTTCCAGCACGGCGAGGTTGCGGGGCTCCGACGCCTTGGCGCCGTCGAGGTCGACCATGTGCAGCCGGCGGATGCCCGCCTCTTCGAAGCGTTGCGCCGCTTCCAGCGGGTCGCGGTAGTAGGTCGTCCGGCGGCCGTAGTCGCCCTGCGTCAGGCGCACGCAGGCGCCGCCGATGATGTCCGTTGCGGGTATGATTTCGATTTTCATGTCATCAGAGTTTTAGGAAATTGCGCAGTATCCGCTCGCCCGCCCGCCCGCTCTTTTCGGGGTGGAACTGCGTGCCGAAGAAATTGCCGCGCCCCAGGGCGGCGCTGAATATCCCTCCGTAGTCGGTTTGGGCGATCGTGGCGTCGCACGCCTGTGCCGCGTAGGAGTGGACATAGTAGAGGTAGGTGCCTTCGCCGAGGCCGTCGAAAAGCGGGCTGCGGAGCCTGCCGACGGTGTCCCAGCCTACGTGGGGAATCTTCAGCGGATTTTCCCCGCCTCTCAGCCGCACGACGTGCGCCGGGAAGATGCCCAGGCAGCGGGTGTCTCCCTCCTCGCTGTCCAGGCACATCAGCTGCATGCCGATGCAGATGCCCAGTACGGGTTGCGTCAGGGTGGGGATGAGCGCATCCAGTCCCCGTTCGCGGAGTTTGGCCATTGCCGACGAGGCTTCGCCCACGCCCGGGAGGAGCACCCTGTCCGCCTGCCGCAGCACCGCGGCGTCGGACGTGACCGTAAATTCGGCGCCGATGCGCCGCAGGGCATTGGCTACCGAACGCAGGTTGCCCGTATCGTAATCCGTGATCGCTATCATAGTATGCCTTTGCTGCTGGGTATGTCGTATCCGAAGCCGGTGCGTGCCACGGCCATGCGCAGCGCACGCGCGAAAGCCTTGAAGATCGCCTCGGCCTTGTGGTGGTCGTTCCCGCCGCGCGCCGAAATCTGCAGGTTGCAGCGTGCCGCGCAGCAGAGCGAGTGGAAAAAGTGGCGGAACATCTCCGTCGGGACGTCCCCGACCCGCTCGCGGCGGAATTCGGCGTCCCATTCGAAGTCGATGCGCCCCCCGAAGTCGAGCAGTACCAGCGCCCGGCAGTCGTCCATCGGCAGTGCGAAGCCGTAGCGGCCGATGCCCGCCTTCGACCCCAGGGCGCGGTCGATGGCCTCGCCCAGCACGATCGCCACGTCTTCCATCGTGTGGTGTTCGTCGATGTCCAGGTCGCCGTGCGCCTCCACCGTGAGCGACACCCCGCCGTGGTGGGCGATCTGGGCCAGCATGTGATCCAGGAACCGCAGCCCGGTGGAAATCCCGTCGCCCGGGGCGCCGCCGCATCCCGCCGGGGAATACGGCGGGATGTCCGTGCCCGGTGTGCCGGGGCTGTCCGCCCGATTTCCCGGTGTGCCGTTCCCGGGGCTGCTTGACAGGCCGTTTTCCGAGGTTTCCGGCAGGGTGCCCGCTCCGGTTTCCTTTCCGCCGTTCCGTACAGCGCCACAGGTGCCGTACGCCGCATCGTCAGATGTGCCGTTCTTACTGCCAGCCGTATTTTCCGGTCTGCCTTCCGTCCCGTTTTCCGTCGTTCCGTTCTCCGCCATTTCGTTCTCCGCTGTCCCGCAGGTGCCGAAGCCCCGGCCGTCGAGGTCGAGCCGTACGGTGATTCGCGTTTCGCGCGTTTCGCGCGTCACGACGACCCGCCGTTCCCCGCGGCGGATGTATTCCGCGATCTCGGCCCACGAGTCCGTGATGAGCACGCATGCCTCTTCCGCGCCTGCTTCCCGCAGCATCCTGCGCCCCTCGGCGGCAGGCGCCAGGAGGATGCCCTTCGCCCCGAGGTTGCGCGCCAGCAGGATGTCGGTCGCCCGGTCGCCGACGACGTAGCTCGCCCCGAGGTCGTACGACCCGTCCGTGTAGCGGCCGAACATGCCCGTACGGGGTTTGCGCGTCGGGGCATCGTCGCTTTCGAACGTGCGGTCGATGAGCATGTCGTCGAACGCGACGCCTTCGCCTGCGAGCGTGCGCAGCATTTTTTCGTGCGGCGGCCGGAAATCCTCCTCCGGGAAGGCCTCCGTGCCCAGCCCGTCCTGGTTCGTCGCCATCACCAGTTCGAAATCCAGCCCCCGGAGCGTCCGGAGCGCCGAGATCGCACCGGGTATGAATTCCAGCTTTTCGAGGCTGTCGACCTGGTAATCTGCGGGCGGCTCCGCGATCACGGTGCCGTCGCGGTCTATGAAGAGCGCTTTTTTCATGGGCGGAAATTTTTGACGGTTTCCAACATGCGGTCGTTCTCCTCCGGGCGCCCGACCGTGATGCGCAGGCAGCCTTCGCAACCTGCGATCCGCGAACGGTTGCGGACGATGACCCCCGCTGCGACCAGCTCCCGGTACAACAGGTCGGGTGCCGCGGTTCTTACCAGCAGGAAGTTGCCTTCCGACGGGTAGACCTGCCCGATGCAGGAGCATGCCGCGAGTGCCGCCGCCAGGCGCGAGCGTTCGGCGCGGATCGCCGCCACCTCGGCCGAGATGTCCCTGCGGAGCGATTCCGCGACGGCCCGCTGCGTGAGCGTGTTGATGTTGTAAGGGTATTTCACCCGGCCGAATAGGCCGGCGATCTGCTCCGAGGCGAAAGCCAGTCCGAGCCTCAGCCCGGCCATGCCCCACGCCTTGGAGAGCGTCTGGAGGACGATCAGGTTCGGGAACTCGCCCAGCCGCGGCAGGAACCCGCCGCCGTCGGCGAAGTCGATGTAGGCTTCGTCCAGCACGACGATGCCGTCGAAGCGGCGGAGCAGGCTTTCGATCTCCTGCGCCGGGAACGCATTGCCCGTGGGGTTGTTGGGCGAGCAGAGCCACATCAGCTTCGTGCGCTCGTCGGCTGCCGCCAGCAGCGCCCCGACCGGGAGCGAGTAGCCGGCTCCCAGCGGCACTTCGCGCATCTGCACGTCGTTCGTCGCTGCCGCTACGCGGTACATCCCGTAGGTCGGGGCGATCGACACGGCGTTGTCCAGCCCCGGCCGGCAGAAGATCCGGAATGCGAGGTCGATGGCCTCGTCGCTGCCGTTGCCGATGAAGATCCGTCCGGCGTCCACGCCTTTCAGTTCCGCGATCAGGGCTTTCAGCGCCCGCTGGTGCGGGTCGGGGTAACGGTTAACGCCGTTGTCGTAGGGGCTTTCGTTGGCGTCGAGCCATACGTCGATCCCGCCGCCCGCATATTCGTCGCGGGCCGTGGAGTAGGGTTGCAGCGCCTGGATGTTGGGGCGCACCAACTGCGACAGCGGTTTCATAGTATCCCTCCTTTCATCCGGACGCGCACGGCGTTGGCGTGTGCGTCGAGCCCTTCGGCCTCGGCCATGGCCGTGATTGCGGGCGCCAGCGCGTCGAGCCCGTCGCGCGTCAGCTCCTGGAATGTGATCTTGCGCATGAAACTGTCGACGTTCACCCCGCTGCAGGCACGGGCCCAGCCGCCCGTGGGCAGCGTGTGGTTGGTGCCCGAGGCGTAGTCCCCGGCGCTTTCGGGCGAGTAATTGCCGATGAAGACGCTGCCCGCGGCCGTGATCTTGGCGGCGATGCCCCATGCGTCGCGCATCGAGACGATCAGGTGCTCCGGGGCATAGGCGTTGGCGAACGCAATCTGCTTGTATTCCTCGTCGAACAATACGATCCGGCTGTTGGCCAGCGAATTGCGGATCGCCTCGCCGCGGCTGAGGTACCGGATCTGCTCCTCGACGGCCCGGGTTACCTGCCGTGCGAAACGCTCCGTACGGCAGACCAGGATGGCCTGGCTGTCGTCCCCGTGCTCGGCCTGCGACAGCAGGTCGGCGGCGACGAATTCCGCCCGGGCGCTGTTGTCGGCCAGCACCATCACTTCCGAAGGGCCTGCCGGCAGGTCTACGGCCACGGCCTGGGCGCTTACCAGCTGCTTGGCGCGGGTGACGTACCGGTTTCCCGGGCCGAAGATTTTTTCGACGTGCGGGATGCTTTCCGTGCCGTAGGCCATGGCGGCCACGGCCTGCGCCCCGCCGACGGCGAAGATGCGGTCGACGCCGCACAGGTCGGCGGCGAAAAGCACCTCGGGGGCGATCTTCCCGCCGCGTCCGGCCGGGGTGCAGAGCACGACCTCGCCGCACCCGGCGATCCGGGCGGGCAGGGCGAGCATCAGCACCGTCGAGAAGAGCGGGGCGTTGCCGCCCGGGATGTAGAGCCCCACGCGGCCGATGGCTACGGCACGCTGCACGCACCGCACGCCGGGCATCACTTCGATGTCGACCTGCGGCGGGAGCTGGGCCCTGTGGAAGGCTTCGATATTGGACTTGGCGATCGCAAGCGCCGTCTTGAGCCGTTGCGGCACGGCTTTGGCCGCTTCGGTGCGCTGCCTGCGGGAAACCTCGAACCTCTCGGGGACGTAACCTTCGATGCGGGCCACGAGGTCGCGCAGCGCCTTGTCGCCGCCCGTGCGCACCTGTGAGAGGATGGCGGCGACCCGTTCCGTGATTTCGCCCTCCTGCCGCGTGCAGCGGGCCGTGAGGGCCGGCCATTCACGGCGCGGCGGGTTGTTGTGGATTTTCAGCATTTCCATATCCGGGTGTTTTTCGGGGTCAGCGGATCATGTTTTCGAGCGTCAGCACCAGGATGTCCTCCGCGCCGATCTCCTTGAGCCGTTCGATGCGTTCCCAGAGCTGGGATTCGCTGATCACGGCGTGTATCGAACACCATCCCTCCTGCGCCAGCGGCAGGATCGTGGGGCTGCGCATGCCGGGCAGGATGACGATCGCTTCCTGGAGTTTCTCCGCCGGGAGGTTCATCAGCACGTATTTCATGCCCCGGCTTTCGAGGATGGAGTTGAAGCGGAAGGTGAGCTGTGCCGTTTCACGGCGCTTCGCCTCGTCCATTTCCGGGTTGGCGATCAGCACCGCCTCGGAATAAAAGACCTTCTCGACTTCGACCAGCCCGTTCGAGATGAGCGTGCCGCCCGACGATACGATGTCGAAGATCGCATCGGACATCCCGACCGCCGGGGCGATCTCCACGGAACCCTCGATGGTGTGTATTTCGGCATCGATGCCCTTTTCGGCGAAGAACCGCGTGAGGATGTTGGGGTAGGAGGTGGCGACGCGCTTGCCGCGGAAATAATCCAGCCCTTCGTATGCCACCGTGCGTTCCACGGCCAGCGAGATGCGGCAGTTCCCGAACCCGAGATCCATCGCCTGCTCTACGCGGAATCCTTTCTCCGCCACTTCGTTCAGCCCCACGATGCCCAGGTCGGCGACGCCCATCGCCACGGCCTGCGGGATGTCGTCGTCGCGCAGGTAGAGCACTTCCAGCGGGAAGCCCCCGGCGCGCGAGATGAGTTTGCGTTTGCTTTCGGCGACGCGGATGCCCGCCTCGGAGAGCAGTTCGATGCTCTGTTCATTGAGTCGGCCCTTGGCCTGGATTGCGATTCTCAGCATTTTTGTCTCGTTTTTGGCACACCGCCCGCGGCATAAGCATCGAAAAAGCCCACCCGCAGGGGTGAGCTTCGTATATACTTTTGTTAAACTTTATGGTTTCGTTTACATGTGCATATCCGTCTTACCCCTTCGGAAAGTGGTGATGGTGATGATGGATATGGTGAAATATTGCCATGTATACTGTCGTTGGGACAAATGTATGTATTTTGTCCGAAAAAACAAAATTCCAAGTAAATTTTTTTAATATATTTCCAAAATCAACCCTGAACACCTTAGGCGTGATCTTCGCCTGTCCCTTGCGGCCTGTTTCCGGGGGCGGGCAATCGGTGTGGGGAGTTTGCAAAAATTGCACTCCCGGTATCCGGGTGTCTGCAATGCCGGCATCCGGGCCCTGCAGCCGGATCCGGTATCCGGGCTCGGGACGTCCGCAATGGCTGGTTCCTGCTTTCTGTCGCAGGCAATGCCTGCTGTCCGGGCTCCCGGCCGCCGCCGTGTCGGGTCTCACGATCACTGGCGCCGCCCGTCGCCCGGCAATCCTGCTTAGGCCGCTCTCCGGGATCTCGTGCTTTGGCTGCCGGCCCCGCCCGATACCCGGCGCGGCGGTGCCGTGTCCGGCAGGTGCGCCAGAAATGTATACTTTAAAACTGGTTTTGTTGACATATCCGCCGCCCTTTGCCTTCATCGTGTCCGTTTTTTTGCTATTTTTGCTTGCTGACGGACACACATGAACATTATTTATATGGAACAGGAAAAGAAACGTATCGAATATACCAACGGCGAGATCGTCGTGGTATGGCAGCCGCATCTCTGCATCCATGCGGGCGTATGTGTCAAGATGCTGCCGGAAGTTTACCGTCCCTCGGAGCGTCCGTGGGTGAAACTGGAGAATTCCACGACCGACAAGATCATTGCGCAGGTGGAGAAGTGCCCCTCGGGGGCGCTGTCTTACCGCAAGGCATGAAGCAGCGCGGTACCCCCGCTGCATGGAAAACCCCGGAACGCCTGTTCCGGGGTTTGTTTTCCCCGGGCGGGAAGTGTGGCTCCGGGGCTTGTTTTTACCTGTTGTTCGGGGGCGGCTGCTCCGGTTTTACCCATGCCCCTGCATCTGTGGTTTCGGGGGAGGACAGTCACGGTGTTCCGGTTTTACCCGTTGTCCCTGCTGCCGTGATTCCCGGGGGGGGCAGTTGCGGCGCTCCGGAGTAGGGGAGCGGGAGGGGAGTCCGGGGCTTATTCATCCGCTTCGCCGTATACCTCGCCGCGGAGTGCGTCGTCCGAATAGACGTGCAGGCTGTGCCCCGTGGGGCTCAGGCAGGTGATGCGGTGTATGTGGTTGTCGAAACATCCCGGCTTCCCGATTGCGAAGAATGCACACGGGGCTTCGACCTCGGCGCTGTGCACCGGACGTGCCGTGCCGTCGCCTGCGGGCTCGAAGATTTCGAGCCGGAACCTGCCGTCGGCGAAGTGGTAGCCTGCGAACTGCGGGTGGGCATGGATGCTCGTGCGGTTGCCCTCCTGCCAGCTCATCACGATCGCCTCCCATCCCGTTTCCGGCGATCGGCCCAGATAGGTGCGGCGGTAGGCGGTCGCGGAATAGTCGTCGAATGCCGTCAGCGGATGCCCCTCGAGCCAGCCGAGCACATAGCCCTGTATTCGCTCGCCCAATGCGTCGTCGACGGGTTTCCTGTCGGTGATCCCCGTCAACCCGGTGAAAAACTCCCCGTATTCGGCCGTGTTGGCCGAAGCCTCCTGCAAATCCTCCGCGAGTGTCGTCGCATGTCGTTCCTGTTTCATGGTGTTGTCTTTTTGGTGCAAAGATAGCTGGCCGCCCCGTGCAAACCTTCAGTAAAAATACTTATTCCTGCGCTGCGTGTCGGTTTCCTGGGTGTGCGGGCGCTGCGCGGCGTCTCTGCCGGGCGCCCTGCTTCCGGATCCTGACAACGTTGCCGCCCGCCAGCCGTCGCGCCATCGGATTGTTGCTGCCTTGCCTTTGCCCGGGCGGCCTTTCCGGTCGCTTTGCCGTTCGTTCTCCCGTTTACCCTGGCCGTTTTTTCCGGCACGGCCCCCGGGCGGGCGCAAGCCGTTCCCCGATGTCGTTTTTTACGGAAAAATGCCCTGCGGTTGCCGCCGTACAGCCTTTTTTCGTATATTTGATGTAGTCTGAAGGTATTTAATTGACTACAAATAGATTAAAAGAAACTCGCATGAGAATAGGCAACGGATAAGAAATTGGTAAAGTGCTTTGATACACTATATTTCTCATGCTGTCAAACAACTCTTATTTGTTTGCAAATATAATATTATTGCAGGTAAAAATCAAAAATAACGAGGTTTATTTTCATTTTTGCCTGCTGATATTTGTTCCGGATTGTCGGATGCGATATATTTGTAATTAGGATTCGTACCGTGTTCCAAGCGGTTCATAAGTAACGACTTGCGGAGCTTTGGCAACAAGGGGATGCGGCTCCGTTTTATAGAAATGACTTATGCAAACCGACTTATCCATTTACAACAGTCTTCGCCCTTCCTTTATAGAAGGCGTTCACGCCGTGAAGTTCAATGCTTTGTCGGCGGTCATATCGCGTTACCGGGATTATGCCCGCAGTTCCGAACAAATAAAAGCGTACTCGGGAGATTCTCTTCTGATGCGGGACATTGCCTCCTTGCTTGACGAAGCACCCCGTCCCATAACGGGGGAATACCAGGATTTCACCCCGTTCCTGCTTCTTCTGATGCTTTCGGAGGAGTTTCATGCCGTCCATTACGTCGAGCGTCTTGTAACGTGGTATTTCGGCTACTGTTGTGTCGATGAACTGCGGACGGTCTGCACCATTCTGTTCCAGTGTTCCTACCCGCATCACGACACGCTGCGGCTGCGGTTTAAGAATTACCTGCGTGAAGCCCGTAAGACATTGGGTATGCCCGTTGAATGTAACGCTGCTGTCATGCTGAAAATGCTCGACGCCTCTTATGAACATCTCACTCCCGCCGATGTCGGGGAGTTCGAGGAGCTGTTGCACCTGGGGGACGATTACGAGTTCATCTCCCGTGTCAAATCGAATTATCTTGCCTCGGATAACGTCACGGAACTCGCCGGGGTTTGCGGGTATTCCAGCACGATTACCTTCCGCCGGCGTTTCCAGCGGGTTTTCGGCTGCTCGGCCTCCTCGTGGTTACGTCAGCGCCGTATCGAACGTATCGGGGAGTTGCTGCGGACGACACACTACACGTTGCAGGAAATAGCCTACATGTGCGGTTTCTCCGCCCAATCCCACTTTACGGACTTTTGCAAGCGGAATATGGGGAGCAATCCCACTTCCATCCGCCAGGAAGGCCGGATCTGACATTAAAATCGGCCTCGTGATAAAAAAACGAAGAGAAAGATAAAAATCGTAATCCGCCGGTTTTTCGATTCGCTAACTTTATACGCGAAAGTAACAAGACGGATTATGATTGCATTTATAGAAAAATTAAACAGCGAAGTCCTGCGGAGTATCGAACGTATCGAATCGCGGGATACCGACGTGTTGAAAAAGTCGCTTGAAGCGTCACGTGTCCTGGGAGAAGCGTTCGACCGTTTGAAACAATATATCATCGGCTACCGTTTTCAAAACGATGACGAGGAAATAAAGTTCTTCAAAGAAATCAAACCCCGTCTTTTTTGCCGTCTGATCTATTACCGCAAGCTCTACAATATCGAGATGAACCGTCCGGTAGGAAGTATCGAGGCACAACGGGAGTACCTGGACGCCCATGTTCGGGCCATCAACGCGTACACGCAGAAACGCCTTGACTTTATCCGCTATTTCCGCAGCGGCGCTACACACCTGGACAGCCTCTATTTCCTGCGCGGGCAGACCGACACGGAGCAATACCTGGAAACCTTCTACTATGAACTCGACCCGCAGTTTTCGACAAACGCGGATTTCAAGGTGGCGAAAATCCTGGCCAACGATATGTTGTCGGTTTATCTTATGGGCGAATTGGAATCACTGGAGAGCACGAACCTCCGGAACATGGTTCTGCCATTGTCTGACGTGCGTCCGACATGGCAGGACTCGAAGACGGATCTGACGGAACTTATTTACCTGCTCGACAGTAAAGGCTGTTTCGGCAATGTGCCACTCACGCAACTTGCCAGCTACATTTCCAACGCTTTCAACGTACACCTCGACATGAACCTTTCGAGGACATTCTGCGATATGAAAATCCGAAACAACCCGACACCGTGGCTTGACAAGGCGAAAGAGGCCCTGCTTAAACGTATGCAGACGTGGAAGCGAAACAAGAAAAACGGCAATTCCGAGTAGAATATGAACCGGTAAAGCACTCTATTCCTTATAGAAACACTGATAATCAGCGTTGTATATAACAAAAGAACCGAGGTCGGTTTTCCCCCGTAACTCTCGAAAGGAACTTTCCCGAACGCCCGTATTTGCACCCGTATAAGGAGCCGATACGGGTGTTCCGTTGTAGCCCCGTCCGGATTAGAACACCGTTAAGCGTTGAATCACAGTATTCTATCGCATTTCTGCCCATAAAAATACCGAGTACGGGCCGCGGATTTCGGTAAAAAACACTGCCTTCTTCACCGCATGAACCGTTGAGAATCAGTTCACTGCAAATTATCAAAAAAAAGTCGTACCGACCTCGTTTTAAGCTGTCCATATAAGCCCGACCTTTGTAACAGACTAAAAAACAAAGGAGTATGAAAATCATAGTGATCGGTTCGCGAGCCTATAACGAGCTTGTCGGGCGTATAGAGAAAATAGAGGCTGCAATCGCCTCTCTCCCTGAAAAGGGGCGTGCATGGAATAAGGAGTATATAAACGACGAATGGATGGACGGCGAGCAGGTCTGCCGTTACCTGGGTATCAGCGGGCGTACCCTTCAACGCCTCCGCTCGGATCACGTGATCACCTATTCGGCCATCAACCGGAAGCTGTATTATTCCCTCACGGAAATCCGCCGTGTGCTGAAGGAGCGTTCCGTGCGGCGCAAGAACCAACCAAAGGAGTAGGCCATGTTTCTGGACAAGGAATATTTCGACGGATGGATGCAGCGGCTCTCGGAACGGCTGGAACGTATCGAGAAGCTGTGCGCGGGGGACGTGGAGCAACCGCTTTCCATCCTGCCTGACGGGGAGCGTCTTCTGGACAATTACGACCTGTGCCGTATGCTCAATATCAGCAAGCGCACACTCCAGCGTTACCGCACCTCGGGAGAGCTGCCTTACGAGATGATCTATCACAAGACCTTCTACCGGGAATCGGACGTCCTGCGGTTCATCGAGCGTAACTTCAGTAATTTCCGCAAGCTGAAAAAGGATCGTCCTGCCGGTTCCGGTTAGGCCCTGTCCCGAGAGTCCGGCGTCATGGAAAAACGCGGAGATACATGGAATAAGGCACGACAAGGCGGTACAACCGCTCGATATTTGCCGTAAAATCAGTATGTTTGCTGAATGAAGCCTATATAATAATGAAGCAATGAAAGAAACTGATAAAATATATCCTGCCGACAAAGGGGAGGAAGAGCTGCTGCATAATGTGCGCCATATCTTGCAGGAAGCGCGCGCGAAGGTGATACATCATGTCAATTCGACCCTCGTGAGGGCTTACTGGCAGGTAGGGAAATACATAGTGGAGTACGAGCAGCAGGGAACCGACCGTGCCGGATATGGCAAGGCTGTCATCAACACCCTTTCCAGGCGGCTCGTGGCGGAGTTCGGAAACGGGTTCACGGCCACCAACCTGCGGTACATGAGGCAGTTTTACCAGTGCTACCCGAAATATCACACGCTGTGTGATAAATTGAGCTGGTCGCATTGCCGCACGCTTCTCAAGGTGTCGGGCGATGCCGCCCGTGATTTTTACCTGCACGAGTGCGTCAAGGAAAACTGGAGTGTCCGGCAGCTCGACCGCCAAATCAACACGCTTTTCTATGACCGCCTGCTGGCCAGCCGAGACAAGAAAGCTGTGAAAGAGGAGATTTCCCGTACCGAACCCGGACGTGTCGAACCCAAAGAGATCATCCGCGACCCGTATATCCTGGAGTTTCTCGGTATCCCGCAGGGAGAGCATTTTCTGGAAACCGATCTGGAGCAACTGCTCATCAGCCGCTTGCAGCGCTTGATGCTCGAACTCGGGAAAGGCTTCGCCTTCGTCGCGCGACAGAAGCGTATCTCCTTCGATGACAAGCATTTCTACATCGACCTGGTCTTTTACAATTACCTGGCCCGTTGTTTCGTTTTAATAGACCTTAAATCCGGGGAGCTGACCCATCAGGATTTGGGGCAGATGCAGATGTATGTCAATTACTACACCCGTGAGTTGATGAATCCCGGGGATAACCCTCCGGTGGGTATCGTCCTCTGCGCGGAGAAAAACGACGCGGTCGTCCGTTATACGCTGCCCGAAGATGAAAAGCAGGTCTTCGCCGCCCAGTACATGACCTATCTTCCCACGCAGGAGGAGCTGCAAACACTCTTGCAGGAAGTGTGACGACAACGCTCACGGACATATGAAAAAAGCCGATGGAAATCTGTACTTCCGTCGGCTTTTCGTTTACATCTTGATCCCTTTCTTCGCAGGGCCGTTCTCCGGCGGGCTGCCCACGCCCGCGATCACGATGCGCCCCCCGGAGGCGTCGGCAATCTGCCGCAGCCGGGAAGGAATACGGGCCGCCGTGTTGTCTTCCTTCGGGAGCTCTTCCGCCGTGTCATGCCGTTCCCGGCACACGTCGTTATCCTCCTCCGCCTCCTTTCCCTCGCTCTCTTCTATCGGTTTGAGGCTTTGCTGTATCCTGCGGTCTATTTCCGTCAGGTCAGCTTTCAGGGCCGTCAGTTCGGGCTCCTTGCGCCAGGAACTTTCCACCACTTCCCGCAGGACGGGAATATCTTTCTCCAGTTCCTCATTCTTTTTCCGGAATTTCTCCAGTGTCGGCTCGATGGTCGCGAGCGCGTGGATGAAGTTCATCGCCGCCAGTCGCGGGTCGGAGGCGATATTCCCGTAGTTATACTGGTATAGATAATCCCCTTCACCCCGGACATAAAAACGGTTCTGCACCAGGTCGAGCCCGTCTTTCCCGGTCGTTTCGCTCTGGACGAGCAGCTCGAACCCGTAGAGGCTCCCGATGGGTTCGAGCCTGTCGAGCGTGCGTGCCGTTTCGGCGATATGGTTGAGCTGTTTCCCGATGAGCTTGGGGTCGGAGGTTTCCAGCCCGTTCAGTTTCACGGGATTGCGGTACGAGCCGTCCTCGTTGAACTCGACGCGGGCCTTGAAGTGTTCCAGATCCTTGCCGATACGCCGTATCAGGTCGTTGTTCTTCTCTATCTTCTCCGTGATCTGCTCCAGCTTGTAGCGGCTCGATGATTTGCCGCGCACGAATGCCTGGCGTTCGCTTTCGAGCGTGGCAATCTTCTTCTCCAGGCGGGCTTTGTCCAGCAGGTCTGTATTTCCCGAGAGGACGGCGACATACTCGGAAAAATTCATGCCGCTCTTTTCGTCGATGGCCCCCTCGTCGATGGTACGGCTTCCCATGTTGTTGGTCTTGAGCTGGCGGATGAACAGTTGCTTGTTGTGCAACAGCCCGAACTTGTAGGCGTCGAGCGACTTCTCGACGGCGTATAATATCACGTCCACCTTGTTGTCGGCATGGAGTTTGGCGATCTCGTTCCCGGTGCGTATTCCCCGCCCGTCGCGCTGCTCCAGGTCGCTGGGACGCCAGGGGCAGTCCAGGTGGTGTATCGCCACGCAGCGTTTCTGCGCGTTCACTCCCGTCCCGAGCATCTCGGTCGATCCGAAGAGTACGCGGATTTTTCCGGTGTTCATACCGGCGATCATCTCCTTGCGCGCTTTTTCCGAGGTCGCCTCCTGGATGAACCGCACCTCGCTTTGGGGTATGCCGTAATCCTCCGCGAGTTTACGCCGTATCTCGGAATAGACGTTCCACCCCGCTCCGGGTTTGTAGGTTCCCAGGTCGGAGAATACGAACTGCGTACCTTTGTACGCCTCGAAACGGCGGTAGTAACCGGCAATCATACGGGCGCAGTGGCTCGCCTTGTTGTCCACGTGGTCGCTGTATAGTTCGGGGTCTATCATACGCATATCGAGCGACATCTTGCGGGCGTAGTCTGTGGCAATGAGCATTTTCGCCTTTTCCTCCCGCTCCGAGAGCGGCAGGCGGCCCAGGAGCGTGGCATCGCCCGATTTGGCGAACTGCACCAGTCGTTCTATGAACTCCGTCTGCTGGGGTGTCGGCGGGATATTGTGCAATATCTCGTTCTTTTGCGGTCGGTCGATCCCTATATCCTCCGCCGAGCGGTAATCTGTAATCTCGGAGTAGAACATGGCCAGTTCGGGAACCTTGATGAAATATCGGAACCGTTCTTTCTGCACGACCTCGTTGGTCACGGAAAACTCGTAGTCGATGGTTTTCTTGGCAAATATGGCCGCCCAGGCATCGAAGGTGCGGATATTCTGACGCTCCAGCTCCTTCGGGCGCAGGTACTTGAAAAGCAGGTACAGTTCCGTGAGCGAGTTGGAGATGGTCGTTCCCGAGAGGAACGTCGCCCCCAGGTCGCGGCCCGTGCGCTGCTGTATGGTACGCAGCGCGAAAAGCATGTTGAGCGCCCGCTGCGACCCCTCGGGATTTCCGAGGCCCGCCACCCGGTCATGCCGGGTCGTGAAAGTCAGGTTCTTGAATTTATGGCTCTCGTCCACGTAGAGGTGGTCGATACCCATGAGGCGGAAGTCCACGGCGTCGTCCTTGCGTGTTTCCAGCGCGTGCGCCACCTTCTGCAACTTGGCTTCCAGGTTGGCCTTGCGTTTCTGACACCCTTTCATCATGGCGCGGGAAACGTCCCTGCCTTGTGCTTTGAGCACTTCGAGGTTCTCCTCCACACAGTCCAGCTCGGCCTGCAATATCTCCTGCTGTATCTCCGGAGACTGGGGTATCATGCCGAACTGTTCGTGCGAGAGGATCACGGCGTCCCAGTCGTTGTTGCGTATCTCCCGGAAGATGCGCTCACGCTTCCGGGGCGTGAAATCCTCCTTGCCCGGGTAGAGGACTTTGGCCATCGGGTAAGCGGTACAGAACGTCCGGGCTATTTCATGGATGTTGGCTTTCAGCCCGATAATCATGGGTTTATTGGCCAGCCCGAGGCGTTTCTTCTCGTAGGCCCCGCAGCACATGATGAGGGTCTTTCCGCCGCCCACCTCGTGGTCGATTATCCCGCCGCCGAGCAGTTTGTCCATCCATATCGCGTCCTTCTGGCTGTCATACAGATTGTCTATTCCCAGCCCCTTGAGGTCGAGGTCGGGGAATTCCTGGTGCGTCCCGTCGTACTTCGGGCGCACGTAACAGTTGAAAGTACGGTTATAGAGGTCTGTCAGGCGGTCTTTGAAGTCGGACGACTGCTCGCGCAGCCATTCGGGGAAAGCACCCCGGATCTCGTCTATCTTGCTGTTGGCGAGCTGTATGGCCTCCCCGTCACGCACTTTGACCTCCCGCCGTTCGCCGTCCACCCATTTGAGGACGGTCTTGGTGATGTCGGGCGAAGTGTTTTGCAGGGCGTGTTTCAAAAGGTGCAGGCCGTTGTACTTACGGGTCTGCGCGCTGACGGCATACTGCTCCGTGATCTTCACGTTCGTCGCTTCCGCCTTCACGCCGTACTCGTCCAGGTTGGAGGCGAAGGTGATCTTCACCTCCGTATCGAAGAGCGAGGAGGCGAAACGCTCGTAAACACCTTTTGGAATCCACCGTTCGCCCAGGTTGAAGTCCAGGTCGTCGAAAGCGATGGGTTTGGGCGTCGCCTCGCGCAGAGCCTCCAGCGATTCCCGGGCCGGGGCGTGGTCGGGATTCTCCCGCAGGAACGCCTCGATCCGTTCGGCTTTCCCGATGACATTGCCGGCGATGAACTTGTCGGCAACCTCGTAGCCGTCCGTTTCCGGGTTGTAATAGATACGTCCTTTCAGTTCCCCGAGTATTCCCTCCACGGTAGTTCCCGTGAGCGAGGCCATGTAGTGCGGTTCCACCCGGCCGTACTTGTTCAGGCTGGCCACAAGGGCCTCCGAAGCGTCGTCGGCGTGCGTGATCTCATCGGGATTGAAGGCCACGGGACGCTCGAAGATGTCGGCTTTGCGTGCCTTGCCGTCGATGTAACGCTCCAGCGATAGAATCTCCGTCCCCCGCGCGTCCATCTTGATCAGGTCGAGGTTGCGTTTGTCATTGAGCCGTCCGAAGCGTTCGGTGAAATTGTCGTAAAGCCGGTTGAGCATCTCCCGCAGGGCGGGGTTCGCCGTCAGCGTTTCCGCCTCGTTGTTATAAAGGTGGTAATAGGCATCGCGTATCTCGATATACATGGAGGCTTTCGTCCGTTGTGCAGGCGTGAGTTCCAGCGGGTGGAACATGGGTTGCAGGGATTCAATCCCCCGCAGGTAGCCGACCCGGTTTTGTCCGTCCGTGACGAGTGTCCCTTCGCGGAAATAGGGGGCGACCTCACCCTCGAACGGGCGGGGTTTCATATCCGCCTCCCGTATCTGCGGCATTTCTTTACCGGGTTCTTCCTCCTCCGGATTGTCCGGCGTGTCGAACAGGCTGCCCGTTCTCGGCGTACCGGCGGCTTGTTTCCGTCTGTCTTTCGGGGCTTCCGTCGGGGGGCGTACCGCCTGCCGTTCCCGCTGTTCCGGGGTTTCCTGCTGCCGGGCGTTTTGCCGGCGCAATTCCGCCCTCCGTTCCGGGGTAAGCGACATCATCATCTCGTAAAAGCCGTTGATCGGCGGGTTGTCCTCCCAGTTCAGGGAGGCATACAAGTCTTCGGGATCACGCTCCGGTGGCGTCGTTTTCGGCATTTCGCTCTTCTGTTCCTCCGGAGAGGAGGCCGGGGCGAATAACGAGGGTTGCCGGGGCGTCTTCCGCTTTGCTCCCCGGCGGCTGTTCCTTTTCTTGGATATACCGAGTTCTGCCTGCCGCCGCTCCTCGGCGCTGAAGCCGAACAGATCGTAGAGCGTCAGCAACGGTTCCTGCTGCACGTTTACCGGTTCGGCAGCTTGGGTGGCAGGTACGGGAGCCGCCGTTTCCACCATGTCGAAAAGCGACCCGGCGAAGCCCTCCCGCGGTTTCGGTTCCGTTGTTCCGCCCACGTGCTGCACGGGAGTATCCGCCATGCCGAAATCTTCGGGTTTCGGCGGGTGCTGCTCCCACAAGCGATTCTCCCGCTCTTTCGACCAGGCCCCGAAGTCGGCCAGATCCTCTCCGGTCGGTTCTCCGGCGGGAGTGGCGGCAGAATCCGGTAACGCTTGTCCGGGTTTGTTTTCGATTCGGGTAATCTCCCCGGTTTCGGTATCGACATGGTAGCCCTGCGCCGCCATTTCGGCGACGACGCGGCGTTTTTCCTCCTCTTCCCGCTGCTGCTGAAGGTTACGGGCGTCGGCTATAATCTCCTTGACGATTTCTCCGGCAAGGCGGGGCTCGTGTCTTTCGGCACGCTGGCGTTCCGCCTGACGGGGACGGGACAATTCCCGCTCCGGTGTACCGGGTGTCTGTTCCGGAGCATGTTCCAGGCAATAACTCTCGTTGAAATGCCGGTTGAAATCCTCTGAGAGCATACGCCGCATCTCCCGGTCGATGCCGTCCACGCCCTCCGCGTGGGTGAACTCCATCGCCGGTTTGCCGTAGGGGTCTTTGCCTACTTTGGCCTCGGTATGGATCACCCTGTCGAACGACTGGAAAAGGTTGTTTATCCGGATGCCGTTCGACAGCTTGCGGGATTCGATGAAATCCCGCTGCCGTTCGGACAGTTCCCCCGTGGCGGCTTTCTTTTGCAGGATAACCAGGTCGCTGCCGACCTCCGTCCCCGCGTGTTCTGTAAAGAGGTTGTTCGGCAGCCGGATGGCCGATACGGGCTCGCAGCGGTTCATCAGCCACTCGCGCACGGGGCGTCCCTGCTCGGCGTTCAATACTCCCTGCGAGGTGATGAATGCCACCAGGCCGCCCTCGCGTACCATATCGACGGACTTCATGAAAAAATAGTTGTGCAGCGCCCGTGTGCCTTGCCGCCGCACGGGGTCGGTATGGGTGGAGAAGAACGGGTCGAAGAGCGCCACGTCCCCGAAAGGGATGTTGCTCACGGCCACGTCGTAGTAACCGGCGTATTTGGGTTCGATACGTTCGAATCCCTGTACCCGCACCCGTTTTTCGGGGTGCAGGTGCTTCAGGATCAACCCCGTGGCGGGGTCTTTCTCGAAGCAGGTGATCTCCGCGTAGGGGTCGTGGAAATCCACGGCATTGACGAAAACCCCCGTTCCCGCGCTGGGGTCAAGAATACGTTGGGGGGCGATCCGCGTATCCCATATCGCCTCCACGATGGCGTCTGCCACTTTCGGGGGCGTGTAAAAAGCCGTCAGGACGGAGTTCTTGATCCCGTCCATGTAGCGCTTGTATTCCCGTTCGTCGGGGGTGTTCGCCCTGATGACCTCTTGCAACTCGGCCACGAGCGTTGCCATGCCGTCCTTGTCCGGTTTCCCGGTGGGGTTTTCCAGCACTTCCTTGATGGCGCCGAAGCCGCTGTATGCGCCGAGTGTCCTTTCTTCTTCGGGAGTCGGCGCCCGCCGTTCCCTGTCGAGCGTGAAGGCCGTCTTCAGCGCGTCGATATTCTGGCGGAGGTGGGTTTTCTTATTGAATGCCATCTTCGAGAAGTATTTGGACGGTTCCCGTCAGTTCGGTATAGAACAGTTCATAGTCGGGCGTGTCGGCGAAGTCGTCCGTGAGGTCGTACTTCTCCAGCACCCCGCGGCAGAGGGGCAGCAGGCGTAGAGCCGCCTGCCGGGCGGTATCCTCGGGAATCTCCGCCTCGAATTCCCTCCAGAGGATGTTTACCAGCGTGTTGTAGGGTGAAAAGTGCAGTCCGCGGCAGAGTTCCTCGCGGGCAATTTCTTCGGCCTCGATGTGGTTGCAGCCCGAACGGATCGCCTCGCTGTACGCTTGGGCGGCGCTGTCGGCCCGCTCGGCGATGAACTCACTTTCGGCGATGAGTTCCGGGTGGCTGTCCTTGAGGTAGGATAGTAACGAAAGTCCGTAATAGGACAATTCCCCCGTGGGGGTATGGTGTTGCTTGTCTGGCATGATAAGAATTTTTAGTGGTCGTTGATAATCGGGGAAGAGAAAGGCGCCCCGGGTTCCCACCCGAAGCGCCGACCACTGAAAAAATCCTTATCAAACAAGCGTATCTCGTTATGACAGGTCTTTTCCAGTGGCAAAGGTAACGATTATTTCCGTTTGTTCCTCTTTCCCTGCCTGGGAGTATCGCGCGGTTCGGAAACGAACGAGGTCTTGAACTGGTCATCGAGCGTGAGGGCCGCGTCGAACGTCCCGCCGCCGTTTTTGACGAATCCCCGGATCGTGCCGGTTTTGCCTTTGGTCAGCAGTTCCGCAAGCTGCTTGTCGGTCAGCTCCTTGCGGGCCACGGTTCTCCATACGGTCAGGCCGCAATCGGGATTCTGACACTTGGCGAGTTTGGGATAGAACACCACGGGCCTGCCGCAACGCGGGCAGGCTGTGTCACTCTCCGCGCCGTCGATTCTTGCTTCCAGCAGTTCTTTGGCGATTTGCGAGGCGAAGACCTCGATACCGCGATGGAACGTCGGGGCGTCCATCTCCCCGGTGGCGATCTTCGAGAGGGCCAGTTCCCAGCCGCCCGTCATGGCGACATCGGCGATCTTCTTGTCCCTGACCACGGCATACACGGCCAGTCCCTTGTCCGTGGGTACAAGCGACTTTTTCTCTCGCCTGACATACTCGCGGGCAAAGAGCGTTTCGATGATGGCGGCACGGGTGGCGGGCGTGCCGATGCCGGCATCCTTCATCGCCTCGCGTTCGGCCTCGTCGGACAGTTCGCGTCCGGCGGTTTCCATCGCCGCCAGCAGGCTCGATTCCGTGTGAAGGGGGCGCGGCCGGGTCTGTTTCTGTTCCGTGACGCATCCCTTGACGGGCAGCTCGTCGCCTTGCACGATGTCGGGAAGGAGGGTCATGTCCTCCTCTTTCTCCTCGACAGGTTCATTCAGGACGGCCCGCCAGCCCGTCTCGACCATGATACTGCCGCGGGCCGTGAAATCATGTCCCGCGCTTTGCAGGGTAAGGGAAGTGTTTTCTTTCACGCAGGCCCCGGAAAAGGTTTCGAGCATCCGCCCCGCGACCATCTCATAGACGATGCGGTGGTCGGCATCCAGTTCGGAAGGGAGGTTCTCGGTGGGAAGCAGCGCGTGGTGGTCGGCGATCTTTTCGTTGTCCACGCTTCGGCGGGAGAGAGATGCGGTATCCATCCTGCCCGCGTATTCCGCGAAACGGGGATAGCGTGTCATGTTCCCGATGAGTGCCGGAATCTCCTCGGCCACATCTTCCGATATATAGCGTGAGCCGGTACGGGGATAAGTGATGAACTTCTTCTCGTAAAGCGACTGGGCGATGTCGAGCGTTTTTTCTGCCGAAAAACCATACCGACTGTTGGCCTCTTTCTGGAGTGTCGTCAGGTCGTACAAGAGAGGCGGCTGTTCCCTGGCCTCCTTGCGCTCCACGTTCACGACGCGTACCGTTCGGGCGCCGATAACCTCGGCGCGGGCTGCTTCCGCCTTCTCCCTGCCGTCGAATTTCTCCGTGGAGAGGACGGTGAACTCCGTGCCCTCCTTTGCCGTGGAGAGCTTCAGCCGGAAATAGGCGGCGGGCTTGAACGCCTTGTTCTCCAGGTAACGGGAGCAGATGATCGCCAGCGTGGGGGTCTGCACCCGTCCGAGCGACCAGACACCCCGCCCGGCAGCCACGGCAAGCGCTTGCGAGGCGTTGATACCGACGATCCAGTCGGCTTCGCTGCGGGCTTTGGCCGAGAGGTAGAGGTTGTCGTATTCGTTGCCGGGGCGGAGGTGTTGTAACCCCTCGCGAATGGCCCGGTCGGTCAGGCTGCTGATCCATAACCGCACGAAAGGGGTGCGGCATTCCAGGTAAGAGTAGATGTAGCGGAAGATCAGCTCCCCTTCACGCCCCGCGTCGGTCGCGACGATGATGCGCTC
Source organism: Alistipes onderdonkii (assembly GCF_025145285.1). Taxonomy (NCBI): domain Bacteria; kingdom Pseudomonadati; phylum Bacteroidota; class Bacteroidia; order Bacteroidales; family Rikenellaceae; genus Alistipes; species Alistipes onderdonkii. The sequence goes on from NZ_CP102251.1 coordinate 3,394,444, forward strand.
GGCCATGCCGAACAATTCCCGGAGAATACCGAGCTGCTTCACGACACCCGGGTCGGCCTTATACTCTTTACCCTCCCGAACCTGCCGGGGCAGGAGGATGAACGATGATGGCAGGATAGGCAGGTTTTCCCGGCGGAAACCCGCGATGCCGTACTGTTGGGGCATTGCCAGCCCGACCAGGTGGCCGAAGGCCCAGGTTACGGCGTAGCCGTTTCCCTCGATAAAACCGTCTTTACGGTTCGTGGCTCCCACGATGGCGGCGATCTCACGCGCCACCGAGGGCTTTTCTGCGATAATTACTTGCATGATGATTCGGATTTTTCAGTGGTTGTTTTCTTGTTGTTCTTCTTCTTTCTCTTTTTCCGGACGGGCGATCAGCCGGCGGTCGTAATAGACATGGTTGCCGTTCCCGTCGTAATACAGCCGTCCGTCGTCCGCCTTCTCCGGGGGGCTGCGTTTACCCGGCCGGAGGTACAAGGCAGCCAGCGCCGCGATCAGGAGCGGCATGGCTCCGGCCTGCATGTAGAACCATTTCATACGTTATACCTTGGCACCTTTGGAGTTGCTCTTTTTGCTGCTGCGGTAATTTTTCTTCTGCGCCGGGGTGGCCTCCTGCTGTCCCTGCTTGAGCGGCTCTTTCACACCTTTGACCGCTTCGACGGTCTTGCCCTCGGAATTGACGGCGACCTGGGTACGGCTTTCAACGGCGGGTTTGACCTCCGCCCCCTGCCGTTTCGCACGGTCGGGATTCCAGCGGAAGAAGTCCATCTTGTTACGCTCGAAGTTGGGCTTGACCCAGGCGTTGAACGGCTCACCCTGCCCGTCCTTGACCATGCCCTTGATGTAGAAAGCCTTGACATCCGCCCGCTTGGAGGGATCATTCACCGCTTCCGTCCACTGGTCATAAGCCTCTTTGGGCACGGAGGCTTTGAGGATTGTCCGGTGAATCGTGAGCGTGGGCTGTCGTTCGGAGGCCGTAGTTTCCTGCCGTCCGTTTTTCTCGGCGGCCTTCTGGCGGTAAATCTCCTTGTTCTCCTGGGCGTAGCGGTTGCGATCCAAACCGTCGTAGGTAAAGGAATAGTTACGTTCGGCCGCGTCGATTTGGATATAGGCATCCCGCTTATAACCCGCGCGGGTGGTATATCCTTCGAGCAACACCTTGCCGCCGCCGTAGAAATCCATCTGCTTGCCTTCCGAGAGGTCGGCCTCCTTGATGCGGGCACGTTTTTCGAGTAACGAAACGGGCATGGGTTCCAGCGTGTTCGTCCATTTGTCTATCGACACGTAGCAGGGCGTGAGCTTGCCCGGCTCCAGCTCCAGGTCGATCACTTTCCCGGCATGACGGGTGTTCATCAGGTTCGTTTTCGCCTCCTCATCGAGCAGCACCCCGTGGAAGGGGGCGTCGAGGTCGGGTCGTTCCTGCCAGTAATGCGGCACGACGCGCAGCGAGCCGTCCGCCTGCTCTTCGAGCGACACGCGCCCTTTGGTGGAAACACGCATCCCGTTCTCCAGTTCGGGGTTCATCTCCACCAGCCCGTTGGATTTATGTCCGTAAGACATGGCTTTCAGGTGCGGCTCGATGTCCTCCATGCGGATACCTTTCTTCTCCATATCCGCCAGGTCTATCTTCGTGACGTCCAGCGGCTCGAACTGCCGCTGCTCCTGCGTCTGGAGCCGTTCGGAGGGGTCGATACGGTAATTTTCCAGAATCTCCGGGTCGAAGTCGATGCGGATAAGTTTGTTCAGGGCATTCTCCGTCATGACGAAGATACCCGTGTGGACGGGGTTCTGGGCCTGTTCCATGAACTTTTTGAAGAAGGCTTCGAGGGCTGAATCCTGCGTGTTCACGTTCAGCAGGCTCGCCACGTTCTGATCCGTGGGGTCGGCGGTCTGGATATTGCCGTCCTGATCCACGCCGGTAACGGCTTGTAGTCGTCCGTCGTCGGCATTCTGAACGAGCATGACTTGTTTAGCGTCGTTCTTTACGTTTTCGTCCATAATTACGAGTGTTTTTAGTTAGCACCAATAGCGATGCGGGAACGAAAGTAAGGGGAACCGGCTGAACGTAAAAGAGTTGGAAAGGCTATGGAAGCATCGGGCACAGAAGTGGCCGCTTGTGGCGCAGGGCAGAGGAAATCGGAGAAACGGAGTGCCGGGAAGGACGGATTTGGCAGAGGGTATTTTCGTGGCTCCTCACCTTATTTGTCAGGTAGTCGGGATCTATTGTTAAATGTCAATAAAGCGCATGGATAACCCGTGTTTTTTTATAAATTTGCGAAAACGGGTTTCAATATCCGACAAAACGTGAGGCATGGAAATATATACCCCAAAAACCAAGATCAAACTTTCTCCGGTGATAAGAAACGGGAGAGAATTTGTCGAAGTGACTTTCGGTAATGACAATGACATCCGCTTGTCGCTGTCGAAGGAAGAAAACGTACTGCTTGTCGGCGGCAGGGCTTATCTGCCGGCAGAAGATTTCGTGCTTGCCGAGTTCTTCGACCGCTATGTAAAAATGGCGTTTATAGACTATTCTGCCATCAAGGAAACCGCACCCCGTAAAGAGGAAGACAAACGGCCGCCACTGCCGGAAGGCTATCTGGAAAAACTTCAGCAAGTGCGTTACAGTGACCATACCGTAAGGGTATATACCTCCTATTTCCGCGATTTCCAACAGCATTTCGAGGGGCGTAAGATTGAAACGGTTACTCCCGGCGAGATAAACGACTACCTGCTGTATCTCATCCACGAGAAAAACATATCCTCCTGCCAGCAAAACCAGCGTATCAACGCCATCAAGTTCTATTACGAGAAAGTTCTCGGTCAGGAACGGCGGTGTTACAAGGTGAACCGTGCCAAACGGGAGAAGACGCTGCCCGACGTGTTGAGCAAGGAGGAAATAAAGAAAATACTCGACGTGACGGTGACAGACCTGCGTTTCTTCTGTATGTTCTCCATACTCTATTCCGCAGGGTTGCGCATCAGCGAACTGCTGGAACTGAAACCCGGCGACATCAACGAATCCCGCTCCCTGATACGGGTGCGGCAGGGTAAAGGGAAAAAAGACCGCTACACCCTGCTGTCAAGACCGTTGATGAAAAAGCTGACGGAATATAACAGACTATACAAACCGAAAGTGTGGCTTTTTGAACACAGACCGGGAGAACCTTTCACCGAGAGTATCGTGTCGAAACGGCTGAAGGCAGCGGCCCGGGAAGCGGGAATCACGAAACGGATTTATCCGCACCTGCTGCGCCATTCGTTCGCCACTCACCTGCTGGAGCAGGGAACCGACATCAAGATAGTGAAAGAGCTTATGGGACATAACAATATCAAGACGACAGAAAGGTATGTCCACATAGCCGACACTTTCAAAAGCAATATCAAAAGCCCGTTGGACGATCTGTTGATGGAGGAAGACGAGGTCTGATACTTAAAGAAAATAACAGCCAAATCGGCTGATAGTATAACATTAGTAACAATTTAGCAATTCTCATATGGGCTTAGATATTTTGATTTATAACAATGACGGAATATGTACGAATAAGTCTGAAATTAGTGAAGGCTTACATTATTGGTTGTTCAATCTTGCAAATTTAGATAAAGGACGATTTCGGAGTATATTCCGTGTACAAGATTACTATAAAACGAACATACAACTTTCAGGTATAGAAATATCCTCTTTCATTGAGGAACTAAAAGAAATTAGAAAAAAATCTCCTTATAGTAAGGAGATTGAGCGAATAGTGAATTGTATAAATCAGCAAAATATATCTAAGATAAGAATTACTGGAGATTAAATAAGTTACTAACGAAGCGTGATAACGCCTAACAGCGTTCCCCGCTAAACCATTAGTCGCTTGAAAAATAAAAAAAAGAAAATGAGTAAGATAATGATATGGGTCGGTCAATTCGATTCCGAAGCTGATTTTGAGAAATATATGGATCAATCGGCTTTCCGTCAATGGTGGAAAGATTACGATGAAGACAATAAGGAACTTCGTTGCCAGTTCTGTAAGGAGCTTGGTGTAATGAGCTATGATGAGGATTTTCTTATTATGAAATTCACATCTGACGGCTTGGCAGGATTACTTAACCTTATTCCTGCTGATACCCAAAAGATAAGTCTGTCGATAGCTGATAAAAATATTACAATGGCAAATGCTGTTATCTGCTATAATTGTCGTGAGGGTATATCTCCTAAGAAGGCAGAGAATACCACAACCATGACTTATCTTGGTACGTTTGAGTTTGAACTGTCGCCTGAAGGTGTACAAGGGTCTAATGCAGGATTAGAATATATGATTTGGATTGGCACAACCGATAAAAGTCGGGAAGAATTTATGGAGTATTTCAATCAAGATGAATACATGAAAGAAATACGAGATTACGAAGAAAGTCGTACAAAGAAACGCCCAAATCCGGAACATCGCTGTCAGTTCTGTAAAGACATTAATATAAAGTATTACTATCCAGAATTTCTAACTGTGGAAATTAAGGATGAACCCGAAAATCCTTTTAATCTTGTTAGAATGATGATTGATAACAAACTTGTCCTTGACTGGTATATTGAGTCCGATATTGATGAATACCACATAAAGCCATCAAATTGTATTGTGTGCTATATACCCAATGGTTTCAAGGACAACAAAAGGAATCAAAAAATCTTTATTAAGAAGAAAAATTATGATTCATATGAAACACCTAAAAAATTTGTGGATGAATTAGACAGTTACAACGGTATTCAATATTTGGAAACTTATATTGCAGAATAAAGCGACTAACAAACGGATAAATTTCCCTTAAAGGTCGATTATCCACTGGACATTACTAACAAGGAAAAAATAATATGTGTCAATACAAATCAATATGCAATCCTATAATAGAGCTTACAACACTTTTACAGAGTTGTGGCTTCACAATAGAAAAACAAGAACTTAAAGATTGGCATTTCAATGAGTTTGAGATTGTGATGAAAGGAAAGAAATTACAACTTCCAATGATAGATATAGAAGGTATAGAACAACATAGCGACAATATATATTGTTGCAAATGTCATTGGTCTGTTGTAAAACTAATAATGAATTGACACAATAAAATGTTAGTAACAAGCGGCTTAACCTCCCCTGAAAGGTCGGTTAGCCACCAAACATTATCTGCCCAGAATAATTAACAATAAAAAAGAAAAAAACAATGATTAGGTATATTGAAAAAGGCGACATATTCCGTATTGATGGAGTGAGCAGTTATGCGCATGGTTGTAATTGTGCCGGTGCAATGGGTAAAGGCATTGCCGTACAGTTCAAAAGCAAATATCCAGATATGTATCTTGAATATAAGCAGTTGTGCAAAGAAAATAAGTTTTGCCCCGGTGATGTTTTTGATTATGATTATGGCAATGGACATATATATAACCTTGGTACTCAAGCAACGTGGCGAACACGAGCTAAAATAGAGTATATCGAAAAGGCACTGATACAGATGCTTGAGTTAGCCAGTGGTGATAATGTAACGGCAATAGCCTTACCTGCAATCGGTGCTGGATTAGGAGGATTAAAATGGGATGATGTAAAAGCAATTATAGAGACAGTTTCAAATGATTATCCTAATGTTGATTTGTATGTAGTTGAAACTTATCAAAGCGAATAAAGGCAGATAACAAGCGTATCAATCTCCCTAAAGGACGATTATTCGCCGAACATTATCGTTTAATATGGTAAGTAGAAAAGAAACAGTAAAAAGTTGTTGTGTGAATATACTTGATGATGTAAAAAGAATATTAGCGCAACCTTTTGAATGTAGGAAGACTTCTCTTCCTGATGGTGCATTACATAATGTACAAAAAGAATTGGAAAATATGATTAATGCGATTGATAAAGATATTTACTCGTTTACACCAAGTTATGGCAAATATCTAATAGATTGTTGGCTTGGAGATGAATTAGTAGATAAACTTCTTGATGTTTCTTGTCAATATGAAAAACTAATTAAGTTGAAATAAACGATAGCATACGGATTAATCTTCCAAAGGTCGATTATCCAACAAACATTATCGGTCTAAAAATTAAAATATGGATAGTAAACTTCAATTATTCGCTAAAGTGTTATTAAAAGAACACTATGATGAATTTTTAGAAATGATTCAGTTGTTCAATATAGATAAGAGAACCTTTGTCCTTCAACATAGGAAAATGTTTGAAAAGGGATGGTACGATACAAGCTCTGAAGACAATGAATTTAGTGAAGTAGATATTATGCTTTGTTTTGCTATAGTTTCTCACAGAATGGCAGTTATTGATTGGAGTGGTGAAGAATATTCAGGGCAGGTTAAGCGTTCCATTACGATGATGTTAAAGAATTATGGGATAGAACGTTTCTTATGGAACACTAAAAAGTTTGAGGATTCTTTGGATTGGGACAAAATTCGCCGAGGTGACTATTTGCCTTTGTTGTTCCAAGCTATGAACAAGCAACTTAACAGAGGCGGTTATTCCATTGTGTTTTGTGATACAAAATCGGATTGTTTTCGTTATGCAATATTACCAACTGCCGAGTTTGTGCAATTTGAGAATACGGAATTAGATGATTATCTGACAATCATTAGTCCTAAGATTTACAATATATATCTTGCAGACAAGGGAAATGAATTGCCTAAAATTATGCTGTACTTAAAAAAGAAATTTTCTGTTCCACTAAGTGAAATCAAGGAATTTTGTTCAAGAGATAAAATTTTACTTGGAATAGGGAACTCTATAATTGTGGATGAATATCGAAAAGAAATTGAACAACTTGGAGGCAAGATTGAAACAGAAGAAATAGACCGATAACAAACAGCAAACCGATTGAATAAGCGGAACGCTGCCGAACATTAGCAACCCCAAAAAGATGAAAATGATTGGAGAAACTATAAGAACTGAATTTGAAGCATTGAAAAATGACTTTGAAACCATAAGGCAACAAATAGAAGACGATGTTGTCAGGACTGAGTTGTATAAGGGCGAGTTTTATGAACTTACTCCATATTCCTATCAGCGTAATGGTTGCAAACAAGGAAAACCTGTAAAGCGTCCTGATACAATAAAAAGCACCAAAAATCTTTGTATCTACGGATTTAATAACCAAAATCAAATCGTAGAAGTTAAGGTTGGTTGTTCTATTGAAAATCAGTTTTATCACACTTTCCTGTATTATACAGACAATCTTGTGAAAAGTATTCTATACGATAATGGAAAACATTTGATGAATGTATGCCATTACTTTTTTGAGGGCGGAAAGCTGAAACGGTCACAGTTATGTGGTAGGTATGGTTGCCGTGAAGAGAATTATATCTATAAAGAAAATGCTTTGACACATATTGAAGTCAAACAATATGATATTGAGGGTAATAGTGGTAATGATTTAATTCATATATTCCAATATCAAGACGATGGGGCTTTAGAAAGTATTACCAAATCATTTCCAAATGGATATTCTGAAATAATCTATAAAACGAAAAGAGGTTGCTAACAAGCGGCTTAACTACCCCTGAAAGGTCGGTTAGCCACCAAACATTAATATTAAAAGGAAACACTATGATACCTGATAAATTGAAAGATGATTTTAATTCATTGAGAAATATGTTTGATGAATTGAAAAGAGAAATTGATAAGAATGTTGTAAGGGAAGAGAATTACAAAGGTGAGTTCTACGAAATATCCCCTTATTCTTATCAAAGAAACAGGTTTAAGCAAGGGAAAATAGTTGGAAATGTAACTTCTCTCAAAACAACTAATAACCTATTTACTTATTATTTCGATGTAAAAAATCAAATTATAGAAATCCGAGAGGGCTTGGAACTTAAAAATCAATTCTATTACACCTTTTTCATTTATGAAAAGGAACTCATGAAAACTATTGCATATGATAATAGCAAACGTATTGTGAATGTCCGATATTATCTATATGGAAGTAATGGTAAAATAGAGAAAATGTATTCAAAGGGTTCTCGTGGAAGTAGAGAAGAAACATATTTTTATGAAAATGACCGCCTACAAAAAATAGTTATAAGACAATTTGATAGAAATGATATTGAACAGGATACGTTACAACATTCATTTGATTATAAGTCTAATGGAGAATTAAAATCTATTATTCTTTCGACAGAATTATATTCTGAAACAATCTATCAGGAAACATAAATTTAATATTAACAAGCCGGGATAACGGACTAACGCCGTTCCCCGTCAAACCATTATCAATTACAGTACGACAATATGAACTTTTACTTAATAGGTAGTTTAGAAGGATTTAACGATTTACGTTTTCCAAATGTGGAAGATTGGCAAAATTGTATGGGACATGCTGAAGGTTTACTAAAGCAGTGGAATCCTCCTGAGATGGAATATATATGGAAAAAAAGTAATAGACATAAACATTTTGATTTATCACAATTTTGTAATCCTCTATTAACTATTAGCGACAAAGCATTAAGTATTTTAGAAAATATTCTTATCAAAAATGGAGAAATTCTTGATATAAAGTCGCCAAAAGGTTTTTATTTTTTTCATTGTACCAATATAATAGATGCTTTGATTGAAAAAGAATCAGATATAGTGTGGTTAGATAAAGAAAGAGGATGGGTGAGTTGTATAAATAAATTTGTGTTGGATAAAAATAAAATCCAAGAGCAAACTATTTTCAGACTTCCGAATGTAAATTGTCGCTATACTTTTTATGGGGAGGAATTTAAGAACCTTGTATTGAAACATCATCTTCAAGGAATACATTTTGATAGATACGAAACTATTATTATAAAATGAATGATTGTTTTAAAGTTTGTAGTTAAAGTATTGATAACACGCACATCAATCACTTAAACAGTGATTATCTGCATCCTATTAAACATTAGAAAATGAGAACACCAATCATAATCCTGTTATTTGTAATCCTGCTTGCCGCAAGCTGCGGAGAGCCTCCCATGCCGCCGTCGGACGAGGAAATGATACGCCATTTCACCACGCACGAGGTGGCGTTCCGTAAGGTGTACGAAATCATGGCAGAGAGTTCAGAAGGTAGTTTTCACTACCCGCCGCTTTCTCCGGAAGAGGTCATTATACTTGATTCAACAGAACAAAGCGATACATTCCATGAAACGAATGACGAACAAGACATTCCGGTATATGGACTGTTGAAGCCGGAGCGAATCCTACTCGACTCCTTGTTATCAGAGATTGGATGCGGTTTTATCCTTGTTGATCGCAGGGAATGGGGAACGGCAGATTCGGTATATGTGAGCCTTGTTATGCCGTACTACTCCCACGGCATCGTGGATGCGGGAACGTCCAAGAGTTTCGTTTACGATCCCGGATTGAGAAGCCGTCGGAATATCCGTATCACCGAATATGGCGACCTGAACGAGATCTACCGCAGGACGTACAACGACACCACGCTTTACAAACCCATCAAGGGAAACTGGTACATCGAGTTAGACCATTCGATATAACGGCCCGGAGTTCGTATCAAAGCTTGTTTCACTTTTTGTCAAGAAGATACATCATAAAGCAGATAATGGCTATCGCAAGGAAAAATAACAGAACCGCAAGGAGTTCGTTAAACCTGCACTTGGCATAGTGAGACATCACTGCTTTGCCCCGCCATTTGTAAATCCTGCTGACGAGCGACATAACGGCAAATGTGACAATGCTAAAAACGACACATGGCAACAATGCCGACACACCTGGAAAAAGCCGGATAGTAACAGTCATCATAGGGAATATCAAAAGAGCGAAGATATAAATCGAGAGCATCATTTCGCCATCGACCCTGCCTGTTCGTCTTGCTTGTTCCAATTTCTCCCCCATCCACCAGAGGTAGTCCCAGAGATAGAACCGTTGCTTATTCTCCTGCCGTTTCATCATGCCCAATGTATAAATCCGAGGTGGAACATCAGCGCTACATTTGCCACGATCAGGGCGATAGCGATAAGAACTATTTTGGCGAGCTTCCTGCCGGGATGTTTCATCTTCCCGTAATGTTCACGGAGCGCTTCACGCCGTCCGGCTGTATAGCGTAGCTTGCAGAATAAATCGGGAAGAAAGCAGAGAGGAATCACTATGGCCAAACCAATCATCCAGCCGAAAAGGCGCAATATCGGCGGAACCCCAAGCGGTATGAGTAGGACGAAGAGCCAGCACCAAAACAGTAGCATACGTCCGTTGAGATTGGTACGCTCCCTTTCGTGCCATATCTCGGCTACATACCACATATAGTCGATGAAGCAGATCCGGTATTTGCGATTGTCCTTTTCCATACCGTTATCTCCATACAAAGAAACCAACCAATATAAGTATAATCAGAACGCTGACCAACACAATCTGAACCCTGCGGCGTGTTTCAGGCTTGCAATCGTCAAATAACCACAGTTTGCTGTTAAACTGCCAATGACACGCCCATTTCCAACGGAACAGCAACCCTGCAAGCCATAGGGCAAGCAACCCGACACCAAACAGCAACCCGTATTTCGGGTGAGCCTGCAACCACTCGAAAAACGCTTCCGCCTTGCTGTTCATTGCTTCGTATATATCGGTAACTGTCATACTTATAATTAAAAGGATTCCGAACACAAAAATAATGTTTTCTGTTCACATAATCACTACTTTATGCTCCAAAACACCGGCTGTGCGGTTATAAAACCAAGAAACAGCCCCCGTTAAGGTAACGGAGGGTGTTTGCGGGGGTGTTTGTGTTCATTTAGTTCTGTTCCGGCAGGAGCTTGCAAAGCACCGGGTCGTTCTTGATACGTTCCAGTTCCTCGGCGACGATGCGGCCGGCCTCTGCCTTGATACGTTCGTAGTTTTCCTGCACGACCTGTTTCATGTGATCCGTCCCGTTCTCGTCCGTGAAATCGGTAATTTGTGGTATCTTCTTGTACCGGGCCGTTTCCGCTTTCACTTTTTCGTTGTCCACGACAATCTCGCAGTGGAAAATCTTCTGCTCGATACGTTCGTCGAAATTGTCCGCCACAGCCCCGACGAACATTCCCTGCGTGAGCGTCGAGATCTTCGAGGCCGGGATCAGGCTGTCCAGCTGCGTGGATATGGATGTCGATTTGTCGCTGCGGCTCAACGTCATGCTCTGCCGCTTCTGCAATACCTTACCGAACCGTTCCGAGAGTGTCTTGGCCGTTTCACCTACGACCTGCCCGGAGAAGATGTTGCCCACCGTGTTCATCACGACGGCGGCCTCCTTGTCCCCGTAGTCCCTCTTCAACTGTGAAAAATCCTGGAAGCACAGCAGCACGGCGACCTTGTTGCTTCTGGCCGTGGCGATCAGGTTGTCGAGTCCCTTGAAGTAGATTGTCGGCAGCTCGTCGATGATGATGCCCGATTTGAGCTGGCCTTTCTTATTTATGAGCTTGACAATCCGGGAATTATACAATCCCAAAGCCGCTCCGTAAATGTTTTGCCTGTCGGGATTGTTCCCCACGCAGAGTATCTTGGGATCGTTCGGGTTATTGATGTCGAGCGTGAAGTCATCGCCCGACATGACCCAATATAGCTGGGGCGAAATCATGCGGGAAAGCGGAATTTTGGCCGATGCTATCTGGCCCTGGAGCTGGTCTTGAGCGCCTCCGAGCCAGGCATCCATAAAGGGGCTGAGGTAGTTTTCGAGTTCCGGGTAGGATGTCAGAATCGGGAAAATATCCTCGTACCGCTTGTTCAGGAACTCGATGGCGTGCGGGAAGGTACAATACCGCCCGTTGTCGTAGATGCGCAGGAACCAGATCACGGCCGCGAAAAGGATAATGGGGCTTTCCACAAAAAAATCGCCCTGCTTCTGCACCCAGCTTCGGTTCAGGTTGAGCATGATGGTATAGGCGCTCTCGTAGGCGTCCGAAATATCGGTCATGAAGTCCGGGTGAATGGGGTTACAGCGGTGCGAGCGGCGCGGGTCGTCGAAATTTATGACGTAGAAAGTCGGGATTTTCTTGTAACCTTTCTGGTGATTCAGCAGGTGGTTGTAAGCGATTTCCGAAAGATCGGGAAACTTGTAGTCATAGATGTATTGGGTATAGCCCTTTTCGATTTGCTGTTTAATAAACTGGTTTACAACACAATAACTCTTCCCGCTGCCCGGGCTTCCCATGCAGATGCAAGCCCTTTGCGGGTTTACAACGTTGGCGAACCCGTTGTTCCACTGTTTGTTATAGTAAAATTTCGTCGGCAGATTTATGGAGTACTCGTTCTCGATCAGGCGTGTTTCCTGCTGGAATGATTCGTTCTCGTTATTGAAAGGGTCATCCATGAGATTGTTCTTCAGCAGGCGGGACATCCACACGCCGCCCATCAAGAGGCAGATATACCCGGCCGATAGGGTCAGTATGTAGAAAGCCGCGTTCGCCGCTGCCGTCAGCGGCAAGTCCAGCAGCCACCAGTTGAAGAAGAACAGCACGCCTCCCGTGGCCAGCGATGCCGTGATTTTCCGCCAGGTAATTTTCTCCTCTTTTACTCCTTTTGTCCCGAGGCATGAAAGGGCGAGGAACACTACGGCGAAAAGTTTCGTCCATAGTATATTCCGGAACAGCCCCGCGGTGCGGTCGAAGTTCAGCAGAATCCTATCGACCACGCCGATATTGATTCCCCATTCCCGTATCTGCCCGTAGCAGAACCAGTAGATGTTGATAACCACGAACAAGATACTCAATGCCCGCATGAAATCCATTGTTTTAGCAAGACCCCGAAGGTCGTCTTCCTGTTGCATAACCGTAAGATTTAATAAATGAATGATAATTGAGATGTTATACTTTCCTCCGTCGTGAGGTATTCCGCTTCCGTTGCCCGTCCCGTCCGGCAGGCGCTTGTTTCGGGGACAAGCCCCTCGTGTTTTCCCCGGGATTCCGTTTTCCGCCGAAGCGCAGCTCGAAGGCGTTGGCCGAGTATGCCTTTCCCAGCCGTGATCCGTTCACGACCGTCCGTGTTTCGTGGTCAATGAACGTCACACCCACGATGCGGCCGTTTTCGTTGCGTCGTATGTAGAGATCCACCCGGGCTCCCCGCAGGCGTTCGCGCAGTTCTTCCTCCGTGGGTTCTCCCCGAAGCGCTTTATCGACCCGGCCACGGATTTGCCTCCTCGTGTCGTCCTTCCCGAACCGTTCGGCGCTACGCTCCATGTGCCGTTCCAGCCCGTCATACCCGACCTCTTTACCGAACAGTGAGGATTTGAGCGGCGCGGCCACTGCCTTGTCCCCGTTCTCGTCCAGCAGCGTGTAGAGCAATCCCCGGTAGGGGGTTCCGTTCCGCTCTCCCCGGACTTCCTCTATACCTATATTATATAGGGACAGCAATGCCCGGAACTCGCCGAGGGTCTGGAAGCGGTATGTCGCCACGGCCGGTTTTATTACCGCTGCCACCTGGCGTTTCAGGTCGCCCCGCGTGTAATCGGCGGGGACGATCCCTTGCCCTTTCTCCCGCCTTCTCCCTTTGGCGGGATGCAGTCCGTACTCCCGTTCCAGTTCCTCGGTAACGGCCACGCTGCGTTCGTTGCGCCTGCTGTCGTTTATCTTGCGCCCGTCCTGGGCCACCTGCACCGACACGATATGGATATGCTCCCGTCCGATGTCGGTATGCTTGAATACGATATAAGGTTGTCCTCCCCAGCCCATGCGCTCCATGTAGGCCCCGGCTATCTCCGCGAGCTGCCCGTCGTCAAGGCGGTCTTCGGGAGCCGGGTTGAGCGATACGTGCACGACGGGTTTTTCCGTCCGGTAGTGCGAGGGCATCCAGCGCAGGAGGTCTTCTGCCGTCGCGGCCACGTTGAAGCGCCCATCCGCCGGCTCCCTCACGATGTGGGTCAGCAGTACTTTCCCGTCGCCCCGATCGACTTTCTCCTGGTTGTACGCCAGCGCGCCGTACACGTCTTTTCCGGTGGTGATATTGGCTACCATCGCTGTCTGAACTCTTCGGAGAGCGACACGACCTGCTGCCCGACGGCCGCCAGTTCACGTGTCGCTCTCTCCAGTTTATAGAGCAGCGCGAGTGTTTTCTTCTCGGAAAAATGCGCGTGCAGCTCCTTCACCACCTGGTTGTAATTCGTTCCCACGGCACGGAATTGGGCGTGGAAAGCGGTCAGCTTCGCCACGTATTCGAGCGTTCCCCGGTCGGTCTTTACCACCCGGAACGCCTCGTTGAACACTCTCGCTTTGATAAAAGCGGCTTTGGACAATAGCCCGGACTGCTCGTAAAGGTCGAGGAAACGGGCATGTTCCACGGCTGAAAAGTTTACCGAAAAGCGGTAAACGGCCGGGTCGTTTTTCGCGGGTCGTCCCCCTTTGCCCCCTCGGGGCTTTCTGTTCTTTTCCATCGCATCGAAATTTTAAGGAGAGGCCAGGGCCCCACCGGTTCCTGAAAATTCCGATCCCTTCGCGGCCTGCCGCCCTTCTGAAAAGCACCGACTCCGGAGGTGCTTTCTCCCCCTTGCGGGCAAGCTGTTTTCTGCTGCAAAACGAGAATCGTGCAGCAGAAAACACAGCTTGCTATTTGCCCTTTGCAAATACCTTCTGCCCGCTCGCGGACAGAACATTGAAAGAGCCGCCGTAAAACGGGGCAAGGACGGCTTCATTAGCGTCGGGATCGTTCACGAGGCAAAGATACCGACCTATTCAATCACTTGTGCCATAAGCGATTACGCCACTTGCGTCCACTTTGACGCCACACGCGGCCATAGCGGAAAAAGAGCATACAACCCGTGTTTTTAAGGGTTTACTTTGCACGTGAGAACGGATACGGGCAATGACACATCCCCCTGTCCGCACACGTGTGGACGGATGCAGAAAACATCGTGTGCAGAGGAAAAAGCGGGTCTTTGTCCGGATAAGCAAATGCGGTTGCGCATGAGTATAAAATCGGACACGCGCCCATGCACCGGCATACCGGCGTAACAGCCTGCCAGCGCACCAGCATATATGCGTGCCGGCATACCAGCATAAAATCTCATGCCGTCACTTGTCCGGATACGTGAAGAGATGAACGATTACCCGATTGTATAACTAAAAACGCATGGAACAATGAAAGAGAAAACGAAATTCGTGGCCTTCTCCACCCAGAAAGGCGGAGCGGGCAAAACCACCCTCACGGTGCTGGCAGCCTCTTACCTGCACTATGTAAAGGGTTTCAATGTCGCGGTCATCGACTGCGATTATCCCCAACACTCCATCGTGGAGATGCGGGAACGTGACCTGAAGCTTGCCCTCGAAGACGAACATTACAAGAGGTTAGCTTACGAACAATTCACCCGGCTTCAAAAGAAAGCCTATCCTGTCGTGGAAAGCAACACGAAAGAGGCGTTGGCCGATGCCGACTACCTCCTGCCGCAAGGTGATTTCGATTATGTGTTCTTCGACCTTCCCGGTACGATCAATAACGAGGATCTGATTCATTCCCTGGCCGGAATGGATTATCTCGTCGCCCCGATCAGTGCCGACCGGGTTGTCATGGAAAGCACCCTGAATTACGCGGTTGTGGTAAAGGAGCATATCATGGGCCGCGAGAAGTCCCGGATGAAAGGGCTGTATATGCTATGGAACATGGTGGACGGACGTGAAAAGACAGAGTTATATCAGGTTTACGAGGCGGTAATGAAAGAGCTGGGTCTTCCTGTTCTGAAGACCTTCCTGCCTGACACCAAGCGTTTTCGTCGTGAGCAGAACGCCAGCCGTCGCTCTGTCTTCCGCTCCACGCTCTTCCCGGCAGACCGTTCTTTGATCCGGGGCAGCAACCTGGATAAACTCGTGGATGAATTGATCGAACTGTTAAAGTAGGATCTTATGAGCGGAAAAGAACATGACGACGGTTTGGACGCTTCCTTCATCATCAGCCAGGCCAAAAGCCGAAACCGGCCATTACATCCTTACACGCCGGAAAAAGAGGAGGAGGCATCGGCTCTATCGGAACCGTCCGGCGAGGCCGCCGCCTCGCCGGCTACGAAAGAGGAGGGACGCCGCCGAAGAGGGAAAGGCCAGGATTACGAGCGTCTTTTTATCCGGAACGCCCCCTCCAATACCCGAAGCGGCAAAACGGTGTATATCCGCAAGGAGTTTCACGAGCGTATAACCCGGATAGTGCAGGTTATCGGTAAGAACGAACTCTCGCTGTATAGCTACCTGGACAATGTGCTGGAGCAGCATTTCGCGACCTATCAGGAGGAAATTTCGGAACTCTACAAGAAACGGAACTCCGATATTTTTTAGTTATGAACCCAATATTTACAACCTATTAAAAACAATCCATCATGTCAGACAAAGCAATTATTTTATCTGTTATCCTGGCGGCCGTCCTTTGCGTCGCCGTGCCCTTCATCTTCCGCGTGTGCCGCTACCGGCGCAGGATGAAAACCCTTATCGTCCCCGACGGCCCTTCGGGGGAGGTCGCCGTGGGGACTGTCCCCACCCCCGAGGCCGAGTACCTGGCCCGTTACATCTGCCTGCTGCGGCTGCCTTTCGCCGGTAACAAGCACGTGAAGATACGTCCGTCGTATCACGAGCGTATCCGCGAGATCACCCGTGTCATCGGTCGTGGCGACGTGACGATCACGGCCTACGTGGACAAGGTTCTCAAGGCGCACCTGGACGATAACCGGGAAACCATCGAGCGGCTTTTCGAGGAACGCGAGGCCGTGGCCTCCCGGCAACCCAAAGCGGAGGAGCGATGAACGGGGCGTTGTGGCTGCTGCCCCTCTTTGCCGTGGGGTATGCCTTGTGGGCGTTTTTCCGCCTGCGGCGGATGGAACGTAACGAACCGGCAGACGGGATCGTTGCCGAAGACACGCCCTGCCGGCAGGAGATCATCGGCAGGAGCCGCTTTGTCCTCGACCCGCGCCACTCCCGGCCACAAGCTGCCGTAGAATCTGAAACTGAAAAAGTTACGGAAAAAGCCGATATATTTGTGCCCACGAATGTACCCGAACACCCCCGGCAGATTCCGCCGGAAGACCTGGATGAAGTGTTCGGTGTCGCTCCCGAGGGGGAGCCTAACGAACCTCTGGAAATCGACTTTCCGCTGTACGATGAATCTTTCCCGGATGCGGACGCGGAGGAGCCGGATTATGACGAGGATGAAGACGACACCGAAGAGCTGCCCCTTTTGGGCCGCTCGCTTGCCCAGGGGGTTAGTTTTGAACAGATGGGCGAAGCCTACCGCCACGTGGTACATGATCCACCTTCAACAGACGAGCAAAGGGAGGAAACGGGACGTGTCCTCCTGGGCCTGAAACAGACCGACATGTTCGAGGTCATCGTTTCGGGCCGCCCCGACGGGAACGACAGGGTAAAATCCCTGATCGACACCTACCTCTCGGCCTTTCACCGGCGTATGTCCGAGAGGTCTGCGGAAAGCCCATCTCCGCAGGGTTCGGTTCCCACGGGTTTCGACGTCCGTGAGTTTGTTTAACCCCATAATGACATCACGATGAAAGAAAAAGACTACGGGTAGCACGTGAGGCTATCCTCGAACCACTGAAAAAATCCGAATCAAGAAGTTTAACCCGGTGCGGGGCCTATCCATCCCCGCGCCACAATTCAAACATTATCGAGTTATGAGAAAGAACAAGATTCTTCTTCCGGCGGCATTTCTCTTTGCCGCCATCTCCTCCGCTTTCGCGCAGGGCAACGGCATCGCCGGCATTACGGAGGCTACCAACATGGTAACCAGCTACTTCGATCCCGGAACGAAGCTCATCTACGCGATTGGGGCTGTGGTCGGCCTTATCGGCGGGATCAAGGTCTATAACAAGTTTTCGAGCGGCGACCCCGACACGTCGAAGACCGCCGCGAGCTGGTTCGGCGCGTGTATTTTCCTGATTGTCGCCGCGACGATCCTACGCTCTTTCTTCTTGTAGTCCAACCTGTCATGCAAATAATTATGGAATATGGAATCAACAAGGGAATCGGCAAGAGCGTGGAGTTCCGGGGCGCGCACGTAATGGTTCTTTGGCAAATGCGTCGATAGCAAGACGTTAGGCAAGTGTTCGATAGCCTATCATCGATCGGCTTATCCGAAAGGGAAACCGGACGGGGAGTATAGCCTGCCGATAAACTGATAAGTCATACAGTTACCAAGTATGCGACTGAATCAGGAGATGAAAGATAGATACGAGGATAAAGTCTGGATTGATTGAACGATAGTCCAAGTGGCACAACTCGAAACTGTGGCGGAAGGTAACTACAGACGCCATACTGTAACACACTCGATTCGACCTTGGAGGGTTGGGTGCAGAACAGGTTACAGCACAACTGCGATAAGCAGAAACGGATGAAAGTCGTATCCGACAATCTATCAAAGCTATGTTGCCGAAGAATTAAACGTGGATTGCCTAACCCGGAATGCCGAAAGGCTATTAGGTTTCAGACCTATGAAAATCCGGTATGGCAACGGAGCCACCGTAGTAGTCCGAGCGAGGGAAAGCCTCGTACATGGCGAAGGGTGGCAGCTAACATTTTTAATACAAATTAACGGATAATGTGTGAGACATTATGAGAAATCCAGAGAGAGTATTAAACAGTCTGTCAGAGCACAGCAAAGTTTCGAGCTACAAGTTTGAACGGCTCTACAGGGTTCTATTCAATTCGGAGATGTTTCTCCTCGCCTACCATAATATACAAGGTAGGCAGGGAAATATGACGGAAGGTTCCGACGGTAAAACTATCGACGGAATGAGCCTGAAACGGATTGAAAATTTGATTGATGCGCTCAAAGATGAGTCGTACCAACCAAAACCGGCAAGAAGGACGTACATCCCGAAGAAAAACGGGAACATGCGACCTCTCGGCATACCGTCTATCGACGACAAATTAGTGCAGGAGGTATTGCGAATGCTGTTGGAAGCAATTTATGAAGGTAGTTTTGAGAACACCTCGCACGGCTTCCGACCCAAACGCAGCTGCCACACCGCACTGATACAGGTGCAGAAGAATTTTACTGCGGCCAAGTGGTTTATCGAGGGCGACATTGAAGGATTCTTCGATAACATCAACCATGATGTACTTATCGGAATCTTGAAAGAACGTATCGCAGACGACCGCTTTATCCGGCTAATGTGGAAATTTTTGAAAGCTGGCTACATCGAAGATTGGACATTTCATAGAACATACAGCGGAACACCGCAAGGTGGCATCATTAGCCCGATACTGGCTAATATCTATCTCGACAAGCTGGATAAGTACATGAAAGAGTATGCCTGTCAATTCGATAGAGGCGACAGACGGGCAATGAACCTTGAGTACAAACGGTATTCCAGGAAAATTTGGTGGCTCGGCACAAAGCTGAAGCAAACCAAGGATAAAGATACTCGGAAGGAACTGATTGACGCGATTAAGCAACATCAGAAAAACAGGATGCACTTACCCTCTGTCGATGAAATGGACGAGGGATATAGACGGATTAAGTATGTGAGGTATGCCGATGATTTTATTATCGGAGTGATTGGCAGTAAATCGGACTGTGAGGCCATCAAAGAGGATATTAAGAATTTCCTCGGCGAGAAACTGAAATTGACGCTCTCCGAAGAAAAGACCTTAATCACGCACGGCAATAGAAAGGCAAAATTCCTCGGCTATGAAATCTATGTCCGACCATTCACGGATAAGACGTTAAGAGGCGAGAAATCGGGAGTACTTATTAAGGCTTACGGCAAAAAGGTAGTGTTGGAAGTGCCAATGTCCACAATGCGGGATAAACTTCTCTACTACGAGGCGATGGAAATTCATCAATTCGAGGGTAAAGCGAAATGGAAACCCACAAGCCGGACAAAGTTGCTACATCTGGACGACCTCGAAATACTGGATGCCTATAACAGAGAAATCCGAGGTTTTGCAAACTATTTTTCTATCGCAAATAACAGTTCACACCTGAATTCTTTCAAGTACATCATGCAATACAGTCTGTATAAGACTTTTGCACGAAAGTACAGTACGACAGCCCGAAAGATTATCGCAAAGTATCGACATCACAAAGATTTTGCGGTTTTCTATGAGGACAAGAAAGGAGGAAAGAAGATGCGGGTATTCTTCAACGGGAGCTTTAAGCGTAAAACAACCGCGATGGACGCGAGTTGTGATTATGTAGCCAACACGATTTTCAATACCACTGTATCAAGCCTTATACAAAGGTTAAAAGCGGGTAAGTGTGAATTGTGTGGCGCAACGGAAAACATTGAAATACACCACGTCAAAAGACTCAAAGACTTAAAAGGCAAAGAGCCATGGAAAATCCAAATGATTGGACGTCAGAGAAAGACGTTAGCTGTATGTATTCCCTGTCACAACAAGATACATCACGGGATAATAGACTGAATATGTTAGTGGAGAGCCGTGTGCGCCGAGAGGTGCAAGCACGGTTCGGAGGCGAGTTCTTGGAAACCTACCGTAGAAATACGGCAAGGCACCGGGTTCTTAGCCTACGCCTGAAGGCGCAGTACCTCTTCATCTTCGCGGGCGGCCTGCTGGCCGTCTTCGTGGTGTTCGTCATCCTCTACATGGCAGGGGTCGATCAGTGGGTATGTATCGCTTTCGGCGTTGCGGCGGCTTCGGTGCTGGTCTGGCTTACCTTCCGCCTGAACGCCCGTTACGGGGAACACGGGCTGATGAAGCTGCTCGCCGCGCGCCGGCATCCCCGCTACCTGCTCAACCGCAAGTCCCTGCGCCGGTTGCTGAAAAGAAAGGGGGGCCGCGTATGAGAAACATCTTGAAAGCCACCACGCTGGAAAGCAAGTTCCCGCTCCTGGCCGTGGAAGGCGGTTGTATCATCAGCAAGGACGCGGACATAACGGTCGCCTATCGGGTCGAACTCCCGGAGCTGTTCACCGTCACGTCCGCCGAGTACGAGGCGATCCACGCCGCCTGGTGCAAGGCCCTGAAGGTCTTGCCCGAATACAGCGTGGTACACAAGCAGGACTGGTTCATCCGCGAGCGTTACCGCCCGGCCACGGGCGAGGGGGACATGAGTTTCCTCTCCCGCAGTTACGAGCGGCATTTCAACGAGCGTCCGTTCCTGACCCACGCCTGCTTCCTCTACCTGACGAAAACGACGAGGGAGCGTATGCACATGCGTTCAGACTTCTCGACCCTCTGCCGGGGCAACATCATTCCCAAAGAGGTAAATCGGGAATCGGCGACAAAATTCCTGGAGGCGGCGGAACAGTTCGAGCGTATTCTGAACGATTCGGGTTTCCTGACCCTTGTCCGCCTCACGGGGGACGAGATCACGGGTACGGCGGATTGTCCGGGCCTGCTGGAGCGGTACTTTTCCCTCTCGCTCTCGGAGACGACTTCTCTTCAGGACATCGAGCTGGGGGCCGAGGTTCTGCGCGTGGGCAACAAACGGGTGTGCCTGCACACGCTCTCGGACACGGAAGACCTGCCGGGGCGCGTGGGTACGGATACCCGTTACGAGCGTCTTTCCACCGACCGTTCGGACTGCCTGCTCTCGTTCGCGGCCCCCGTGGGGCTTCTGCTTTCCTGCGACCACCTTTACAACCAGTACGTGTTCCTGGAAGACAGCGACGAAAACCTGCGTATGTTCGAGAAACGTGCGCGTAACATGCAGTCCCTTTCCCGCTACTCCCGCGGAAACCAGATAAACAAGGAGTGGGTGCGATACGTCGCTGTGTAAGTAATTGTTAAACTTAGATTTAACCCGTTGTTTCGTCAACGGTAGCCTATGGACAGATGCACCAATAGTAATATACTGTATCAAAGCTGTCCAGACAAGGTAGCCCTTCCGAAAGGAGCAGTCAGAACCGTGAGGGAAAGACAATGGCTGTTAGTATCATACAGTCAGGGAGCTTGGCTTGGGTGGTATGGTTAGCGTAAGCGAACTGTCGTCTAAACGTCGTAAGGTTGAAGAAGCCAAAGATACTGATAGGCTTCAGCCCAAAAGGGAAGCAGTCGGTTATTCCTCTCCATTCTGGGAATACACGAACAGAGTACTGCCGGTGTAATAGACAGAACCTAACCCACTTATAAGTTACTTGCACGGAACGTAGTAAGCCCGTATTTCTCCTGCCAATGACAGGTAAGCAGACCGTAAGGAATGCCGAATGGAGTGCGGGTATAGGATTGCAGAAAAAGCGAATGCCACCCTGTAATGGGGTGAATAGGGATTGAAACATCATCCCGCTGCGAAAGCAGGCTGACTTCTGCGGTAGGTGATTCTTTACAAGAAACTTTTAGAACTTTTAAAAGGAGAAAAGCAAATGAACGAAATTAAAAAATCGTGTGCATCGACTGACCAAACGCAGAGCAAATGGGACAGTATAAATTGGCTCAAATGCGAAGCTGCGGTTCAAAAGCTACAAGCGCGTATTGTAAAGGCTCAAAAAGAGGGTCGCCACAACAAGGTCAAAGCCTTGCAGTGGACACTGACCCACTCGTTTTACGCTAAAGCATTAGCGGTAAGACGTGTAACTTCCAATAATGGGAGTAAAACGGCTGGCGTCGATATGGTAACATGGAAAACGCCAGATGCTAAAGTGTGTGCAATAACCGAACTGAAAAGGAGAGGTTATACACCCCAACCTCTGAGACGAGTACATATCAGAAAGAGTAACGGGAAATTAAGACCATTGGGTATACCAACTATGAAAGACCGGGCTATGCAGGCATTGTATCTGATGGCACTGGCTCCCGTAGCTGAAACAACGGCTGATGCCAATTCTTATGGTTTCAGAAAAGAAAGGAGCACGGCAGATGCCGTTCAACAATGCTTCAATGACCTGGCAAGGACGACATCCCCACAATGGATCTTAGAAGGTGATATCAAAGGTTGTTTCGACCATATCAGTCATGAATGGTTGCTTGACAATATCCCTATGGATAAAGTTTTGCTCCGTAAATGGTTGAAAAGTGGATTTATTTTCAACAAGCAACTTTTTCCGACAGAGGAGGGAACTCCTCAAGGCGGCATCATCTCCCCAACTCTTGCAAATATGACTTTGGACGGACTGGAAAAACTGCTTGCCGATAGCTTTCCGATAAACCGCTCGAAGAAAAATTACTATACTCCTATGATAAATCTTGTTCGCTACGCGGATGATTTTATTATCACAGGAGAGAGTAAGGAGTTGTTGGAGAACCATGTTAAACCATTAGTCATTGAGTTTCTTCAAGCAAGAGGGCTTACCTTATCAGAAGAAAAGACTAAGATAACTCATATAGAAGAAGGGTTTGATTTTCTTGGGTTCAATATCAGAAAATATAAAGGCAAGTTTATCACAAAACCATCCAAGAAGAGTCGAAAGAGATTTTTAGATAAGGTTCGTGAAATAGTGGACAAGAACAAGTCTTCTAAGCAACAATCTTTGATACGATTGCTAAACCCAGTCATTAGAGGATGGGCGAACTACTACAAGGGGTGTTCTGCATCGGAAACTTTCCGTAAAACAGATGCACAAATTTTCAACAAACTATGGCGATGGTCTCGCAGAAGACATCCCAAAAAAGGTAAACGATGGATTGCCAACAAGTATTATCACACTGTAAGAGGTAGAAGCTGGACTTTTGCCGTACCGCTTGAAAACAGGAAAGTGGATAAATACCACACTCTTGTGAGATTGTCGGATACGAAAATAAAGCGACATATCAAAATCCGCAGTGAGGCCAACCCATATGATGCCGATTGGAAAGATTTCTTCGATCAATACAAGACCCGAAGAATGCTTGCACACTTAGACGGCAAGCAATATATCTATCGCCTGTGGAATCAGCAAATGCAATGTTGCCCTGTGTGTGGCAAGCACATCACACGGGAAACTCCCTGGAAAATTACTGAAATGACAGGGAGCAGTAGAAAGGCGAAAGTCCTAATACATGACCATTGCAGCCGAATTACTAACAGAAATAAATGGAAGTTACTATGAGCCGGCTTTTAGTTACAAATAAAAGTTTTGAATTGCTTGAGCCGTATGAGGGGAAACTCTCACGTACGGTTCTTAGAGGGGAAAGCTCCCGTAAGGGGGCTGACCTACTCGACATCGACCAGTATCTCAATGAGGCGCACTCGTTCGGTCTTCAATCCGTCCGGGCCCATTTCAACGTGCTGGCCTGGTCGGACGACGTGCAGGAGCTCCGGCATATCCGCAATGATGTGGGCAGCCAGCTCGCTCTGATGGAGTGCCGCCCGCGCCACAACACCGTGGACGCCGCCACGCTCTACTGGGCGGGTATGCCGGGCAACGCGGGGGATTTCCCCGCCGAGGAATCGTTCTACACGTTCATCGAGCCCGCAGTCTGTTTCTTCACGGAGGAAACCAACTATAAATCCTCGTCCAGCCCTTTCGGCATCAAGCTGTGCGACCGCGTAAGCGGCAGGCCCCTGCACCTGGACATCTCGGACGAACCGATGAAAAAAGGGATCATTACAAACAGGAATAAATTCGTGTTAGGCGGCTCGGGGTCAGGCAAGTCATTCTTTATGAATCATTTAGTCCGCCAATACTGGGAGCAGGGCACGCATGTCGTGCTGGTGGATACCGGTAACAGCTACCAGGGTCTTTGCGAGCTGATCCGGCGTAAGACCAAAGGTGAGGACGGCGTGTATTTTACCTATACCGAGGAACATCCCATCAGTTTCAACCCGTTCTACACCGACGACTACTATTTCGACGTGGAGAAGAAGGACAGCATCAAGACGCTGCTGCTGACACTCTGGAAAACCGAGGACGACAAGATCACGAAGACCGAGAGCGGCGAGCTGGGCAGTGCCGTGAACGCCTATATCGAGCGTATCCGCGCCGACCGGAATATCGTGCCGTGTTTCGACAGTTTCTACGAGTACCTGCGAGACGACTACCGCCGCGAGCTGGAGGAGCGGGAGATCCGGGTCAGCCGCGAGGATTTCAACATCGACAACATGCTCATCACCCTGCGGCAGTATTACAAGGGCGGACGCTACGACTTCCTTCTGAATTCCCGGGCCAACATCGACCTGCTCTCGAAGCGCTTCGTGGTCTTCGAGGTGGATTCCATCAAGGAAAACAAGGAGCTTTTTCCCGTGGTCACCATTATCATCATGGAGGCTTTCATAAACAAGATGAGACGGCTCAAGGGGGTACGCAAACAGCTCATCGTCGAGGAGGCCTGGAAGGCGCTCTCTACGGCTAATATGGCTGAATATCTGCGTTATATGTATAAAACTGTCCGCAAATACTACGGTGAGGCCATCGTTGTGACGCAGGAGGTCGAGGACATCATTTCCAGCCCGGTGGTCAAGGAGGCGATCATCAACAACTCGGACTGCAAGATCCTGCTCGACCAGCGCAAGTTCATGAACCGTTTCGACGCGATTCAGTCCTTGTTGGGGCTGACCGACAAGGAGAAGGCGCAGATTCTCTCGATCAACCAGTCCAACGACCCTTCCCGTAAATACAAGGAGGTCTGGATCGGTCTGGGCGGCGTTCAGTCGGCGGTCTATGCCACGGAGGTCAGCGTCCCGGAGTACCTGGCCTACACGACCGAGGAAACGGAGAAAGTGGAGGTACAGCGGCTTGCCGGCGAGCTGGGCGGTGATATGGAACTGGCGATCAGGCAGCTCGCCGAGGGCAAACGTTAAAGGGAGGGCAGGCCATGTATCGCAAGTGTATCGGATCAGACCCCACGGCGGCGCGTTTGGACTTCGCGCTGTACGAGGTGGCGGGCGAGTGGGAAAGCCGCTCGGGTTCTCCCCGGGTTCGCATCTACCGCAACCCGGGACGCCGGGGCGGCGGTTTTTACGTGGAGGTGTCCTACAAGGACGGGACACGCTTCTCCCGTCCCGTGAGGAAGTATTGTGGAGGTATCCGTTACTTCGACCTTTACGGGTATGTCGCCCTGGCCTACGATGCGGGGCGCGAGGTGCTCCAGCTCTCCGCCTACGGGGATTATTACCGGGCGTCGGAATGACCGCCCAAGTATTCACGAATTAAATAATGAAAAGGATGAAACGATTGATTTTAACGCTGTTCGTGGGGCTTCTTTGCTTCACGTACCAGGCAAAAGCGCAGTGGACGGTCATCGACCCGTCGAACCTCGTTCAGAACATCAAGAGCGCGGTTCAAAGCTCGACCACGGCGACCAACATGGTCAAGTCGCTGCAAGAGAGTATCAAGATTTATAACCAGAGCAAGGCTTACTACGACGCCCTCAAATCGGTGCATAACATCATCAAGGATGCCCGGAAGGTGAAGCTGACGCTCGAAATGGTCAGCGAGATCACGGAAATCTACACCTCGGGATTCAACCGTATGGTTTCAGACCCGAACTTCACGGTGGACGAGCTGGCGGCGATCTCGGCGGGTTACGCCCGGTTGCTGGAGGAGGGCGGCGCGCTGGTGGCGGAACTCAAGACGGTCATAACCGGCGGCAACGGCCTCTCGCTCTCGGACAAGGAGCGGATGGACGTGGTGGATCAGGTTTACACGAAGATGCTGGAGTACCGCAACCTCACGCGCTATTACACGCGCAAGACCATCTCCGTGTCCTTCATCCGCAGCCGCGAAAAGGGCGACGCGCACCGGGTGCTGGCACTTTACGGGAACCCGAACGACAGATATTGGTAACCTGAAAACGGAGGCAGTCATGGATTTCGACAATTTACACCAGGTTCTCCGGAACCTGTATCAGGAGATGATGCCGCTATGCGGCGACATGATCGGGGTGGCGAAAGGTATCGCCGGCCTGGGTGCGCTCTTTTACGTGGCTTACCGGGTATGGAAGGCACTGGCCAGCGCGGAGCCTATCGACGTGTTCCCGCTCCTGCGGCCTTTCGCCATCGGCTTGTGCGTGATGTTCTTTCCCACCGTGGTTCTGGGGACGATCAACGCCGTGATGTCGCCCGTGGTGCAGGGCACGCACGCCATACTGGAGGGGCAGACATTGGATTTGCAGGCATACCAGCAACAGAAGGACGATTTGGAAGCCGAGGCCCGCAGGCGCGAGGGCAAGGCTTGGTTAGTGGACGACGAGGTGTATGAACAACGGCTTGCGGATATGGGTATCACGGATTTGGGCGAGATTATCAGCATGTGGGCCGAACGCACGTGGTACGACATCAAGGCCGGTTTCCGGCAGCTTGTCCGGGACTTCTTCGAGTTGTTGTTCAACGCCGCGGGGCTTACCATCGACACGCTGCGGACATTCTTTTTAGTCGTGCTGTCGATTCTGGGGCCCTTGTCGTTCGCCCTCTCCATTTACGACGGCTTCCACTCGACGCTCGCGAGCTGGATTTCCCGCTATATCAGCGTGTACCTTTGGCTTCCCATCGCCGACCTGTTCTCCGCGGTGCTGGCCAAGATCCAGACGTTGATGCTCCAGGCGGACGTCCTGGCCCTGCAAGACCCCAACTACATTCCCGACAGCGGCAGCGGTGTCTATATTATCTTTTTGATTATAGGTATCATAGGCTATTTCACGATCCCCACCGTTGCCGAGTGGGTGATCCAGTCGGGCGGAGCCGGCGGGGCTATGGGCGGTATCAACAAGGCCGGGGCATTCGCCACGGGTGTCGCGGGCGGTATCGCCGGCAACATGATCGGCCGCACGTTCGGGCGTCGCGGCGGTGGCGGTTCCTCCTCCGGTAACGGCGGCGGTGGCCCGGCTTCGGGCAGTGCCCCCAACGGGCGCAACCTGGCAACACAAGGTAACAATAATCATTCATAACAATTTGGACAATGGAATTCAAGTCATTAAAAAACATCGAAACAAGTTTCAGGCAGATTCGGCTTTTCGGTATCGTGTTCCTCTGCCTGTGCGCGCTGGTATCCGTGTTCAGCGTGGTCGCGAGCTTCCGTTTCGCCGAAAAGCAGCGCGAGAAGATCTACGTCCTGGACGGGGGCAAGTCGCTGATGCTGGCGCTCTCGCAGGATTTGAGCCAGAACCGCCCCGTGGAGGCGCGCGAACATATCCGGCGTTTTCACGAGTTGTTCTTCACCCTCTCGCCCGACCGTGCGGCCATCGAGAGCAACATCAACCGCGCGCTGTTCCTGGTCGATAAGAGCGCCTTCGCCTATTACCAGGACATGCAGGAGAAAGGTTACTACAACCGTGTGGTGTCGGGGAACATCAGCCAGCGTATCGAGGTGGACTCCGTGGTGTGCGACTTCAACGCCTATCCCTACCGGGCCATGACCTATGCCCGGCAAATGATTGTCCGCGAGAGCAACATCACCGAGCGTTCGCTGGTCACGCGCTGCGAGCTGATCAACTCGGGGCGTTCGGACAATAACCCGCAGGGTTTCATCATGGAGAAATTCGAGATTCTGGAGAACCGCGATTTACGTACATTAAAAAGATAAGGCTATGGCAAAGAAGAGAATAAAGGCTTTCGGGGAGTGGGTCGAAGACCACCTGCGCCGCGCTTGCGGGGCACTCTCGCCCGATAAGCGGATTATCGTGATCCTCACGCTGCTCTTGTTCTTTTCCGTCTTGTCGCTCTACTTTACCGTGTCTTCCATCTACCGCTTCGGCAAGGGAGCCGGGGAACGGATGCAGATACGGCATATCGAGCGGCTGGAACTGGAATTAAGACAACGGCAGGAGGCCGACAGTGTAAAACATCTAAAAGATTTCAATTATGACGACGAACGAAAAACAGAATAAACAGCCGGAGGCGGGGAAAAAGGAACTCACGCCCCGGCAGATACAGATGCGGAAGAAGATGGTGGTCTTCCCGCTCTTTTTCCTGGCCTTTGCCGGGTGCATGTGGCTGATCTTCTCCCCCGGCGAAAAAGAACGGGAGGAGCCTTCGGCGGGTTTCAACACGGAGCTGCCGACCCCGGAATCGGAGGGTATCCTCTCGGACAAGCGTGATGCCTACGTGCAGGAGGAGATGCGGCGCAGGGAGCGGGAAAAGATGCGCTCCTTGCAGGATTTCGCGTTCGGGATGGAGGACGAGGAGGAAGAGCCCGTCATGCCCGCTGCCGTGCCGGATAAGTCTTCCGGCCCTGCCGGCGGTTCGTCGGGAGCTTTCCGGACTTCCCGTGCCGCCTATGCCGACATCAACCGCCAGTTAGGCAGTTTCTACGAGGACACCGCCGGTGAAACGGGGGAAGAGCGCGAGATGCAGGCCCGCATCGAGGAACTGGAACGCCGCCTGGAAGAACAGCAGGCGCAGAAAACGGCCCAGGAGGAGCAGGTGGCGCTGCTGGAGAAGTCCTACGAGATCGCCGCCCGCTACATGAACGGCGGTCAGGCCCCTGAAGCCCCGCGTCAGAAAGCCTCCGTTTCCGGCAAGGCTTCCGTGCAGCCCGTGCGCCAGGTGCGCCGTAACATCGTGTCGCTGCTCGCCGCCCCGCTGCCCGATTCGGTCTTCGCCCGTGAGTTCGTCAAGCCCCGGAACTGGGGTTTCAACACGGTGGGGAGCGACCTTCGCGAGCCCGAGCGCAACAGTATCCGTGCCGCCGTGCAGCAAACCGTGACGCTCACCGATGGCGGGGAGGTTACTTTCCGTCTGTTGGAACCGATGATGGCGGGAGATCTGCTCATCCCCTCGGGTACGCCCGTAACGGGGGCGGCGAGGATCAACGGCGAACGGCTGACGGTCAAGGTCAGCGCTGTCCAGCACGGCGGGGCGGTCGTTCCGGTCGATCTGTCGGTCTATGACACGAACGGCAACGAGGGTATTCCCGTGCCGGGGTCGGAAGAACTCAATGCCGTGAAGGAGATCGCCGCCAATATGGGCGCGGGCATGGGCAGCAGTATCACGATCACGGACGATGCCGGTTCGCAACTGCTCTCCGACCTGGGGCGCAGCGCCATCCAGGGCGTGTCGCAATACGTGAGCAAGAAGATGCGCTCGGTCAAGGTCACGCTCAAGGCCGGTTACAGCGTCCTGCTGCTCCCGCCCCTTCAATAAGGGTACAAACGACGTACTTCCGTACACCACTGAAAAAATCCATTTTTATCAACAATCAAAAATTTATCGAGTATGAAAAAGATTCTTCTGGCACTCGCTTTTATCGGGTGCATGTTCGCTGCCCACGCGCAGGAAAAGCCCTCCACGGGCGATTTGTACGACGGTCTTACCCGTCCGCTGACTTTCAACCGGGTTATCCCGCCCTACGCGCTGGAGGTGACGTTCAGCAAGACCGTGCATGTGATTTTCCCCTCGGCCATCCGTTACGTCGATCTGGGGTCTTCGGATCTTCTGGCGGCGAAAGCCGACGGCACGGAAAACGTGCTGCGTGTAAAGGCGGCCCTGCGTGATTTCTCGCGCGAGAGCAACCTTTCGGTCATTACCGAGGACGGGGCCTATTACAGCTTCAATGTCAAGTATGCCGACGAGCCGGTGAAACTGTCGGTCGAGATGGCGGACTTCCTGCATGACGGGGAGGCGGTAAACCGCCCCAATAACGCGCTGGACATCTATTTGCAGGAGTTGGGATGCGAATCTCCGCTGCTGGTCAAACTGATCATGCAGTCCATTTACAAGAATGACCGCCGCGAGATCAAGCATATCGGTTGCAAGCGTTTCGGGGTACAATACCTCCTCAAAGGTATCTACGTGCATAACGACCTGCTTTATTTCCACCTCCAACTGAAAAACTCCTCCAACGTGCCTTTCAACGTGGACTACCTGACGTTCAAGATTACGGACAAGAAGGTGGCCAAACGCACGGCCATCCAGGAGCAGGTCGTATGGCCCGTGCGTGCGTACAACAACGTGCAGGTCATCGGCGGCAAGCGTACCGAGCGCATGGTCTTCACGCTCCCGAAGTTCACGCTGGCCGACGACAAGCAGCTGGTCGTGGAACTGCACGAGCAGCAGGGCGGGCGACACCAGACTTTCACGGTGGAGAATGCCGACCTGGTGCGCGCACGTGTTATCAACGAGTTAAAGGTAAAGTGATATGAAACGGGCGATATTCATTCTCACGCTGGGGTTATGCCTCCTCCTTTCGGACGGGGCGCACGCCCAGCGTGCCCTGCCCGCCATGCGCGGGCTGGAAATACGGGGAGGCATGACCGACGGCTTCTATACCCGGGACAGCCGCAGCGAAACGGGCTACTGGTTCGGGCTGGCCATGAGCCGCTACGCGAAGAATGCCGACAAGTGGGTGTTCGGCGCGGAGTTCCTGAACCGTTATTACCCCTACAAGTCGGAACGTATCCCTGTGGCGCAGTTCACGGCCGAGGGCGGTTACTATTACAAGTTCCTCGCCGACCCGTCCAGGACTTTTTTCTTCTACCTCGGCGGCTCGGCGCTGGCCGGTTACGAGAGTGTGAACCGGGGCGAGAGGCGGCTCTATGACGGCTCTACGCTCCGCCACCGCGACCGTTTCCTCTATGGCGGGGCCGTCACGCTGGAGGTCGATGCGTATCTGACCGACAGGATTATCCTCTCGCTGACGGGGCGTGAGCGTATCCTATGGGGCACTACAACGGGACATTTCCACGCGCAGTTCGGCCTGGGCGTGAAATTCATAATCCATTAAACTTGCAAGCGACATGAAAAAGATGAAAAAGATATTGGCCCTGGCGGTCTGGATCGCCGCCCTGGGTCTTTTATGCGCATCCTGCGACAACGGGCTGGATATACAGCAGGCGTACACGTTCTCTCTGGAAACGATGCCCGTTCAGAAGCGAATCTCCGTTGGTGAAACCGCTGAAATCCGCTGCACGCTCGTGCGGGAGGGGAGATATGACGGCGCGCGTTACACGATCCGCTATTTCCAGCCCGACGGGCGCGGTGAATTGAGGATGGACGACGGTACGGTGTTCCTGCCCAACGACCGCTATCCGCTCGACCGTGAGGTGTTCCGCCTCTATTACACATCGCGCAGCGATGACCAGCAGACCATCGACGTCTATGTCGAGGACAACACGGGTCAGGTCGTGAAGACCTCCTTCACGTTCCAGAGCGAGAACGGGACGGAGGAAACGGAACGATAACGTAATATGTCTAACCAAGAGAAGCGCCCGTCACCCGGGCGCTTTCCATAAATACTGAAAACCATGACAGAGCAAGAGAGAATAGATATAGCCTATCTCGACACGGGGGTGTACGAGAACCCGTGGCGTGAGAACCTTTTCGAGACGCTGCCCGAGGATCGGAAAACGGCGGAGGTCTGCCGTTTCGCCATCAAGAAATCGGCTTTCAACATCGAGTTCGTTCCCGAAGCGATGAAAACGCCGGAACTTTGTCTTGCCGCGGCCGGCCACCGGGGCGAAACACTGAAATTCGTCCCTGACCGTCTGAAGACACCGAAAATGTGCCGTGCCGCCGTCGATAGCAACAGCTACGCGCTGTATTACGTTCCGGAGGGGCTGAAGACCCCCGAACTGTGCATGGCGGCCGTGAAGCGCAACGGCCTGGTGCTGGAGGCCGTTCCCGGGGAATTGAGGACGCCGCAAATATGCCGTGCGGCGTTGAAAGCGGTGGACAGTGCCGATTACAAGATACTCCCTTACATTCCGTATCCCGATATATGCCTGGAAGGGCTGAAAAAATTCGGGATGTCGTTCGTGGACAAGTTCGAGATTTTCGCCTCCATTGCCCCGGAGGTCATGACCGGGGAACTGGCCCTTCACGGCGTGGGGATGGACGCGTCCTGCCTTTCGCTCGTGCCGGTGGAACTGCGCACGGAGGCAGTCTGCCTCCGTGCCGTCAGCGGGGACGGCATCCTGCTCCATGAAGTGCCGGAGGAGTTACGCACGGAACGGGTCTGCGAGGCCGCCGTGTCCTCGAACTACCTGGCGCTGGAGTACGTTCCGAAGCATCTGAAAACCGACCGTCTGTGCGGGATGGCGCTGGAGCGCGATCCCCTGGCCATCCGCTTTTTCAACCCCGAACAGCTCACGCCGGAGGTCTGCAACCGGGCGTTGGCCCGTACCGACGACCTGCGTGTCCTCCGCTATATCCCCTTCGAGGAGATACACCTGAAAGTGTTGGGGTTCTATTGCACGAATTACGATAAGACCTTCGATTTTTTGGAGAACATGAACCCCTGGTTCCTCACGCCGAGGGTGGCCCGGGAAATTTTCGCCCTGGAGCCGGAGCTGTTCTACAACCTTCCCGACCACGCCAAGAACGAGGAGATGTGCCGCCGGGCCGTCGGGCACGACGGGAGCTACCTGCAATATGTCCCCGAGAAGTGGAAAACGCCGGAGTTGTGCATGGAGGCCATACGGCGCAGTCCCTATGCCATCGCCCACCTGCCCGAGAGCATGAAAAGCCCGGATCTATACATGAGCCTGGTGCGGGAGAACCCGCAAAACCTGAAAGGCGTCCCCCGCGAAGCCCGGACGCCGGAGATGAGCCGGGAGGCTTTCGAGCGTACCTACGGGAAGGACAAAACCGATTTCTCGGTTATCAGCGCGTTGAGCGACCCCGCCCTGGTCTTGCAGGTGTTCCGCGAGCAGGACGACCCGCAGCAGATACACCGGTTGATGAGTGTCCTGCACCTGAACCGCCGGCTTGTAACGGAGGAGGTGGCGTTGGAGGCCGTTCGCAAGGATGCGGGGGTGCTGTACGACATTCCCCAGACGGCCATCACGCCGCTCGTGGCCGATACGGCCGTGCGGGGCGACCCGAGGATGATCCAGTGGGTTCCGAGGGAGCTTCGCACGGCGGATCTGTGCCTCTATGCCGAGGCCGCCCATCCCGAGTTGCGGGTTTACGTTCCCGACGAGATAGCAAAGGGACGTAATATCTACTCGTTCCACCGTCAGGTGGACGCGAAATTGCGGCAGCCGCTCGAATACGAACAATACAAGACCCTCTACTCGGGCGGCGCGGTGCGTGTGAACAACGTGTGGACGTCGGTTGCGGGTGAGATTGACTGCTGCGAGGTGCGTTACGACCGTAAGACGGAGAAACTCAAACTGCGGATCGTCGAACCGCCCAGGGAGAAGAAGGCGCAGCCGAAGGTCGCGCCCCGCAAACCCGCCCGGGGGCCGAAATTGTAGGACGGCGGGTAGTTCTTTGGCAGGAAGGTTGTTAAAAATCGCACGTGTTGTCGCCGATACCCGGATGAAATCGTTATATTTGCAATCGAATCCTCCGGCGGCGTGCCGCCGGGCGATTTACATACGGAAGGAACACATTATGGTGGGGCATTGAAAACAGCCAAATTTTAATCCGCTCGCAAAATAATGGGTAGTTCTCTTCTTCATCGTCGTGTCTATATGCGTCAAGCGTATGCGATAGCGGCGTGGGGAGAAATTATCTATCGAGTGGATGGGTGCTTGGCTGTACCTCAATGCCGGTATTTAACGTATTCTCACGCCTTTTTCGTATGGTATTTGTCTGAACCTAAAGAAAAGCGATATGGAAACGAAATCGACAAATGAGGTAAAGAGTGATTACGACCGGGTATCGGCGAGTGAATGCCTGGGGTCGCTAATCGAGTTGCACGGGATTGTCATGGAAGACGATCTGTTCGTCATTCCCGATGCGGATGGCACGGCAGTATTATACAATGACGGGAAGATACGTTTTGACGAGATCGCCGACATCGAGGTCGGCTCGGTGTTCGTGGGCATCCTGCTCCGCAACGGCTATCTGTTCTACCTTTCCCGTACCGAACCGCTCAAGACGTGCATATACACGCATGGCGGGTGGGGTTCAATCTCTGAAATTTCTCCCCGTGGCATTGCCGGACATATCGGGCGTGAACTGCACGGGAAGCTGGGCGACCATACGGCGGTCGATTGACGGGAAACAAAAAAATCGGACGGTTGTTATCGTCCGATTTTTTTCGCGTCGTATTTTCACGGCCGTTGCCTGCCGTGTTCCCGTTTCCGCCTTTGCAGGGCGAGCAGTTGCCGCAACATGTAGGCATGGTTTTCCCCCACGGTATGCCCCGAGGGCATCAGGTAAGGACTTGCGAGGCACTCCCGGCATTGGCGTACCGCCTCTTTTAAGTCGGTAACGGTTATTTCCGCTCCCGTGATGTCTTTAATCTTTGTTTCCATTCTTGTCCTGTTTTTTTGGTTCGTACCAACTGTCCCGGTAATTTTCTCCCACGAGCGAGAAAATTCCGCTCATGCCGCTTTCAGCGGCGAAATTTTTGGCTTCCCATATACCGGAAAACTCTCCCAGCAGCCGGTAGCCGATGAATAATTTGTACTTGCGCATGATTTTATCGTTTTTCCAGGTTGATAATCGGTGTGTTCTTTTGCAGCCATTCCTTCACGCTGTCCATGTTGTATTCGGATGTGATAACCGCCGTTCGGTCGTCGATTTCGGTGAAGCGCGTAGTTTTATACCCGTCGATCCACTGCTTCAGCGTGGCAACGCCCCACACCTGCGGGTCGTCGAACA
Organism: Alistipes onderdonkii; assembly: GCF_025145285.1. Classification (NCBI taxonomy): domain Bacteria; kingdom Pseudomonadati; phylum Bacteroidota; class Bacteroidia; order Bacteroidales; family Rikenellaceae; genus Alistipes; species Alistipes onderdonkii. The sequence goes on from NZ_CP102251.1 coordinate 3,429,705, forward strand.
TGGTGTCGAGCCGCCCGATACCCTCGCCGAAGGTTACGAGCAGCGTTTCATAGGAGATTTCCTTGTTTACTTCATTCGTTTTCATATTCTCGCTTTTTACGGGCGGCTTTTGCCGCCCCGAAATTTTTTAATCAGATAAGTTCCACTTTAACCCTGCTCATGTTCGCCCAGAACACGCCGTTGCAGTAGTAGGCGTAGCCGTTATGCCAGTTGCTCCTGCGGCGTATCACGTCCTGCTCGGGTGGTCGTATCTCGATACTCGTGGTGTAGATGTTGTGTCCCACGGTAATGACGAGGTTGCACCTTCGCCATATCTCGGAATGGGTTCTGAACCCGTTTTTCCCCTCGACGAGCGCAAGGGCCGTCTTGACTGCTTCCCGAACTTCCCAATCCCACTCCCCGAAGGGTTTGAGCGGGCGTGCCATGTAGCTTTTATAGATGATTTTCATTGTTATATTTTTTTTGTAGGGCGGCTTTCGCCGCCCCGATTTTATAATTCGACAATCCTTTCCACTCTGCCGTACAACATGGAGCGTATGCTCGTCTTGTCCACGCCCTTGTATTCCGTGTAATGCCCGTACTGCTTTACCACGAATGTTTTCAGTACATCGACAAAGTTGAAACGATACCCTAAAAGCGGAATGGAGTCCTTGAAATAGGTGTTATGGTTTACCTCACGGGTAATCCAGTCTTTCTCCTCACGGGTGAGCGTTCCCCCGTCATTGAGCCGTTTGCGTAATATGTACGCTTTTGAGCCTGCAAGGCTTTCGAGTGCGGGAACGTCCCACGACACGAATTTATATGCTATTTGGTTCATTCTATTTTGTTTTTGCGGGCGGCTTTCGCCGCCCCGATTTTTATGCTGTCATTCGTTTCCGTATAAGGGACATGTTCCCCTTCATCAGTTTCAGTATTTGCCCGTGGTATGGGGTATTCTTGTTACACACGCCACGGCTCTGCACGACCTCCATGCGTTTTAGGGACACCTCTATCGTTTCGATACGTTTGCCGTCGATTGTGGCCGAGAGTATGAGCGAGTCGGCTTTCAGATAGTATTCGTTGGTAAACACGCAGTGGTGCATGGCCTCGCCCTCCTGCCGTATGGCTTCAACGCTGTCCAATACCTTGATGCGGATTTCCCCGTCGGAAAACTCCACTCCGAAAAACCGTCCTTTGGCTTTGACAAACGAGGCTTCCTGTTCCAACGCCTTGCGCCGTTCCTCCTGCCGCCGTTCCATTTGCATGTGCCGCCGTTTTTTAGCCATGTAGAGGTCATGCGCTGCGGGCAGGTCTGCGGGACACACGAAATGGGCGTTATGCAGGTCTTTCCCGAAAAATCGCAGCAGGTCGATGTAGTCGCACCATTCCGTCGGTTTCCCGATAGCGTACCCGTTACGGATGGCGATACGGATGGCCGGCCAATAGTCTGCGATATTGCGGGAGGAACGGGCGAAAAATCGCACGAGTGCCGTTTGTCCCGCTTTAAGCAGCGTTTCGGCCTTGTTCTCCGAGAGCAGCAGGTGGATAAGGTCGAAAGGGGTTACATCGGGGAGTTGTTTGCCGTAACCGCTTCGGCGCAGTTCGGGGATAAGCCGTTGCCGGGGATAGATGCGTGTGGGCGTGATGTTGTATTTCCCGTCGTTCTCCGCCCGCAGTTCCAATGCGCTCGACCAACTCCACCCGTGAACGAAGAAGCCCATCGGGCGCAGCCGTGCGAAGGTTGCGGAGCGTCCGTCGGGGGCAATCCACCGCTGTACGGCTTCGATATGGGTGTAAACGGGCGTCTGTCCCACTTTCGCCCAACACTCGATATAGACGAAGCGCAGGACTTGAAAACCCTTGCAGCGGGTTACGATGCACAAATACTCGTAATCGTTGAACTTGCGGCGCAGGGTGGTTTCCACTTTCAGCGTGGTGTGGCAGTGCGGACACTCGCACCCTAACAGATTGTCCGTGAGTTCTCCGTTTTCGCTCTGCCACGTGTGGCCGCACTCGGTGCAGGTGATAAGTCCTTTCGGCGTGCGGCGTCCGATATGCTCGATGCAGTTCTTGTACCCCCATTCGATTTGTGCGGGGGTAAGCGGCGGCAGGTGTTTGCTTGCCGCCACGACGTTCTGTTGGAATTTTGTTCTCGGTTTCATAACTAAAATAGACTGGGCATTAGTTTGTTATCTTCGATTTTCTTGGGTTTGGACTTGGCTTTCGCCAACTTGGCGTAGGCTTCGCTCTCGGCCTTCCGTATGGCGTTCCGCCGTGCCTCGGCTTTTTCCTCCTCGGTCAGTTCGACGGTGTGATTGACCACTACCTTGCAACTGACGGGTTTGCCGATGTCGATGTCCTCCTCGTCGTAATAGTGGAGTGCCATAGAGTATATTTCCTCGTCGGCAAACCCGTTGCAACCGCTCTGCCGTACTTGGTTGATGATGAAAGTGCAGCAATCGTCAATGTTCTTTTTCGGGTTGGCGTATCGGGGTGCGAAAAGTTCGTCCTCCCGTGCCCGTGCGTCGAGATAGTTCTGTATCGTCAGTTTGAAATAATCTGTTCCTTGTGCCATGATTTTTTGGTATTGTGGGGCGGCGAGCCACCCCGTGTTCAACATTTATTCGTCCTTTCCGAGAAGCCGTCGCACCTCGTCCTCTTTGGTCTTTTGGAAAATCCATCCCGCTTTCTTCTGCCCGTCATGCGTCAGCCGTGCGTTGAAGCGTCCCCCGAGTGCGTGAAGGGCGTCCTTGACGGGCTTGGTGTCCCCGAATACGGCTATCGCCTTCTCGGAATAGTCCACGATGATAAACCCGCCTTGCACGCTCGTTTCAGTGCGTTCCGCCCGTTTTTCGTCTTTCGGCTCGGGCAGACATATATTCTCCTCGTTTCCTGCGATATATGCCAGCCTGTCGATGTACCCTTCACGGGTGTAGTGGGTCAGTTTGCAGACACTCCACCCGTATTTCGGACTTTTGCCGAGCGTGAAAACGGGATAGCGGTGTTCGTTCTTGGGGTCGTATTCGGAGAGGTGCGCCGTTTGCGGGAAATTGGCCGCCGCCTTTCTCAACTCCCCGAAGCCGTTGCGGGAGGTGGCCGAAAAGCCGAGAATGACGGTACGCACGCTTCGGGTGGTCGAACACTCGTAAGAGGGGTCAGTGTATTCCGTTTCGTTGAGTTCGGCGATGATTACGCCCTGCACCCCTTCGGGCATGATGCGGCGTAACCTCTGCGCTCCTATTTCCGCTATGCGGTCATGCTCGGCTTTCTCTTTGGCGGCGGCGATGGCCTGCGCCGTGGCTTGCTCTTCCGCCTGCCTCACGAGCAAAGCCACCTCGAAAGCGTCCATGAACTCGGGGTTCACGTCGTCGTAGTACCTGCCGATACCGAATGTTTGCGAGAGGGGTCGCAAAATGTCCGTTTGGCTGATTTCCTTTGTTTCGGTATCGACCATGTGGTACACGTAGCCACGGGCGGTGTGTTCCACCTTGTAAACGACGTAACGCTTTCTGCTCGCACCCGCACCGATACCGATGATTACCTGGTTTTCCTTGACTACCTGCACCTGCGTGTCCGTGGTAGTCGCTCCGAATAATGAAATGTACTTTGTCATACCTGTAAAAATTTAGAAGATGTGAGTGAATAGGAAATAGAAAAAGCCGGTTAGAGCCACGAGAGAAACAAGGCAGGAGAAAATGCCCCGCAGGATGTCATAACAGAACGTGAAGCCCAAAACGACCCAAATAAAGTCGATACCCCACACGTGGAAGCCCAAAGCCACCGCCCCGACCTTTACCGCCAACCCGACCTTTGCCTTTATGCCAAGTGGAAGGTTGGAGGATTTCTGTTTCCATTTATTTTTCTCTTCGTTTCTCATAACCTTTGACTTTTTTTTTATGCCGTAGCGGAGCCGGTATGGATGGAATCTGTTTCGGTAGCATCAAAAGGTGTCGGGGATAGCTGCTGCAAGATTTTGTCGGAAAATACGCTCGCCCGCAGGGAAAGAGGAAGATTTTGCGGCAAACCGCCCCGCGGCCCGATCTTGCAGCAGCGTGAGCCCCGTAACTACCTTTGCTACTGACAACAGATTTCCATACCGCGCTCCGCGGCATGAAAAAAAAGAGAGGAAAAGGTTATGGGAGAGAAACGGGGAGAAAACGATATGCCGTGAACGCTCGCGAAAGTCGGTTCACGGCTCACCCTGCATGGAATGATAAATCGCCCGCGAACATTTCCTTTCACGGGCGATTGGCGTATCGGAACGTGCCGATCCCGTATCGGCGGAGGATCGTTTCCGCCGGACGTGGCGCCACTCGCTGCCACTTTTAAGACGGATACGTCCATATACCACTGGCTGATAACAAGATACTGTTCATTTGTGTACTTTTGGGCATCCGGGAAACAAAAAATGAAACAGAACATGGAAATAATAAGTATGGACGTGAAGGCTTTCGACGCGCTGGCAGGGCACGTGGAAGCCATTGAAAGAAAAGCCGAGGCGTTATGCCGCAGGCAAGAGGACGTGAGTTTGAAAAAATGGCTGGACAACCAGGATGTCTGTGACGTGCTGGGTATATCGAAACGTACCCTGCAAACCTACCGGGAGAAAGGGTTGCTGCCTTTCAGCCGCATCCGTCACAAAATCTTCTACAAACCGGAAGATGTCGGGAAACTGCTGCAATCGTCGCACTATCCTAATACCGCCGCGTTATGAGCCATTATTTCATCGACAAGCACGATCCGCGTGTGGCGGATCTCTTCCGGCGCTTGGAAAAGGCCGGCAAGGCACTGGATAAACTGGAATCCTCCGGAGGCCGGACACTCAAGGGAGAGCGGTTCGTCACCGACGAGGAATTGTCCCGGCTGCTGAAAATCAGCAGGCGTACATTGCAGGAATACCGCACGGCGCGGATCATTCCCTATTATTTGATTCAGGGCAAGGTACTATACATGGAATCCGAGATACAGAAATTCCTGGAAGATTCCCGGAAGAAATGTATCGGGGGACAGGAATGGGTATAAAAGAAGAACGGCCAAAACGTTGGCCGTTCTTCTTTTTCAGTTCAATATCGTGTTCATGCCGGGGAGCTGCCAGACGACAGCGGTCGTCGTGGCCCTTCGGACAAGCCACCGTCGGAAGGCTTCGGCATTCCCGGATTTTAAGCGGAAAGCCAGCGCGGCGATCATTTCGAGCGAATACAGCTCGACAATACCGCCGTCACGGTTGCGCTCCCGGCGGTAAACCCTCTCCTCACAGAGTATGCCGCTTTTGAGTATGGAGCGGATGTTGCTCCCCACGGCAGGAACGAAGACTCCGAACAGGTCGGCAATCTGGTGGCGCGTGAGCCATACACGGTTCTCCGGCGCGTGGATTTCCACCCGCCCGTTTTCAATGCTGATAGGTTCTCTTGTCGTCATAGTCATACAAATTTATCAATTTTTGTTATACTGTTCAACCGTTTACCGTTATAATATCTGCCGTTTCCGGTTCGTCCTCCTCGTAGAGATTTATTTTCCGGCCTTTGGTCTGTTCTTTCAGCCGTTTCATGTCCTCGTCCACCTTGCGGTCGGTCACTTTGGCGTAAATCTGCGTGGTGGAAATGCTCTTGTGTCCCATCATGCGGCTGACAGTTTCGATAGGCACACCCAACGAGAGCGTGATATGTGTCCCGAAATTGTGCCTCGCCTTGTGAAAGGTCATGTCGAAGCCGTATGTCCGTCCCAGTTCTCTGGTGAGCTTGATGAGATACCCCCGGCAATAGAGGTTGAAAATCCTGTCGCTTTTACGCTCGTGGCGGTATTTCTCGATGATCTGCAACGGCACGTTCAGCAGGCGGATGGCCGAGGGCGTTTCGGTCTTCTGGCGCCGGATGTGTATCCAGTACGTTCCGTCGTCCGACTGCGTGATGTCTTTTTCGGACAAGCGTTTCAGGTCGGCGTAGGACAACCCCGTGAAGGTAGCGAAGAGAAACCAGTCCCGCACCCGCTGGAGGTTGGGTTTATCGACGGGAGTTTCCATCAGCTTTTTGAGGTCTTCGAGTTTCAAATGGCGGCTCTTGCGCCGGGGCAGTTCCGGGTGCAGCTTCCCGTAAGGGTCGCGCCGGAGTGTACCCTGACTGACAGCCCGCTTGGTCATTTTCTTCAACCGGTAAAGATGCTCGTGTACTGTCTTGGGTTTCATTTCACGATCTGTACGTAGGAATATTTCAAAATCATCGTAGAACTCCCGGTCAAGGCTCCGCAACGCTACATCCTCCTTTTCCTTCCTTTTTTTCACGAAGGAGGCTAAAATATTATAGGAGTTCTCGTAACTTTCATAGGTTTCTTCCTTGCGATCCACGCCGACACGCTTGCGGAACTCCTCGTTATGCTCGCGGAACAAGGCAAGGAGGGTGAACGGTTTCTGCCCGATTCCTTCCACGGCGTTTTTGACCAGCTCGGCCGTCACGAAACCGAGGCTTTTACGAATATGACGGTAATGCCCGGTGATTTTTTCGGTCAGTTTCTCTATTGCCAGGTTTACCGTTCGGGCGTTCTCGCTTCGTCCGTTCGCCCTTTTGGTTTCCGGATTCCAAAGCGATGGATCGACAAACGCGTTGATATTGATCGGGGCCGACTTGGCGTCGATGCTTACCTTGCATAACAATTTACATGTTCCGTCCTTGCGGACTTTCGTGCGGTTGATGTAGAACAGCAGGGAGAACGTGCTGCGACGTTTTATCTCTTTATTATTCGTTTCCATAATCGTTGTGAATTTGATTGTCAATGATAGATTAAATAGCTACGGAGAAGCGGCCGGCAATCTTTTCCTCTAAAGACCGGGTATCCATGTCGATCTTGTCATCGGTCACTTTGGCGTAAATCTGCGTCGTGGAAATGCGGCTATGCCCCAGCATTTTACTGACGGTTTCAAGCGGGACACCATGCGAAAGCGTGATCTCGGTGGCGTAGGTATGGCGTCCGCAGTGAAAGACGAGCTTCCGTTCAATTCCGCAAATGGCGGCAATACGTTTCAGTGTCCGGTTGAGTTCGTTGTTGCTGTACATCGGCAGCAGTTTTCCTTCCGGGGCCATATCCCGGTACTTGTCGAGGATGAGCAACGGTATGTCGAGCAATGGCACTTCATAGTCGATTTTCGTCTTCTTGCGGGCGGTCTTGATCCATACCTCACCGTCCTCGGCCACTTCCAGATCCTCCGTCGTCAGGCGGCACATGTCCCCGTAAGGGATACCCGTGTAGCAGGAGAAGAGGAACAGGTCGCGGATATGGTAGAGTTTCGGGTCGTGCAGGGGTGTGGTCATCAGCCGTTGTAACTCCGCTGCGGTAAGGTATTTCTGTTCCCGCTCGGGATGTTCGGCTTCATAACCCGCGAACGGGTCGGCAGTGATAATCCCTTCCGCGATGGCTTCCCCGACAATCGTGTTCAACCGTGTGACAAGCAACACGATAGTTCCCAGGGCAAAGCGGCGCTCCGTGCGTAGGTAGAGGTCATAGTTGTCGATGAATGAACGGTTCAGGGCCGTGAAAGGAACATCCGACAACTTGTATTTCTCCTGGATGAAAGCGGCCACACAGTTACAAGCATAGCGGTAAGATTGCGCTGTTCCCTTTTCCCGGTTCACGCCGACACGTTTTTCGAAATGTTCGATGAACGTCCGGAAATAACCCAACAGGGTTTCCTGCCCGAAAGCCGTCCCCAACAACAGATTCCTTATTTCTTCAGCCGTTACATTCTCACGGGTGGCTGACAGTTCGTCATAAATGGAAATGGCTGAAGCTCGCAAATCGTCCAGTTGCCGGTTGATTTCCCGCGCGGCGTTACTTTTACCCGTGGCACGTCCGGATGCCCACAGTGCAGCGGGTACGGACATTTTCGCACTAAAAGCCGCTTCTGAAAATTTGCCGACAACAAGTTTCGCCATGACCGGGCAATGTCCCTCGTCATTCATTTCGCTCTTTTTGAGGTAGAACGTAACCGTTACATCCGTCTGTTTCATAACTCTATTTTTTATGTTGCAAAATTACTTGATATAGAGTTATTTACAGTTATGAAAATTATAGCGGAACAAAGAATAAAACCCCGGATGCCGGTAACATAACCTGTATTTCCATGAAAAACGGAAAAAAACGGTTATCTTTACGGGCAAAATATAGGGTTCTTTGCATGGTGAACGGTAAAACCGCAGGTGGTTAAGCGTTATTTTGCCGGATTATCCGGGGCTAAAAAAGGCAACGGATAAGTAGCAAATCTTTCTCTTAACCTTTCATTATCCTGCATTTTAGCGATTTGGAAAGGTATAGAAGAATTTGGCTTAACTCTCCTCAATACCAAACACTTACTTTATTTATCCAAATTTTGCCGTTTTTTTGCGAGTTCTTGCTATATTTGTAACTTAAATCCGAACGCTGACTCCGCTTATGACACCTTTCGCCGTTATCACCACCGTATTGGGCTATATAGCCGTACTTTTTGTCGTCGCCTGGCTCTCGGGCCGGCGTGCCGACAATGCCGGGTTCTTCACCGGCAACCGGAGCACGCCGTGGTATATGGCAGCCTTCGCCATGATCGGGGCTGCAATCTCGGGCGTGACTTTCATCTCGGTGCCGGGCTCGGTCGCCGTCGATTCCTTCTCCTACATGCAGATGGTCGCCGGTTTCACCGTGGGGCAGCTGGTCGTCGCGTTCCTGCTCATCCCGACCTTCTACCGCCTCCGGGTGGTGTCGCTCTACGAATACCTCGACGGGCGCTTCGGCATCCTCTCGCACCATACCGGGGCATGGTTCTTCTTCGTGTCGAAGATGCTGGGTGCCGCGCTGCGTGTCTACGTGGTCTGCGCCGTCATGCAACTGCTGGTTTTCAGCCACTACGGGCTGCCCTTCTGGCTCAATGCGCTGGTGACGATGCTCTTCGTCTGGCTCTATACGCAGCAGGGGGGTGTCAAGTCGCTCATCTGGACGGATACGCTCAAGACTTTCTGCCTGGTGGGCAGCCTCGTGCTGTCGATCGTCTTCATCATGCAGGCGCTCGGCATGTCGTTCGGCGAAATGACCCGCGAGGTCGCCGCGTCGCCCTATTCGCGGGTGTTTTTCTTCGACGACCCCTCCTCCGACCGCTATTTCTGGAAGATGTTTCTCGCGGGCGTCGTGCTGCTGATCTCCATGACGGGACTCGACCAGGACATGATGCAGCGGAACCTGAGCTGCGCCACGCCGCGCGATTCGCAGAAAAACATCGTCCTGACGGCCGTCAGCCAGATATTCGTCATCTTCCTGTTCCTCGTGCTGGGTGTGCTGCTCTACATTTACATCGGCCGCACCGGCCTTGCGATGCCCGTAAAGGGCGACCAGGTATTCTCGCTGGTGGCTGTCGAGGGCGGATTACCGGTATTTGTTGGCATACTGTTTGTTATAGGGCTTATTTCGAGTACTTATTCAGCTGCCGGTTCGGCCCTTACGGCCCTTACGACTTCGTTCACGGTCGACATCCTGCAAGGCACCAGGCGCTACGGTGACGAACGCCTGACCCGCATCCGGAAGGGCGTGCACGTCGGCATGGCCGTCGGCATGGCGCTGGTGATCCTCGGCTTCGAATACCTGGCCGACGACAGCGTCATCAACCTCGTCTACAAGGTTGCCAGCTATACCTACGGGCCGATCCTGGGTATGTTCGCCTTCGGGATGTTCACGCGCCTGAGAATCCGCGACGGCTGGATGCCCGTGGTCGCCGTCGCCGCCCCCGTGCTGAGCGCCCTCGTGCAATACTGGGCGCGCGAGGCGTGGGACTACCGGATCGGGTTCGAACTTTTGATTTACAATGCCGCCTTCACCATGGCCGGCATGTTGTTGCTTGCCAAGAAGAATGAAAACTAAATTCCTGTCGTTTTTCCTGCTGCTCTGCTTCGGCTGGCAGCAAGCCCCGGCCGCCGGGGTCGACGCCGCGACCCGCCGCGAGATCGGCCGTACATTGTCGCGTATCGTCGCCCGTGAGGTTTCGGGCGGCTTTGTCCGCATCGAGGGCGTGGACGCCTCGCGCAAGCGGGTGCGCATCTACACCTCGGTGGGGCTCTCCTATTACCCGTTCCGCGAGCAGAACCTGCGGGCCATGTACGACTCGGTGCGTGCCGTCCTGCCGCCGGAGTACCGTAAAGCCTCCATCGAGCTTTATTCCGACAAGCGCGAAGTGCGGGGGCTGATCCCGATGGCCTACCGCACCGATGCCGAGTTCAGGAAACTGCTGCGCAAGAAGAAGGTCGTGCCCTTCGTCAACCGTTCGCAGCGGCCGCTCGTCGTCCGCCAGTCCTCGCCCGCAGCTCCCACGCAGGGGCTCTCCGGGCGCCATATCGCGCTGTGGCAGAGCCACGGACGCTATTTCGACCAGCCTGCGAACCGCTGGAAATGGCAGCGTTCGCGGCTGTGGATGACCTGCGAAGACCTCTATACCCAGAGCTATGTGCTGCCTTACCTGGTGCCGATGCTCGAAAATGCGGGAGCCTGCGTGATGTTGCCCCGCGAGCGCGATGTGCAGAAATACGAGGTGTTGGCCGACAACGATGCCGCCGGGCAATACGCCGAGACGGACGGCCCCGAGAAATGGCAGCCGGGCGGTGTCGGATTCGCGCATACGCGGCAGGTATACCGCACCGGCGAAAACCCGTTCCGTGACGGTACGACCCGCCGTGTGCGGACGGTCGCCGGGGGTGCCGAGAGCCGCGCCGCGTGGCGTGCCTCCATCCCCGAGCGGGGTGAATACGCCGTCTATGTAAGCTATGAAACGGTGCCCGGAAGCACCGACGACGCGCAGTATACGGTGCATCACCTCGGGGGCGAGAGTACGTTCGCCGTGAACCAGACGATGGGCGGCGGGACATGGATTTACCTCGGGCATTTCCTCTTCGGGCCGGGTGAGCAGCCGGTCGTGACGCTCACCAACCGCTCGCGGCAGGCAGGACGTATCGTCACGGCCGACGCCGTGAAGGTCGGCGGCGGCTACGGTAATGTCGCCCGCTCGGTCAGCGATTCGCTGCGCCGTCCCGGCGTCGAATATGCCGAGGAGACGAGCGGCTATCCCCGTTTCTGCGAGGGCGCCCGCTACTGGCTCCAGTGGGCGGGGTTCGACCCGAAGGTATACACCCCGAAGGAGAACGCCGACGATTATAAGGACGACTACATGTCGCGCGCCCACTGGGTCAATGCCCTGATGGGCGGTTCGGAGCGGATGCCCGACAGCACGGGGCTGCGGATTCCTGTCGACATGGCGCTGGCCTTCCATTCCGATGCGGGCGTGCGGCTCAACGACGAGACCATCGGCACGCTGGGCATCTTCTATACCCGCGAGAACAAGGGGCGTTTCGAGGGCGGTGCCGACCGCTACCGTTCGCGCGACCTGACGGACATCGTCATGACGCAGATCGTCTCCGACATCCGCCGTACCTGCGAACCCGAATGGAACCGCCGCGGGCTCTGGAACCGCGCCTATTACGAAGCGCGTGTGCCGGGTGCCCCGACCATGCTGCTCGAACTGCTCTCGCACCAGAATTTCGCCGACATGCGCTATGGCAGCGACCCGCGCTTCAAGTTCCTCGTGAGCCACGCCATCTATAAGGGTATCTTGCAGTATATCAGTTCGCAGTACGAATTACCTTATGTAGTGCAGCCGCTGCCTGTGGAGTCCCTCGCCGCGGAGTTCGCCGCTGACGGCAAGGTGGCCGTTTCGTGGTCGCCCATGATGGATTCGCTCGAAACGACTGCCGCCCCGACCGGTTATGTGGTCTATACGCGCATCGACGACGGCGGCTTCGACAACGGCCGCTATACCGACAAGCCCTGTTTGCTTTCCGAGCAGGAACCGGGGCGCATTTACAGCTATAAGGTGACCGCCGTGAACGAAGGCGGGGAGAGTTTTCCCAGCGAGGTCGTCGCCGCCTGCCGTATCCCCGGCGGGAAAGGGAACGTGTTGGTCGTAAACGGATTCGAGCGCATCAGCGCTCCGCTGAGCATGCGCCGCGATTCGCTGGCCGGGTTCTATACCGAGCTCGACGGCGGGGTGCCCGACAAACAGGACATTTCGTTCATCGGCGGGCAGCAGGTGTTCGACCTGGCGATGGCCAGGTGCGAGGTCGACAGCATCGCCCTCGGCGCCTGCAACTGTGACTACGAGACGGAGGTAATCGGCGGCAATACGTTCGACTATCCCTATGTGCACGGCCGTTCCATAGCCCGGGCGGGCTATTCGTTCTGCTCGGCCTCGGTGCGGGCGGTGGAGGATCGCGGCGTGTCATTGGAGGAGTATTCCGCAGTCGACCTGATTCTGGGAAAACAGCGCTCCGTGACTATCGGGCGCGGTGTGGCGGGGTATGCGTTCAAAACGTTTTCGCCTGAATTGCAGGATGTCCTGAGACGCTATATGGCCGGTGACGGAGCCCTTTTCGTGTCGGGCAGCTACGTGGCGACCGACCTTTGGACGGGCGGGGAGGCCACCGGCGAAGACCGCGCTTTTGCCGAGGAGGTGTTGCACTACACCTACGACGGCGACCAGGCCGCCGACCGCAACCGGGTGCGGGTCGTGACTTCGCATGCGGGTTTTTCGCGCGACGAGTACCGCTATGTCAACGATTTCCGCCCCGACCGATACCGGGTCGAACGGGTCGATGCCCTGAGACCCGCGGGTGGCGGGGCTTTCCCCGTGATGCGCTATGTGGACAACAACCGCTGCGCGGGCGTGGCCTGCGCGGACAGCCGCACGTTCGTCATGGGCTTTCCGTTCGAAGCCCTCGAGAGCGATGTGCAGCGCGACCGGCTGATGGCCGACATACTGGGTTTCCTGCTCGGCGGGAAGAGCGGAGGGGACGATTAGCCGGCCGTGCGGTCGGCCTCCGGTGCCGGTTTTGCGGCGGTTACGCTCCGGCTGTGGCGCCCCAAGCACTGTGTGCCGCCCGGCGGGGCGCCCCGAAAGAGGACGGACAAACGATTGTTTTTTGTAAAATAGATAAATTATGTCACTCGAACAACAGATTTCGAAAGGTATCATGGAGGCCATGAAGGCCAAGGATACCGTGCGCCTGGGCGCATTGCGCAATGCCAAGAAGTATATCATCGAGGCTAAGACCGCGGGCCCGGAAATCGCCGAACTGCCCGATGCCGACGTACTGAAAATCATCTCCAAACTGGCCAAGCAGGGTGCCGATTCCGCCGCGATCTTCACAGAGCAGAACCGCCCCGACCTCGCGGCCGAGGAGTTGGCGCAGGTCGCCGTCTTCCAGGAGTTCCTGCCCCGGCAGCTTACGCCCGAAGAGCTGGAGGCCGAGGTCAGGGCCGTGATCGCCCAGGTCGGCGCCACGTCGGTGAAGGAGATGGGCAAGGTGATGGGCGTGGTCACGAAGAAACTCGCCGGACGTGCCGACGGCAAGGATATTTCGGCCAAGGTCAGGGAACTGCTTTCGTAAGGCCGGTGTGCCGATGAAGCGCCTGCTGTTTGTCCTGTGCAGTCTGGTCGCGGTGCAGGAGGTCTGCGCACGGCGTCCTGCCGTGCGGTTCGACCTGCCCTATACGGTCGAGCACGGCAAATATGTCGTGGTGCTCGGCACGCCTGCGGGCCCCCGCCGTTTTATCTTCGACACCGGGGCGTCGGGCACCTGCATCAGCGAATCGCTGCGCGACGAACTGGGGGCCGAGGCCGTGAAAACCGAGAAAGTCCGCGATTTCGAGGGCCATGTCGTCCCCATCGACCTGGTTCGGCTCGACAGCCTGCGGATGGGCGACGCGCTTTTCCGCGACCATCCGGTGCTGGTCATGCCCGACACTTCGCTGGTCTTCGCCTGCCTGCGGGTCGACGGCATCGCGGGGTGCGACCTGCTGCGCTGGTGCGCCGTCCGCATGCCCAATGCCGACTCGACGATCACCGTCACGGACGATGTCCGCAGGCTGGGGCTGCCCCGCGGCCGTCGCATGTCGCGCATGGAGCTGGGCGGCGGATGCCCGTTTCTGCCGGTGACATGCCGCAACGGCGACAGGCAGGCCCGGATGTACGTCAAATTCGACACCGGCTCGGCGGGCTATTTCCATTTCTCCTATGCCGATTCCGGCGATGCGCCCCCGCCCCTGTGGTTCATCGACAGCCTGCGCTGGGCCGACGGATATGCGACGGCTGTCGGCTGGACGAACCGCAACAGGGTGAACAGCCATTTCCGGGGTACGATCCCCCGGTTCGAAATTCAGGGGACGGCCATTGCCGACATGCCGGTCAAGCGCACCTTCGGCCACAACCGGATCCTCGGCTGCAAGTTGTTCGACTGGGGGCAGGTCGTGCTCGATTTCCGCCGCAAGCGCTTCCTGTTCATACCCCGCGGGGGCGAGGCGAAAGCCCCGCCGCAGCCCGCCTGTAATTTCACGCTGGCCCTTTCTGCCGGGCAGCTCGTCGTCGGGCAGGTGTGGGACGAGGCGCTCGCGGACGTCATCGCCCCCGGCGACCGCATCCTCTCGCTCGACGGGCACCCCTGGGACGGCGACGTCTGCCGATTCCTGCTCGACCCCGACCCGCTGGACGGTACGGTGTGCGGGATCGGGACGGCCTCCGGGCAGCATGTTATCCTAACGATTGAAACCATGAAATAATGCACGTACTGGAATACCTGCACCGCAATGTCAAGACCGTCGCCATGCTGACGGCCATGGTGGTCGGGGCGTTGCTTTGCCGCCCCGTGACCGCCCTCGAGGGGTGGACGCACCAGATGATTACACCCTCGCTGATCTTCCTGATGCTCTTCGTCACATTCTGCCGCGTCAAGCCCCGGCAGATGAAGCCTTCGATGCTGCATTTCTGGCTGCTGCTGTTTCAGGTCGTGGTGAGCGTGGCGGTCTACTTCCTGCTGCTGCCGCTGAATCCCGTCGTGGCGCAGGGGGCGATGATCTGTGTGCTGGCGCCCGTGGCGATGGCCGCGGTGGTGATCGCCGGGATGCTCGGGGCCAATGTCCCGACGATGGCCACCTACAGCCTCGTGTGTAACATGGTGATCGCGCTCGTGGCACCCGTCGTCCTGTCGTTTGCCGGGACGGGGGCGTGCTCCTTCACGCAGATACTGGCACGTATCGCGCCGCTGCTGATCATGCCCTTCGCGGCTGCGCAGTTCTGCCGTTTCGTGCTGCCCGGGGCGGCGAAATGGATCGGGAACCACAGTCAGATTTCGTTCTACATGTGGCTCGTGTCGCTGGTGGTGATCATCGGCCGTACGACGGCCTTTATCCTCGATTTGCACGATGCTTCGCCCGCGACCGAACTGTGGCTGGCATTCGCGGCGCTGGTGATCTGCCTGGTGCAGTTCAAGGTGGGGCGCACGCTGGGACGCCGCTACGGCGACGCCCCGGCGGGCGGGCAGTCGCTCGGGCAGAAAAACACGGTGCTGGCCGTATGGATGTCGCAGTCGTTCCTCGACCCAATCTCCTCGATCGCCCCGACGGCATATATTGTCTGGCAGAACTTTGTGAACAGCTATCAGTTGTGGAAAAAGGACAAAGAAGAACGAATAAAGTAGATATAAGTATCTGATAAATATAAATTTATATTTATTTAATTTCTTTTCTCTTGTTTCCGCGGTTTTCCTGTTTTAGCCGATAAATGCCTTTGTTTTGTTACTATTTTGTTACTCAAAAGGCGCGAAGTAACAAAATAAATCGCTATATATGCTGTTGTAACGAAAACGGAATTAGGGTATGGCTAAGAAGAAACAGGAGATCAAGTTCAAAGCTCCGGTGCAAATCCGGTTCAAGCAGCTTGCCAACGGCAACTAATCCATCTACTTGGATTATTATACGGGTGATGTCATCCGCAAGGAGAACTATGTCGGTGGTAAGCGGCAGTACGAGTTTCTGAAACTCTACCTGATTCCGGAGCGGACACGCGAGGATAAGGCGAAGAACGAAGCGACGCTTGCCCTCGCCAAAGCGATCCAGAGTAAGCGCATAGTGGAGATACAGAACGACGCGCACGGGTTTCAGAACACGAACAAGTCCAAAGTAAATCTGCTCGACTATCTGGAGGGCATCGGGAAACAGTCAGCCGAGCGGGGGAGCGGGAACTATGCGCGAACGGTGCTGAATACCGTCCGTGCGTTGAAGTTGTTTCGGGGTGATTATATCGCGTTTCGCGATGTCGATAAGCAGTTTCTTTCGGAGTTTACCGATTTCCTGCGGCAGATGCCCAAGGCCAGCAAATACGGGGTGCGGAAAACCGGAGGCGTGCTGGGAAATAATTCGGTCGTTTCCTATTACGGCACGTTGCGCACGGCGATCAACCGAGCCTATAAAGAGGGTATCATTACGATCAACCCTACTAAGGAGTTTGATTTTGCAGATAAAGTGCGGCAAGAGCCGAGCCGCCGGGAATACCTGACTATCGAAGAATTAAAGCTGTTGATAAATACCCCGTGTCGGCATGGGATCGTGAAGCAAGCCTTTCTGTTCAGTTGCATGTGCGGACTCCGTGTGAGCGACATCCGGAAACTGACATGGAGCGATTTGCAACAGAGCGGCGGGCGTGTACGCATCGAAATCAAGATGCAGAAAACGAAGGAACCGCTTTACCTGCCTATCTCCGATGAGGCGTTAAAATGGCTGCCGGAACGCGGCGAAACGAAAGACGGCGATATAATCTTTCCGTTAACGCACGAAGGGACGGTAAACGACACCCTGCAACATTGGGCAAATGTCGCCGGAATCACCAAACATATCTCGTTCCATGTGGCGCGACACACTCATGCGACGATGCTGCTGACTTTAGGCGCAGATTTATATACGGTCAGTAAATTACTTGGGCATAAGAATATTGCGACCACTCAAATTTACGCCAAAATCGTCGATAAGAAGAAAGAGGAGGCGATCGGGCTGATTCCGAATCTGACCGACTAAACCGAAAAAAGAGCGGGTGAATTATACATGAAATTCGCCCGCTCTTTTTTGCCCATCTTTCGTGTTTTATTTATCAAGGAGATAAACCGAGTATTTATACAATATATTATATTTGTAATGAATTTGAATTATATTAAAATAATATACAAAAAATGAGGGAAATTGTTATTCCAATAAATGGAGAATCCAAGACAATAAGTAGCGAGCAAAATTTTGTCATAGTTGGAGCAAATGGAAGTGGTAAAAGTCATTTGGGGGCATGGATAGAACGACAAGAGACAAATGGGAGTGTTCTTCGAATATCAGCTCAAAGAGCATTATCTATACCCGAAAATATTACCATTAAGAGTGAAGAAAGCGCATGGAACAAAATGTATTATGGTACAGAAGAACATCAAGATAAGGGGTATAAATGGAACTGGGGACAGGAATCTACAACAAAACTGATAAATGATTACGATAGTGTTCTTTCCGCCATATTTGCCCGGAAAAATAAGGAAAACGATTTGTACGTAAAAGATTGTAAGGCGAAAGAGATTTCTGGGGATGCTAAGGCAAAGGTACCCATGATGATTACAGATAAGATAACTCTCATATGGGACTCTATTTTCCCACAAAGAAAGATAATATTTGAAGATGCAAAGGTTAGAGCTCGTTTGGTAGATAAGATTGAATATCATGCAAAAAATATGTCAGATGGAGAGCGTGTTGCTATTTATTTGATCGGTCAGTGTCTTATTTCGCCAGAAAATACAGTAATTGTAATTGATGAGCCTGAAATTCATCTTCATAAATCTATAATGTATAAATTGTGGGATAAAATTGAAGAATTTTGTCCTACTAAAACTTTCATATATATTACACATGATTTAGATTTTGCCGCATCAAGAAAAGAGGCAACCAAGATATGGATAAAATCTTATGATGGTAAGGATGCTTGGGAGTTAAACATTATTTTTCCTGATGAGGAGATACCGGATAGCCTAATCTTTGAAGTGCTGGGTAATCGAAAACCTATACTGTTTGTGGAGGGGGAAAGAGGAAGTTATGATAATCAATTATATCCATATATTTATGAGGATTATAGTATAATTCCTTGCCATGATTGTTCTAAAGTTATAGAGATGACAAAAGCTTTTAATAACCCGCGCATTAGAACTCTACATAACTTTGACATTAAAGGACTAATAGATCATGATTATATGACTGAAGAAGAAGTTGAAAGTTATAAGGAGTCAAAGATATATACTTTAGCTGTAGCGGAAGTTGAGAACTTATATTTGAGCGAAGATATCGTCAAAATAGTTGCTATAAACCAAGCTCTGAATCCAGATGAAGCATTTATAAAGGTTAAGGATTTCTTATTTGATGCATTTCAGGCTGAGTATGATTTGCAATTGGCTGCAATGTGTGCAAAAGAAATTAGGCATAAATTACAATGCTATACCAAACCCCAAGAAAATTCGTTAGAGGCTTTGAAACACCAAATGGAATTGCTCAAAAATTCTATTAATGTTGAGTTGATATATCAAAATCGGAAACATGAAATAGATCAAATCATTGAAAGTAAGGACTATGCTGGTTTGCTAAGGATATACAATCGGAAGAGTTTGCACGAACGTGTTTCTCCGATACTAAAATTATCTGCCAAAGAATATCCTAATCTAATTTTACGTTTATTAAAAACGGATAAAAAGAATGCAATTGTACGTGCTTTAAAGAATTACACTCCGGATATCAATATCGCATAAAATATACATTTAATGGAATGGGTTCGTTGATGGATGATATTTTAATAACCTTGTATAAAAACAAGGATGAATTATGGACGGTCTGGGGTTAAAACCACAATTCGACAGAATACAACGTATTTTCAACCGTTGCATTGGTCGTACTTATCAAGTGTTGGCAGATCGTATCGCTGTGAAATCCGCCTACCTCGACTGCGAGCAGATGCGGGAGTTGGAAAGGCTGGAATACATCCGTACTGCCGACGAGCTGGCGCAGTTGTATCTGCGTTATTCCGTACTGTCCGACATCCGGAATTACTACTCAGATCCTGCCTTTCTTTGGGAAAGCAGTTTCTTCGAGGCATTGAATCCCGGTGAAAAGAAAAAGTATCTTGCGTTCTCCGTCGTTGCGTTCGACCACTCCCGATACGAGCAAGATAATACGACTTATGATGCCGAGTTGCCTTATTTCTCTGCTGTCGTGAAAGCTGTCGTTCTGGAGCGTTATGCCGCTTATCTGCAAGACCGGAAATCGAAAGTAGCCGCGCAAAAGGAGCCGAAAGAGGTTGTAATGACCCCGAAAGCCGTGCCGCCTATCGCGGAAACGGATAATCCGTTCGATTCGATGCTGACCGATGAGCAGATCGCTTTTCTGGCCGAAGGCATCAACGACGTTAAGATGTTCAACGTGCCGTTAACGGCCGATGATCTGACAGCGATCCTTGCGGGCAAGCCCCATGCAATCGTGCGATCGAACAACAACCGCCTCGTCGCTTTCTTTTTTGCCGGATTGAGCAGTCGCGGATTGATAACACCGAATTGGCAATCTGTAATCGCTAACTGCAAACTCTTTCTTTCCAAAGACCGAAGCCGCGATAAATACATCAATCAAAGCGACTTATCCTCGGCGACAAACTACATCCGCGATATAGGTATAGTGGGGAAATATGCAACCATCGACAGGTATCTCAAGCAAGTGAAAAAACTTTGAGAATAGGTTGATACCTCAAAGATAGTCAATCCGCTATCAAGTTTCGCAGCCATACATTTGCCCCCGTAACTGTTACAACCATACGGAGGGTCGACACTCCATTTGTTTAATTTTAATCTTCTGAATATATGGAGAAAAGTATTGAAATGCGGGTTGCGGAACTCGAAAATCTGGTTTTACATTCCAAAAACGTACTCAGCTTCGAGGAGGCGAGCCGTTTTCTGAATCTTTCCAAAAGCTACCTGTATAAACTGACATCGGGCAACCTGATCCCTCACTATAAGCCGCAGGGGAAGATGCTCTATTTCGAGAAAACGGAATTGGAGGCATGGTTGCGTCAGAATCCCATAAGGACACAGGCGCAGACGGAGGCGGAAGCGCAGAAATATGTTCTTGCACGTCCCGCGAGGAAGTAACGATGGAAGCGCAGCACAAAGTTTCGGCGGAAACGACCGCTTCATGGCGCGATGCCCGGTTGCTTGTGACGGACGTGTTCGAGGCTCCGCCCGTGATCCTGCGTGTGGGCGATTCGATTGTGGGGACGCTGGGTAATTTCAGCGCATCGACCGGCAAGGCAAAGAGCAAAAAGACGTTCAACGTCTGCGCGATTGTGGCGGCAGCCATGACGGGCGGCACGGTGTTGGACTATTCGGCCTCTTTGCCGCCGGAGAAGCGCGGAATCCTTTATGTCGATACCGAACAGAGTAAGTTTCATTGCAAGCGGGTATTAAACCGGATTTTGCGGCTTGTGGGGCTTTCTGCCGACGTACATCCGGCGGGCTTGGAGTTTCTATGCCTGCGGGGTTTTGCGACCAAAGACCGGCTGAAGAAGATCGAGGAGGCTATCTATGAAATCGATGGTCTCGGACTGGTCGTGATCGACGGCATCCGCGACCTGGCGCACGACATCAACAGCCCCTGCGAATCGACCGACCTTATTACGAAGCTGATGCAATGGACGGACGAGCGCAAAATCCATATCCATACCGTCCTGCACCTGAACAAAGGCGATGACAATACGCGCGGGCATCTGGGAACGGAGTTGAACAATAAGGCTGAAACGGTGCTGCAAATCACCAAAGACGATTTCGACCGCGATATAAGCTCGGTTGCGGCCATGCACATCCGGGATAGGGATTTCGAGCCGTTTGCTTTTCGCATCAACGACGATGCGTTGCCGGAGTTGGTCGAGAACTACCAACCTCGGCAGTCGGGCGCGGCCAAAAGTTTCGACTATGCCGAGGTCTGCAAGGCCAAACACCGTGAGGCGTTGCAACTTCTGTTTTCCGAAGCTGACCGGGTTTCTTATTCATCGCTTATTGGGAAGCTCCAAAACAGCTATGCCGCCATCGGCCATTCGTTCGGCATCAACAAAGCCAAGCAATTGAAGGTTTTTTTGGAGAATAAGCGGATGATCGTCAAAGAGGAGAAATTTTACCGTTACAATCCCGATTTCCACTATTGACCCTTTCGGACAGTTTAGTCCAAGACGGGTGTATATATTATTAAACCATTCTAAACCGGTACGGCGGGTTAAACCCCGAACCGTACCGATTAAACCGAGTGAAAAGAAAAAGATCATGGACGCAAAAACAATCAATAAGTTTTCGATAAGGAAATACCTTGCCGGACGGGGCATCCATCCGGCAAAAGACAGAGGCTATTACGGGTTGTATCACTCTCCGTTGCGGGAGGATCGCAATCCGAGTATGAAAGTTGATTATGACAAAAATCTGTGGATCGACTATGGTGCAGGCGAGGGTGGGACGCTGATCGACCTCGTGATGCGCATGGAACGGTGCGATGCAGGGACGGCCATGCGGCTGTTGGAGCAACAGATCGGAGGCGCAACTACTTTCTCTTTTCAAGGGGATTGTCCGGCATTACCGGAACGTATACCCTCGATTATTGTCGAAGACGTGCTGCCGCTGGAAATTCCAGCGTTGCTCTCTTATCTCATGGAACGAGGCATCGACCTCGATACGGCGCGGGCACATTGCTCGGAGGTGCATTATCGTGTGGCGGATAAGCCCTATTTCGCTGTCGGATTCCGCAACGATACTGGAGGATGGGAACTGCGCAACCGCTATTTCAAGGGCTGTACGTCGAAGGCTCCGTCGACCCGAAACGGCGGTTATCCGACATGCCTCGTATTCGAGGGTTTTGTAGACTTCTTGTCGTACCTGACGCTCAAACGCGCCCCGAATCCTCCGCACAATATTGTCGTGCTGAACTCCGTGACGAACCTCTCGAAAGCCGCGCCGTTCATCGCCTCGCACGAGCAGGTCTATGCCTACCTTGACAACGACGATGCTGGGCGTAAGGCGACCGCCGAACTGAAACCGGTTTGCCGGAATCTGTCCGATCAGTCCGTCCATTATCGTCCGCTCAACGATTTGAACGATTACCTGCGAAGCCGCTGGCCCGTGAAAGAATACAAACGGTCGCGCGGTCGCAAGTTATAACGTCGCCCGGATTGTCGCCGGCACAGTCGCCCACCGATCGGCCGCTCCGCGCCCGCGGCTTTTCCTCACGAAAAAGCCATAACCTATTAGGGCTTTTTCCGAGCCGCATCACTTCGTGCTGCTGAAAAAGTCCCAATAGGCCAAAGGGGACGCCCCTTTGGAAACCCCTTGCGACCGTTCCGGCCGCCGACCGCACAAGCGGTCGAAGATCCGACGACCACATTATCAACCGCTAAAACTACCGCTAAATATGGGATATGTCGTATTGCATATAGATAAAGCTCCGGGCAACGAGGCTGCGATGACCGCCCACATTGCCCGAACGCACATGCCGCCGAACGCCGTGCCGGAGCTGACTTACCTGAATGAAGAACTGGTTGAATTTCCAGAGGGCGTGGCCGACCGCACGGAAGCGATCAACTACCGCCTCGACCATGCGGGTTTGACCCGCAAGATCGGAACGAACCAAGTTCGCGCCATCCGCATTATGCTGACCGGATCGCACGACGATATGAAACGTATCGCCGCCGAAGGACGGATCAAGGAGTGGTGCGCCGATAATCTCGATTGGCTCCGAAAAACCTACGGCGAAGATAATGTCGTGTCAGCCGTATTGCATCTGGACGAATCGACCCCACATATTCATGCGGCAGTCGTGCCGATTGTGACGGGTGAGCGACGCAAAGTCCGTGAGAAGAAAACCGATGAGCCGGGCAAACGCAAATACCGCAAGAAATCGGTCGCGCGACCTCGGTTGTGTGCCGACGACGTGATGACACGCGTCAAGCTCAAGGGGTATCAGGACAGTTATGCCGAAGCGATGGCGAAATACGGATTGCAACGTGGCATTGACGGTTCGGAAGCCCGGCATGTCACCACCCAAGAGTTTTACCGCAACGCCATCGCCCAACAACAGGGGTTGCTGGACAATATCGGTGAATTGCTCCGTATCGAGGCGGAGAAACGGGAAGCCATTGAACGTGCTTCCAAACAAGAGCAGGTAACCCGCGATGAACTGACCAAAACCGAAGCCGAGTTAAAAGCGGTAAAAGGTGAGTTAAAAACCGAGCGACTGAAGAATTCCGCCGCTGAGGTTGGTACGACCATTATCGACGGTATCGGAGCAATGATAGGCATGTCGAAAGTCGAGCGGCAAGAGCAACAAATTGCCGAACTTCACGGGCAGATCGGAGAACTGAAACGAGAAAACATTGCTCTACAAAAAGAGATCGAAACCCAAAAATCCACGCTTGAACGGATAAAGGATGAATCAGAGAAAGTTATGCAAGGCTTGCGCAGCGAGATCGCCCACTTGCACGAACTGATGCCGGAGTTAAAAGGATTGATACAGGTAGAGAAGATATGCCAAGCGGTGGGATTCGGCGCGGAAATGACAACGCGGATTGTGCGCGGGGAATCCGTTGGGTTCAAAGGCTCGCTTTATTCGCCGGAACATAAAAAGTGGCTGCATACCGATCATTCGACGGCTAAGACTGAAAACGCCCCGCAGGATAAAGCGCGTATGCGCCTGACAGTGGACGGGATTGACGTGTTCGGTTGGCTCAAACGAAAATACGAGGAACAATACCCCCGTCCGCAGGTCAAAGAACCACTGCGACAACCTATCCGCAGAGGGATAAAACGTTAAACGGGAAAAAGAGGGCATCAGGAATTGTGACGTTCCCGAAGCCCTCTTTCTTTCGGTAGGCGGATTATTGCTGTTCGCTTAACTCCTTATAGAGTTCGAGCCTTAATCCGGCATAATTTTCGATAATTCCGGCCGCTTTCTGAACGCGATCCATGTGCAGTTCCAACTCCTGCGGTGACATGTAGAACTCGGCGCAATAAGGTGTTTTCATCAATACCTCCTTCAACCGAGGCAGGGTGAATATGTTTTCGATGTGATTGTCGTCGAATACCAGCATCAATTTCGTGGAAAGCGTCCGCATCCGGTCGTGCATCACCACCGGATCGTGGATGTCGAACTCCATACCGTGGTAGACATAGTAGAGTGTGTGGTAGAAATAGACCACGGCCTGTGCCGTGAACTGCGCCGCCAGCCGCACGTTGCGCCCCTCGATAAAGGCATCCTGCGCCTGTTCCAAAAGGTCATAACCGAGCATGCGGAATGTGTCGAAATGAAATTTGGCGTCGGCATAGGCTTTGGCGAAATTGGCCGGATGTTTCGGACGACGGAAATGGTAGTGGTCGTTGCAGTAGAGTAGTTTGCCCTCGGCGCGGGCGAAATAAAGGAACGGCGTCCAATTCGATTCGACATAGTTCAACGGCATGATATAGAGATTGATGTAGGTAATCTTCCGGAGGCAATACGGCATTCTGTACCGCAGGATGCGTTTTGCCCGCATCCAATCGTATTCGGGTGTTTCGCGCACGACCATCAATAAGTCATAGGCCGTAGCATCGCTGTGGCGTGTCCCGCCGACCAACTTTCCGAACAGCAGGATGTATTCCGGGTCGAAATAACCGTCGGTCAGGTGGTGGACGATCTGCGCGGCCTCGGCAGGGTCGTAAAGGAGTTCGGCAGGCTGATCGGGTTGTTGCTGCGACGCCGATTCGGTGGGTTCCGAATTGGGAACGGGTTGCGGTTCGGGCTGTGTGGTTACGGTAGTTTCGTGAACTATGGTTTGCGCAGGCTGTTCCTGCGCGGGGTTTTGATTCGTTTCCATGTTGTTGATTGTTTGAAATTTGACATAGTGAGGGCTATCCTTATCGTACGCAAGGGCACAACAAAGAGAATAGCGAGTTGATTAGCAATTACTTGCTAATCCGGCGGATGAAAATGGAAACGAATCGAGAGGTTGCACGGCGGAAACCGCCTGCGGTTGGCCTTACGGCGTGTCTGCGTCAGAACGCAGACGGGATATGTAGTTCGCATAAAAAGGAAAAGAGTGCGCAGCTGCGAACTACATATCCCCCTTTTACAGGTTCAACAAGTGCCCCTCGCGGGATTGCTCCCCAAGGGCTCTGCGCACAATTTTCCAATGTGTGGTTGACTTGTTGAACACCAAACATAATAAAAGGGGTGTAAAAATTAATATGTAATTCGCAGGAGCAAAGATAGTAATAATTTCTAAAGTAGCATTCTTTCCCTTTAATCATTCGTGTTTGCAATATAAAATATGTATATTTGAAGTAACCTAAAACTTTAGAATATGAAACTTAAATATGCTCGTATAAAAAATTATAGGGGAATTAAAGATGAAACCTCCATTTCATTTCAGGATTTTAGTTGTATTGTAGGCAAAAATGATGTGGGTAAATCCACTATATTAAAAGCAATAGACGTATTTCTTAATGAAAATAATCCTAATATAGAGGATAAAAACGTATATAGTGATTCCAATTTTATCGAAATAAACTTGATTTTTGATTCTGCGTCAAGTCCAATTATTTTGGATGATACTATTCCGGTATCACTTTTTGATGAAGAATTAGTTGATGAAAATGGATTAATCTCAGTTAAAAAGGTCTGGGATGTTTCCCAAAAAACGATTAAACCTAAAATCTTTTTATGTCGCAAGATATATGATGCAGATGATTTTGTTATGCTGAATGAGAAGGAATTACGCACTCTTTGTGCTAAGTTCCATATAGATACGGCAAAAGCGAACGGAGAAGAATATAACAACAAAGAAAAGCGGGAGAAATTGCGTGCATATCATCATGAAGCAGGCACGTCTTTCCGTTATGATTTTGAAGAAATACCCGTTACGGGTACAACTCGACCTAAAAAAATAATTGAAGCATTAAAGAGCATATTACCGACCTTTGAATATTTTAGAGCAGATAGATCGCTTTCGGATAGTGATGCTTCTGTCCAAAAATATTTTAATAAATCAGTTGATAAATATATCAATCTGACAAACAGACTTTTAAGAAGATTTTACAGGGGTTTTAGTAACGATTTGGAGAATGTGCGAAATTCGCTACTTTGCGTAATCATCTTGTCAAATAACCCTTGTCAAAAACAAAGGTAGGAATTTTCTTTGAACTTGCAAAAATATTCGATTTAAGTGCTAAATACAAAACGAAGGCACGAGGTTATGAGCCTCGTACCTTCTTCCCTTTTATTTCTTGTTACCGTGTTAGATGGCTTTGATGACGAATGGGCAATAAGATTAAAATGGTTTTCTGCAAATTACGAAAAATAATTGATATATAGCCTATTTTCCGGTAATAAAAATGTAGCGACGGTGTTTCACAACTCTGTCGCTACCGCTACAACTAAAACAAGTTTTTAACCTTAATTTTTATCTTCATTACAAATGAATACAAAATAGTTGATATTTGCAAATCATCTGTCCGTTTCCGGTACGAGCCATTCGGGGGCATGAAAAAATGGTATGCCGCATGATAGTGGTCGGAAATGCGCCGGAGCCCGATTCGGATGTGTCGGATGGAAAAAAGGACTCCGTCGTATAACGACGGAGTCCCGGTTTATGAGTGAAACGGATCGGCGGGGTTAGAAATTGCCTTTGTCCTTGCGGTCCCACCACAGACGGGTGCCACCGGTGTCGCCGTCGCCTTTCACTTCGGAAGATTCAGCCTTCAGCAGCTGGATGGCATTGTTCACCTCGACGGTGTTGGAGCTCAGTTCCGTTTCGTTGTACAGCAGGCGGCGCGGGCCGAGCTGCGTGTCGATGATCGAGGGGGCCAGATTTTGCTTCGGACGGAAGAGTTTGGGGTAGCCCGTGCGGCGGTAATCGGCCCACGCTTCGGTCGAGAGCGGGAAGTTGGCGATCCATTTCTGGGTGATGATGCGTTCGAGCTTTTCTTCATTCGAAGCGCCTTCGTCCCACTTCACCGTGATACTGGTGGTCGGATCGGAGTT
The DNA here is from genome assembly GCF_025145285.1 of Alistipes onderdonkii. Taxonomy (NCBI): domain Bacteria; kingdom Pseudomonadati; phylum Bacteroidota; class Bacteroidia; order Bacteroidales; family Rikenellaceae; genus Alistipes; species Alistipes onderdonkii. The sequence goes on from NZ_CP102251.1 coordinate 3,456,621, forward strand.
GTATTCCGGCTTCCACGGGTCCGTATAACCCTCAGGTGAGGAGGTATCGTCGTTGATGTAGCTGCTGATAGCCGCATCGTCGATAGCCGCCCAGTCGGGGGCCGTCAGTTTCTTCTCGGTCCATGCTGCCGCGGCGTCGGACTGTCGGTAGCTCTTCTGGTTGCGGATGGAAACCTCGATACCCTTTTCATAGAGTTCCTTTACGCTCTGCTGCCCGGCGTCGGTCCAGCGAAGTTTGGCTTCGGCGCGCAGGAACCAGCCTTCGGCGGCGAACATGATGGGCTGCGGCGTCGCATATCCGCCGGCCAGAAACGAGTAGTAGACGCGCTGGTTGTCGTTGCCGCCGTTCTTATTGCCCAATTCGCAGCCTACGGGAACTCCGATGTATTGCGCTCCCTTGCGGATCAGGATGTCGCTTTCGTTGTATATGTCCTCGTTGTTCTGGTCTTTCTCGCCTGTCGGTTCGGCGGTCTTCTTGACCAGATGGCGGACGTTGGTGGTGAAATAGAGCGGGCGGCGCGGGTCGTTGTAGCCGTTCATGAACGCTACGATCGACGAACCGATGCCCGAATCCAGCCAGTCCATCATGCGGCGCAGTTCGTTCGAGTAGGACTTGTTGATAAGGATGTCCTTGTCTTCGAGGACTCCGGCCTGAATGGCTTCCTTGGCGTATTTTTCAGCATCGACGGGGTTTACCTTGACGATGCGCAGCGCCATGCGCAGCTTGAGCTGGTTGGCGATCTTCTTCCAGAGCGTGCGGTCGCCGTTGCACCAGCAGTCGAACGATGCGAGACCTGCGGTCTCCGTATCCAGTCCTTCGAGCGCTTTGTCCAGCTGTGCGAATATCGCCTTGTAGATATCTTCCTGTTTGTCGTAGGCGTAGCTGCTGGGGCGTTCGGCCAGTTCGTCCGCTGCGAGGACCGACGAATAGGGAACCGGGCCGTAGGTGTCGGTATACTGGAGCAGGTTATACGCTTCGACGATGCGGGCTACGGCTGCGAAGTCATGCTGTCCGGCGGCGTCGCACTGTTTGATCAGCCGGCGGGTGTTGTTGAATATTTTCTGCATGAAGTTCTCGTGCATGCCGCCGCAGAACCCGCGGGCGAGGTCGTAACGCGCCATCGTCCAGTTGCTGTGCGGCACCTCGAAATAACCGCCGTAGTTGTCGATCGACAACGAGGTCCAGTACTGGAACAGGTTCTGGTTGGTGGGGTAACTGAACGAGAGGGGAGTGGAGAACTGCGCTTCGAACGGCAGTTCTTCGGGGTCGATCTCGTAGGGATTGGTGTTCAGCTCTTCGAAATCTCCCGTACAACTTCCCAACAGTGCGAGGGGAAGCGCCATTGCGGTAACGTTTCTAAGAATATTCTTGAGTTTCATAATGTGTAAACGCTTTTGATTAGAAATTCAGTTTCACGTTCAGACCGAAGCTGCGCGTGGTCGGCAGGTTGAAGACATCGAAGCCTTGCAGGCCGTTGCCCGTACCCATCGACACGTCGGGATCCATCGGGGCGTCTTTGTAGAAGAAGAAAAGGTTGCGGGCGATGAACGCAAGGGTCAGGTTTTTCGACTGGCCGAACAGGTTACGGAAAGTGTAGCCCAGCGAAATCTCGCGCATACGGACGTTGGTCGCGTCGTATACGTAATCCTCGACGTTGTAGACCGAGTTGAAGCTTGTCGCGCCCACCACGTCGTAGTAAGCCTTGACGTTCGAGAATTTGATGCCCTCGCGCATCACGTAGCCGCGGTCGCGCGCCCGGCCCGTGCGTTCCGATACGCCGTATCCGTCGAGTGTGGCCTCGGTCATCGAAACGACCTTGCCGCCGATGCGGAAGTCGATGAGCATGCTCAGTGTCAGGTCCTTGTAGCGGAACGTGTTGTTCCAGCCCATGTTCCACTTCGAGTTCATGTTGCCCATGTATTTCAGGTCGGAATTCTGCTCGCCGCCGTTTACGGGGATCTGGTAGTCGGCGCCTTCGGGGGTTTCCGTCACCAGTTTGCCGCTCTCGTCGCGTTTGAGCGTGCGGACGTAGAGGTCGCCATACTGGCCGCCTTCATAGAGGATCACTTTGGCGCCGCCCAAGTTGGAGACCGTTACGCCGTCTTGGATACCGTCGAAAAGCTCGATGATCTTGTTGTCGTTGTACGAGAGATTCAGATCGGTGGACCATGTGAATTCATTGCCGAAGTCTTGGAACCAGCCGGCCGTCAGTTCGAAGCCTTGGTTCTGGACGTTGCCCGCATTGACGAACTGCGATTTGTAACCGCTCTCCCACGGCAGCGTCACCTCGAAGTACTGGTTCTTGGTGTTGGTCTTGTAATAGGTGGCGTTTACGTGCAGACGGTGCTGGAAGAACTCTCCGTCGAAACCGACCTCGAACGAGTGGGTCTTTTCGGGTTTCAGCGTGCGGAACGGCACCGATTTGGGCGGGTTGATGGCGCCTTGGTCGCCGTAGGTATAGCGCGGATTGGTCTTGTAGACGGGGACGTCGTTGCCGACGATGGAGTACGAACCGCGGAATTTGAACAGGTCGATATTCCGGCCCATGTCCACGAAACGGTTGAGCAGAAGGCTGGCGCCCACCGAAGGATAGAAGAACGAGTAGCCGTCGGTGTAAGCGAGGGCCGACGACCAGTCGTTACGGGCCGTCACGTCGAGGAAGAGCGCCTCTTTGAAGCCGAACGTGACAGCTCCGAAGACCGAGTTGAGCCGTTTGCGCTCCAGTCCCATGGTCGTGCCGTTCTTGTAGAAATTCGACGGGTTGAAGATGTTGGGATAGTAGGCGCCGCCGTTGCCCGGAGCGACGAACTTGCTCTGCTCGTAGAGCAGGCTCACGTTGTTCGAACGTGTCTGCATCATGCTGGTGCCGAGGGTGGCGTTGAGCGAGAAATCGTCCCACGTATGGTTGTACTGGGCGAGCAGGTCCGCATAGAGCTGTTCGCTGAAGTAGCGGTTGTCGTCCATTTTGCCGTAGGTGTATTTATTGCCGTAGGACGACGCGTAGTGGTTGCGTACGTAGTGTTCGTCGGCGCGCTCGTAGCGCATGCGGCCCGTGAGCGAAAGTCCGTCGATGATCTGGTATTTGATCGATCCGCCGAATTCGTAGCGGTTGCGTTCGACGACGGGGCGTTCGCGGTTGAGCAGCCAGTAGGGGTTGCTGTTGGTCTCGTCGGTGGTAGTCACCCAGTTCTGGACGTTGGCGTTGAGCTCGCCGTTGTAGGTCTCGAAGTTGCTTTTGTAGCCGTTCCAGTCGCCGCCGCGCGGGAAGGTGTAGGTGCCGACGAGCGGGTTAAAGACGAAACCGCCGGCCGGCTGGTTCGAGATGTGCTGGTTCACGTATTTGGCGTTGAAATCGACCTTGATGTGGTCGTTGAAAAGGTCGAAACCGACTTTGGCGTTGAGCGTGTGTTGCGAGTAGTCGTTTTCAGGGGTGATGCCGCCGGATGTTACGTTGCCGTAGGAGAAGTAGGCTCGCAGGTCTTCGGCGCCGCCGTTGATCGAGATCGAGTTGTTGGTCGTCCAGCCCGTACGGAAGAACTTCTCGGCGTAATCGGGAGCCTTCGACGCGAGTTTGTCGCCCCAACTGTATTGGCCGTTCGCCCCGTATGTGTTCTGGAATTCGGGCAGCGAGAGCGGGGTGTCAATGGTCGTGTTGCTCGATACGTTCACCGCCAGACGCCCTGCCATGGCCGATTTGGTCGTGATCATGATGGCGCCGTTGGCGGCTACCGCACCGTAGAGGGCGGCGGCCGACGCGCCTTTCAGCAGGGAGATCGAGGCGATGTCGTCGGGGTTGATCGTAGACATGGCGTCGCCGCCGTCGCGCTGGGCGCCCCAGTTGCTGTCGACCTGATCGGACGTGATGTTCATCATCAGGGGGACGCCGTCGACGACGACCAGCGGCTGGTTCGAGCCGTTGATCGACTTGTTACCGCGGAAGAGTATTTTCGACGATCCGCCCGCGCCCGTCGAGTTCGGGGTAATCTGCAGACCGGCGGCCTTGCCCTGCAGCGCGTTGATCATATTGACCGACTTGATGTCGGCCACGTCATCGCCGCCGACCGTTTCGGCAGCATAGGAGAGTGTTTTCGACTGACGTTCGATACCCATGGCAGTCACTACGACTGCGTTCAGCTGGTTGGCGGTCGTCGTCATCAGGATGTCCAGTGTCGTCTGACCTGTGTAGGTCACCTCGTAGGGGTCGTATCCTACGTAGGTTACTTGCAGTACGTCGCCGGGCTGCAACCCTTCCAGACGGAATTTGCCGTCCATGTCGGTTGTCGTTCCGCGCGTCGTGTTCTTCACAATCACCGTTGCTCCGAGAAGCGGCCCGGAGTCGTCTTTGATCAGGCCTTCAAGGGTGCTGCCCCCCCCCTCCTGCGCGTAGGAACGCAGAGCGGTAGCCGGCGCAATGAGGCAAAAGGACGTCATCAGAGCAAAGCAGATGAAAAGTGCTCGGTTGGTTAATTTCCTCATAAATAAGTGGGTTTTAGTTGAACAAGAGTAAAGATTCCGGAGTGACGCCGTATCTTTGGTTTGATAGAAAAAGCAGTGTTATAGCGGCATATTTTAATGTTAAAAAGTAGTGTTATGAAATCAAAGATAAATATATTTTAATTAAATATCAAATTATATATTAAAAAATAATACGTGAAGTTCAGTATGTCCATAATGATATTTCGATTGTTTATTTCATTATAAATATATTGAATTTCAGCAAAATACACAAATGTCTTTGTATAAATTTTACGCATGATTTATTCGTGTTATGTTAAAAATATTAACGGACGTTATACGGATAATCATATTTGCAAATTATTCTCGTTGTTATATTGAAAACCATCTCCGCTAATTGGTGAGGAGTACTCTGCGTTTTCCGATGGTTTACGCCTAACTTTTTACGCTTCGTGTCGGCACGAATTTCTTTCGACTGATCCTCGTCCTCGGTTTTTTGGCTATGGGCTGGATTTCGGCAGACACTTCGGCTTTAGGCTTCCGCCCCCGCCTTTTTGGAGGCACTACCTGCAGGCAGTCTATGGCTTTCAGCCGCTCGTATTCCTCGCGCAACTCGTCGATGATCCGTCGGTTGTTGCTTGCAATACAATCGCGCAGGAGTTTTACATCTTCGCGGCTGAATCCGTAATGTTTAATCGTTTCGCGCGTCAGTTCGAAGGGCGCGTTTTCCAGAACCGCCCGACGGCACAGGTAAGCCAACAAATGCGGATATTCCGTTACGAAAATTTCTACCGTCAGCTCCTTGCGGCTCGTAGCGCAGAAACGCTCCTCCCCGTTGAAAGGGTTCTCCATCAATTCCCATTCGGGAAACTTCGTGGCCCATTGCTCGCGAAAAAAATAGGCATTGAAATTAACCCGGAAAGAATCGATGCGGCTGTCGAAGTTTTCGTAATTGTCGTTAAACTCCGCAACTGAAAATGTCTTTTCGTCGGGATGGCTTTCTTCATCGTCCAGCGTAATCCAAAATACCGATTTCGGAGCACCGCACAAGATTGCATAGACAAAATGCGCCTTCTTTTTCAGATCATCGAAAAATTGCCGGATGTCGCTTTTGCGGATGTCGCAATCCAAACAGTCTTGAAGCAGATTCCCCAGCGTATAGGATTTTTGTGGCATGGTTCAGTAGTTATGGGTTTATAGAACAATTCTTAAACGTACGCAAAGGTTATAGGCACTTCGAGAATACAAAATAAAGGGACGACCGAATTGTAATTGCAATAAAATAACGATTGTCTGTTAACTAATCGTGGTTGGTCATCCCTTTTTCTATTAAAAAGACAATGCCAAATACGTTAGGCGATGGTTGTGTGACAGTGATGATGTAAGTCCGTATCGAGTTTCGGCATTGCATTTAACAAAAATCTTAAATTATTGTGAGAATACAAAATATATCGTAAAAAAACAGGTGCGGAAACAGTAAAGTCAGTAGTGGGAAAATATGAAGCTAAGATTCGAGTATCCCGCACCCGTTATCGTAAAATTGAAGTATCGAAAAAGAGGGGCGGTAACGGACTGGTACGCCTCACACCACGATAAACGAAAAAGAGCATCCTTCGGCTTATCGTTTCCGTCCGCCCCCTCGGCTTCCGAAACGCGAGCCTATGGAGGCAGGAGATTTCGGAAGCATTGTTACAGAAAAAGCAGGAACCGCAACGGACTTACTTGACATGATAGCTACATCACTTCCCTTGTCACTCTCTTTTTTAGCGGTTCCTGCATGATGAAAAACGGGTGCGGGACTGTCGATGAAAAAAATAGTGACGCAACTTCGACATGAAGAATTCCAATGTCCCGCACCCAGTTCGGAGAACGGCCCGCCGTTACCAGATTTAGGTGCCTTTAAAGCGGGATTATTATCGACGGCGAGCGTTCTCGTTACAGCGAATGACGGCGCCCCACCCCGCACCGACCGAGGGTCGGCGGAACGTGATTCTTTCCGATTGGGAGTATATGGCCGTAACATCGTATTATTAAGGGTTCGTTATTAAAATCCTCGTTCCGGCCTAAACACATAAAAAAGCACGGAACGCAGGTACAGCCCCAACGGTCGGCCTTGCGAGCCTTGGATTGGTAACTGCCCTTACGCCCGTGCCCGCCCACGGCACAAAGCCGCAGGCATGACAAGGGTTTCAGACAAATTTTACACCAATCCTAAAACCTATTATATCGCTATAATAGTCGCAAGTTTACCGCTGGTATAAAGGTTGTCCTAACCTTATGAATATGTTACGGCTATGGCGCCGTTTTCATCCGCAAAGGTAACATATCTTTTTCAATTTTAGTTATGCGACCCGACTGATGCCATAAAAGAATGACGAAACGTGAACCCGGCTCTGAAGAACCCCGCTGTCCTTTACAAGAAAGGTATGCGGCTTGCGTTACTTACGCTGCGTAGGTCGTAGGAAACCCGTCTGACCTCGTAACACAAGAGGCCCACGCCCGTCAGGTGTAGTTGCCTTAAATGTACTGCCCCGTCAAGGCGTGGTACGACCCGACAAGGACTCTCTTGTTGCCGCAGACTGTAAATTTCCTACGTTTACGCAAACAGCAACGCGATTCACGCCTTTACAGCGGATCGCTTGTCCCAAAGGTAGCACAAAAAATTCGAATCCGCAATATGTTGCGGGCACTTTTTGTGCCGTAGGGTTTATGCCGCCCGAATAGCCCATGTTCTGGCTTTAACGGAATACGCCGTCCTAAAACAACAACGGGACGGCCTTTTGGTTCCGTCCCGCTCGTGGTTACATCTTCATCCCGCGCCTTTGCTCCGTTTGTTCGATGTCAATTCCTATCCGCTCGTAAAACTCCTTTCGTTGCTGTCTGAACCACTCGTCGCAGTCCTTTCCGTTTATGGTGAACTGGAACCCGCTCGGCCCGTCCTTGTCGGGTTTGAATTGGAGAATGACATCGTTCGCCCGAAACGTATGATTATACCTTATCGAATGCAGCTCGCCCGTATATCTGTAAGGTTGCATCGTAAACAACGCTTTGGTCCGCTCCTTGTCCAACCCGACATCCTTGCAGTAATTTTCCCATTTCAACAGCCCCTTTACATAGGGACACAACTCATCGACACGCATCAAGGCTTTTATGACTTGTTGTGCTTCCTGTTTAAGGTTGGCCACCTCTTTATCGTGTCCGGCCTGCATGGTCTTGATCTCTTGTTGCAGTTGCCCGATGCACTTATCCTTGTCGGCAATTACCCCTTGCAAATCTGCAATCTGTTTTTCATACCTCGCGGGCTTGGGGTCGTGGAACAACGCTCCGATCCTTTCTACGGCTTTCGTCGTGGCATCCACGGCCACGCCTTTGAGTTTGTCGGTCTTGATCTCCCGCCGCGTCTGTGCCAACTCCGTTTCGGCTTTCTCCAATTCTTCTTTCTTCTTCCTCCGCTGTTCGTCGATAATGTTGCAGTCTGTCTGCGCGGCTCGTTGCTGTGCTTGGAGTGCGGCAATATCTACCGTGAGCGTCTTTTGCTGTTCTTTCAGATTCTCGATCTGTTCGGCCATTTCATTTTTCCGGACGAACACCTCGCGGTAATACTGCTGCGTGGAAATATGTTTTGCTTCCGATCCCTCGACGCCGCGTTGCAGTCCGTATTTGGCCATCGCTTCGGCATAGGTGGTCTGGTAGGCTTTGAGTTTGTCCCGTGCCATCACATCGTCGGCACATAGACGCGGGCGGTCTTTCTTAGTGCGATAGGTTCTCTTTCCGCTTTGGGCGTTCTTCTCCCGCTCCAGCTTGGCCTTTCTGCGTTCGCCCCGTGTGATCGGCACGACGGTCGCGTGTATATGTGGTGTTTTCTCGTCCAGATGCAGGACTGCCGACACAACGTTTTCCTTTCCGAAGGTCTTTTGCAGCCAGCCGCAGGAATCCTTGGCCCAAGCATCCAACTGTCCGGCCTGCCGGATACGCTTCATATCTTCGGGGCTTCCGGAGAGCATGACACGCAACGCCCTTACTTGGTTCTTTCCGATCTTGCGTTCCAGTCCTGCATTGTCCAGCCGGTGCTGGATCGCTTCGGTACGGTTGGTAACTCCTTTGGGGAACTCTACTAATTCTTCGTTCAGGTAGGTAAGTGTCGTTATGACGTTGGCGGGTGTTATTCTCCGCTCGACGTGTCCCGACATGGCGACGTCCGTTCCGGCTGCCTTCTCGATATGCAATACGACATAGCCCATAGCGGTATAGTTTCAGGTGGTTTGGATAATCTGTTCTCGGCGGCATCGGAGCGAAGCGGATAAGGATTCGGAGTTGTCCCGGCCGTCCGGCTTGCGGAGTTGCCGCCGCAAGGGGTGTCCAGAGGGGCGCCGCCCCTTTGGCCTATTGGGGCATTTTCAGCGTTGCGGAGCAATGCGGAAAGAAAATGCCCTAATAGGCTATGCCTTTTGTAAAAAGGCGCGGGCGCGAAGCGGCCGATGGGTGGGCGACGGTGCCGCCGTCATGTCCGTCAGCAGGGGAAGCCGATGAAAGCGAACCGACGGCCCGGAAGCCCGTGCCCCTGTGCGCCCGGAGGGATCCTCCGTAAATCCCGAAGGGCGCACAAGGGCGGAAGGGCTGTTACTCCGCCAGACGGTATTTGTCGCCGAGGCGTTCGGTGAGCGCCGACATGTCGCGGCTTATCTTTTCATTGGTGATCTTCGCGTAGATTTGGGTGGTCTTGATGTTCGTATGCCCCAACAGGCGGCTGACGGTTTCGATAGGCATACCCTGCGAGAGCGTGATGGTTGTGGCGAAGGTATGCCGCGCGAGGTGGAAGGTCAGTTTGTTTTTAATGCCGCATTGCTTGCCGATCTCGCGCAGGATGTCGTTGCAATGGCAGTTGCACGGCATATAAAAGACATGGTTGTCGAGCCGCTGATCCGCGTATTTCTCGATGATGCGTTTGGGAATATCCAGCAGGCGGATACGGCTTTCGGTATTGGTTTTCTTACGTCGCGTGATGATCCACAGGTTACCGTCGAACATAGTTTGAAGGTTGTCCGTGGTCAGCCCTTTCACGTCGGCATAAGCCAGCCCCGTGAAGATGGAGAAGACGAACAGATCGCGGATGCGGGCATGCGCCTTGTTGGCCGTTTTATAGTTCATCACGGCCTTGATCTCCTCTTGCGAGAGATAACCCCTGTCCACGCTTTCGGGAGAGTTGATATAGCCCGAAAACGGGTTGAACGGCAGGCGCCCGTCGTTGCGGGCAATGGCGACGATATGTTTCAAGACGATCATGTAGCCCCACACGGTATTTGTGCGGCATTTCTTCTCCGTGCGCAGGAAATACTCGAAATCGTTGATAAAGGTAAGGTTCAGTTCTTTCAGCGGGATGTCCTCCCGGTGGTAGGTATGGGCGAGGAACTCCCGCACGCGCTTACACACGCAGCAGTACTTTTTCCACGTGGCGATCTCACGACTGAAACCTACCTTTTTCCGGTATTCGACATTGTGCTGTTCGAAGAGTTTCAACAGCGTTTCCTGCTTTACTCCGATACCGAGGTAGGCATCCCGCAGTTTGGCGGCCGTGACATAGCCGTCCGACTGCATCAACTCCTGATAGCGGCGGTTCACCTCGACGCGGATTTTATCGACGGCAAGATTGATTTGCATGGCCTCGACGCTCTTGCCCGTCGCCCGGCCGTTCTTGACATCCCATAAACGCGGAGGAACGTCCATTTTGCAACTGAATTGTTTGACCTCGCCATCTACTGTAAGACGGCACATCAAAGGCAGATCGCCGTTGGGGCGGGCGCTGCCTTTCTTCACGTAAAATAAGACCCGAAACGTGCTTCGCATAATAAACCCGATTTTTGGTTACAAAATTAATGTCTGTCGGGCCGTTTGTCAAGATGAAGAATAACGCAAGTAGCAGTAAAAGAATGCGTTACAAACAAAATTCAAAGCAAGTACCGCGTAATGATCTGGTAACGATTCTTATTCAGCAATAGGCCGTAAAACCGCTTCGAACGAATTTCTGTATAACGCAAATCAATGCGCTATTGATTATAAACCAGCACCTTAAGCCATTCGTTGCGTTGTCCTGCTAATCTCTTGAAAGTTTATTTTAAGGAATTGGCTTATAACTTATTGAAATCCGAAATCCAGACGGATCAAGTGGAAGATTCAATTAAAGATCATATTGAAACGGCATTAAGCAAAATTACTGAAAATCTCTGGAATAACCTCGAAAAACGGGAGAAATGACGCTAAACGACTTAATATCAGAGTTGTTACGATGTCAAATGATGACAAGCCGAAAAATCGGAAAACGCAAAGAAAAGCGGATTTAAGAAGAAGAATGGTTTGCAAATCATTACCCGTAAAAGAGTAAGATTTAACATATGAGAGATGCTATTGCACCGTTTGTCACCGATTTGCGTATCAAGGTCTAACTCGTTGATATTTAACTTTGCAAACAAAAAAAACGAGTATGGCAAGAAGTACATTCAAAGTGCTGTTCTACGTGAACGGCAGCAAGGAGAAAGACGGTATTGTCCCCATCATGGGACGAGTGACAATCAACGGTACTGTGGCGCAGTTCAGTTGCAAGCAGACCATCCCGAAAACCCTTTGGGATGCGAAAGGCAACCGAGCCAAAGGCAAGAGTGCCGAAGCACGGAACGTCAATCTGGCATTGGACAACATCAAGGCGCAAATCATCAAGCACTATCAGCGCATATCCGACCGAGAGGCATACGTAACGGCTGAAATGGTGCGCAATGCCTACCAAGGGGTCGGAAGCGAGTATGAGACACTGATAAAGGCTTTTGACAAGGATTGCGCCAACTTCCTGAAACGTGTCGGCAAAGACCGCAGCATCGGCACATATAAGGTCATGGTAAGGGCAAGGAACTATGTCGCAGCCTTTATCAAGTCATTCTACAGACGGACGGACATGTCCATGCTGGAACTTACGCCCGACTTCATCAAGGAGTTTGCGGCTTATCTTACGGCTGAACGGGGACTGAAAAACGCCACCATCTGGCTGAACTGCATGTGGCTGAAAGGCGTGGTCATGCGTGCGCACTATAACGGACTGATACCGAGAAATCCGTTTGCGCAGTTCCATATCAGCCCGAATGTTAAGGAACGGGAATATCTGACAGAGGACGAAATCAAAAGAATCATGGCGCACGAGTTTGACAACCCCACCCTCGCATTGGTGCGAGACCTGTTCATTTTCGCCTGCTTCACCGCCTTGTCTTTCGTGGATATGAAAGAACTCACAACGGACGAAATAGTGGAGGTGAACGGTGAGAAATGGATATTGTCGAAACGGCACAAGACAAATGTCCCGTTCCAAGTGAAGCTGCTGGATATTCCCTTGCAGATAATCGAACGGTACAAGTATCTGTCGGAAGACAGGCTGGTTTTCGGGAAAATCAACTATTGGACGATGTGCAAACAACTGAAAAAGGTAATGGCGGAATGCGGAATAGAGAAGCAAATCTCCTACCACTGCGGACGTCATACATTTGGAACACTGGCTCTTAGCAAGGGGATGCCCATTGAAAGCGTGAGCCGTGTTCTGGGACACACGAACATTGTCACGACTCAAATCTATGCGAAGATAACCACACAGAAACTTGACAATGACCTGTCGATGTTCGGCAACAAACTGAACGCATCGTTCGGAAGTGTAACCCCATAACCAAGCATAGCCATGAAGCGAAGCATCATCACAACGGACGGCAATGGTAACATCACCTTGCCGACCGATATAGGCGCAACCGCCATGAGCGAATGGGAACTTTGCGACCTGTTCGGAGTAACCGCCCCGACATTCCGTGCAGGACTGAAGGCTCTTTGCAAGAGCGGAGTTTTAAGGGAATATGGGATAAGGCGAAGCATACGGGTATCCGATAATTGCAGTATGGAGGTTTACAACCTTGAAGCGATAGTCGCCCTCGCTTTCCATATCGGCACATTCAGAGCGGAACAGGTACGTAATGCCGTTCTTGAAAGACTGTACCTGCGAAAAGAGAAAACAAGCATCTTCTTCTCGCTGAATACCAACGGTATATCCAAATCCGAATACTTCTCGTAGCTGCATGCCTGACATTATTCACTCGGTAAGTCAGTAATTCATTAAGTCAGTACGACAGAACGACAGACGCTCTGACTTTTTCTCCCGAAAAGCGTAATCCGACATTCGCTTTTCGGGAGTTTTTCCGTTTGCACAACCCGTTTCCTGCCTCAAACCATTGAAAGTTTTTGTTTCGGGGGCTATTTGTCACCATTCTGCTGTGTTTTGCATAACAACCTATCCGATAATTGATTATATTTTTACAGCTGGTAATTTTCAAACTTAAAACCATTTGATTATGTCAGCTATCGAACAACAGGACAGCCACAGACCGCCATCGGATGGCGGCATGGCAAAGGAAGAATTTATCCGTGTCGGGACAATGCTCTACAAGATTGTGGAGCAACCGAGACTGAACGGAGGGTATGTGAAGAAACGCATCGCATGGAACAACGAGACCCTGCGACAGGATTACGGCAAGGATTACATCGGCAGCGTTCCCAAGTATGACGGCTTCTGCACAGTACCCGAACACATCGGCTACCGTTCCGTGGTCGGCAAATTCCTTAACCTCTACGAACCGATAGACCATGTACCCCGACAAGGGGATTTCCCCTCTATCCGTTCATTGCTGCATCACATCTTCGGGGAACAATACGAGTTGGGGATGGACTATCTGCAACTGCTCTACCTGCAACCGATTCAGAAGTTGCCTATCCTGCTGTTGGTGTCGGAAGAACGCAACACGGGCAAAAGCACCTTCCTGAACTTTCTGAAAGCCCTTTTTCAGAACAATGTGACTTTCAACACCAACGAGGATTTCCGCAGCCAGTTCAATTCCGATTGGGCGGGTAAGCTCCTTATCGTGGTGGATGAGGTGTTGCTCAACCGCAGGGAGGACAGCGAACGGTTGAAAAACCTCAGCACTACCTTATCCTACAAGGTGGAAGCCAAAGGCAAAGACCGTGACGAGATTGCATTCTTCGCCAAATTCGTGCTGTGCTCCAACAACGAGTATCTGCCCGTAATCATAGATGCAGGGGAAACACGCTATTGGGTGCGCAAGATAGACCGCTTGCAGTCCGATGACACCGACTTCCTGCAAAAACTGAAAGCGGAGATACCCGCCTTTCTCCATTTCCTGCAATACAGACAGCTATCCACCGATAAGGAAAGCCGGATGTGGTTCAACCCCACATTGCTGCATACAGAAGCCTTGCAGAAGATTATCCGCAGCAACCGCAACCGATTGGAGATAGAGATGCACGAACTTGTCCTTGACATCATGGACAGTGTCGGCACGGATACATTCTCTTTCTGTTACAGCGACATTCTTCTTTTGCTGGTACACTCACAGGTAAAGGTGGAGAAACACCAAGTCCGAAAAGTGTTGCAGGAATGTTGGAAACTGACCCCTGCGCCAAACGGACTGACTTATACCACCTACCAGTTCAACTGCAATCGGGAGTGTCGGTATGAGCCGATAAGGAGAGTGGGACGCTTCTACACCGTCACAAGGGAGCAACTTGAATCCCTGTAATATTATCATTTTTCTGTTGAATTGTTGAATATGGGTATAAATACACTGACAATAAACGATATACATTCTCAACAAAATCTCAACAAGCCAAAAGAGAAGTTGAGAGACCACAGACACCCGTTTGTTGATTTTTCTTTTGGCGAGTGGTTTGTTGAGAAGATGTTGAGAGGTTACGAGGCTGTATATAAATATATTACATTGACAATTCATCAAATCAACAAATTTTCATCAACTTCAAAACCATATGTAATATGACAATCCAAGATGTAAAGCAAATCAAACTGGCAGACTATCTGCAAAGTCTGGGCTATACGCCTGTAAAGCAACAAGGCAGGAACCTGTGGTACAAATCACCGTTACGGGAAGAAACGGACGCATCGTTCAAGGTAAACACCGAGCTTGAAAAATGGTACGACTTCGGCATCGGCAAAGGCGGTAATATCATTGCATTGGCAGCGGAACTCTACCGTTCGGAAGATGTAGCCTATCTGCTGAAACGCATAGAGGAGCAGACAGCATACATCCGCCCTGCATCGTTCTCTTTTGGCAGACAGCATTCCGACAATCAGCCTTATCAGGGATTAAGGGTTGGTGAGTTGTCCTCTCCTGCTCTTATAGCCTATCTGCAAGAAAGGGGAATAAACATCGGACTTGCCAAAAGAGAATGCAGGGAGCTTCGGTTTATGAATGCCGACAAACCCTATTTTGCCATCGGCTTTCCGAACATGGCAGGAGGATATGAAGTGCGCAACAGATACTTCAAGGGATGTGTCGCCCCGAAAGACATCACTCATATCCGACAGCAGGACGGACAACGATGTATGTGTTACCTGTTCGAGGGGTTCATGGATTACCTCTCATTCCTTACCATCCGAGTAAGAAACAATCCGCAACACCCGCGATTGGACACACAGGACTATGTCATACTGAACTCCGTTTCCAATCTTGCGAAAGCGGAAAGCTTATTGGAAACCTACACCCAAATCGGCTGTTTCCTTGACAACGACACGGCTGGACGGAGCACCTGCAAGAAGCTGAAAGAGAAGTTCGGGGAACGGATGCTTGACAAGTCAATGTACTATCGTGATTATAAGGACTTGAACGACTACCTGTGCGGTAAGCCCTTGTCCCAATCGGCAGAGCCGATAAAGGAGAAGAAGCAAGTCCAATCCGCAAGGCGGATGATGCAGCCACCGAAAAAGAAAGGGGGATTTCATCTGTAATATGCACGTCCGCTCTCCCAAGGTATTTAGACAGAAATACCATAGCTCAATAGGGCGTTTTCTTCACGCATTACTCCGTAACGCTAAAAACACCCTATCGAGCCAAAGGGAAATCCCTTTGGAAACCCTGTGCAAACGAGAGCAGAAGCCAAACTCGTTTGGATTATGCCGAGTGCTGCAATGGTTCATTTGCATAATAAACCCTGTGAGCCGATGCCACAGGCAGAGAGAAGAAACATAACGATAACCGCAAAAACAGTAATGATATGGGATATTTTTCATTGGACATTAAGAAGGCAAAGGGTACATCGGACACCACGCAGTCCGACCATATAGAGAGAAAGATAATACCTAAAAACGCAGACCCGACAAGAACACATCTGAACAGGGTGCTTGTCGAATACCCTGATGGCGTTCACGGCAGGGATGAAGCGATTGCCCACAGGCTGAACACGGCAGGCATCAGACGGAAAATCACGCACGACCAAGTCCGCGTTGTCCGGGTGGTTTTGTCGGGTACGCACGAGGACATGATGAACATACAGGAAAAAGGAAAGCTCGACGAATGGTGCAACGACAGCATCCAATGGCTGCAAGCCACATTCGGCAAAGACAATGTGGTTGCCGCCCATCTGCACATGGACGAGAAGACTCCGCACATCCACGCAGCCGTTGTTCCTATCGTGACGGGTGAAAGGCGCAAAGCCAAGAAAGAACAGACGGACGGTAAGCGCAAGTACCGCAAGAAAACAAATTCCGTCCGTTTGTGTGCCGATGACCTGTTCAACCGCCAGACCCTGATTGCCTACCACGACAATTACGCAAGGGTGATGACGAAATACGGATTGCAACGTGGGGTACGGGGCTCGGAAGCACGGCACACTACCACCATGCAGTATTATCGGGACTTGAAAAAGAAAAATGAAACCCTTGAAACCGAAACCAGACTGTTACAGGAGAAGAAAGCCGAGGCGCAGGAGGAACTGAAACAGGTAAAAGCGGAAATCCGCACCGACAAGCTCAAAAGCGCAGCCACCGATACGGCAACCGCCCTTGCAAGCAGTGTGGGTTCTCTTTTCGGAAGTGGAAGAATGAAATCGTTGGAACGCAGGAACGAGGACTTGCAAGACCGCATCCTTGAACTTGAAGACGAAGCCCGACAACGGGAACGGCAACAAGCCGAACAGATACAGGAGATAAGAAACGCTTACGAGCAACAGCACCGCAAACTGTCGGAGTTTACGGATTTTGTCAGACGCTATTTCCCGTATGTGGAGAAGCTGATGCCTGTAATAAACTTCCTGCGTGACCGATTGGGGTTCAATGACGGAATAATCAGAAGACTGTGCGAGTTCAAGGAGGTCGGGATAAAAGGCGAACTCTATTCTTCCGAATTTAACCGAAGTTTTGATACCCGACACTCCGTCTGTTCCATCAGACAGGACGAAAACGGTAGATTCGATTTCAAGATAGACGGGGTTTCACACGTGAACTGGTTCAGAAAGAAAATGAATGAGTTTAGAGAAGCTATCGGAATACCGAAACCAAGACAGAATAGGAGTATGAAACTGTAAATCAAAAAAATCCGTGATGTTTGAATGGCAGATCACGGATTTTTCTTACCTTTGTATCGGATTGAGGTAACTCTTTCCAAAACATATTAGATAAGAAAGAAGCGTTATGCGCATCAAGTATTTGGAAACGTAGGAAATTTTCAAATTGCATACTCAGATGGCATAGTGGTTCTCACGCTATAGCGTGGGCTGCTATTACTACATCTGTATGCAAGGTTTCCTACGACCTCCAAATAAAGACGTGGCTGTGCAGTTCACGCTTTATATATTTATAAGTAAGAATTATGGATTCAGAAAAAAAATGGGGTTGTATTGGATATGCCCTACTAGCACTTATAACTTGGGGACTTACTCAAGGTTTTAAAGTCGTATGCATAATTATAGGAATTTTAATAGCCATTCTTATAGCTTTTATATTTATATCAAATTTATCAACCAAGCGTTTAATAAAGAAATTTAAGCATCAAAAAGATATATATCCTAATGCATACTCTTTCTTTCGAAAAGAATTACGAATATTCCAGTCTGAAAACAATCTTACAAAACAAGATATAAATAAATTCCTCTCATTTCCTAAAGTTGAATGGGAAAAGAGAGAAAAGCTCGAATTGGAAAGAATACAACGAGAAAAGCAGGTATCAACTGAATATAATATGATTAAAGCCAACTATTCAGATGGACTTACTTGTTGGCAAAAAGAACATCCTTCTGCAAACAAATCAATAATAATAAGTAATATTACGGAAATAATAGATTTCGATAGGCGGCAAAAAGAGTTTTTAAGTACCGAAGAATGGGAAAAGGCACAAATAGCTTTTAGTAAGTTATGTCGTAGCAAAAAATCTACAACGCCACATTCTGGTTGCTATTTTTATAACATGAATTTTCAAAAAACCGACTATAAAGGAAATATCATACAAGGAGAATATCGCATATGGCAATTCTTTTTTTCAAGTTTTTGCACTGCAACCGATTTAGATTACACTCATTTTAAACAGACGCAAGAGAATAACATTAATATAGATAAATATAAGGAGGGAAAAATAAATACCCCTTCTTATATCAACATAGAGATTAGTAACTTTATAAAATCATTGGGTGTCCCTGTGCAAGTAATCGCATATGGGGCTGAATTCGATGAAAATCTTCAAGTTCAGTTTTTAACTCTTGATTTGGCTGTACTTGGATTTCAATCATGTGCTCTCCATCATATAGATGAATTATCTTCAAACTATGTTGTTATTATTGATGGAGTAACAACACAAGACTTGTTTGTAAAAAGATGCGAATCTGTAATACAGAAATTTAAGCATCAAAAGCCCTGTATTGTTTATATTTCTTTAATGAAAGAGTTTTCTCGGGAAGAGATGCAAAAACTCATTGATAAAAAGAACATAGAAGTGCAGCAACAAAAACAAATAAAAGATGAAATCAATTCTATTTCTAATGCATTAAAGTCTGCTGATATTGAGACGGCAAAAGAAAAAGTCAAGAAGGTTAAAGATTTTGCTTTGTCTAAAAGCGTAGATAAAGAATTGATAGATGTCATTTGCAAAACAGAGAAAAAAATAGAAAGTGATTATGCTGTTGGAGTGGTTGATGATTTTGATGTTCAATATGTTGATTATTTGATGCCATCAGTTGTCCAAGATAAGAGTAACTGGAAATATCCAGTAACTAAATATCCTGAAGATGGCTGTATTGTTTTTCCATACAGAAGAAAAGCTATAGCAAGAAGAGGGTTCAGTGAAGCTAAATTCCAAAATTATCTACAAGATACTTTCAGGGGATGTGATTTACTTATACTCGGTGATTGCAATATACTTCCTGTAGAAGATAACAGGCCTTTTGAACCAGATATAGCGATTATATGCAAAAAGCACCCATCTATAAGAATAGACATTGAAATAGACGAACCATATGCTGCATTTACACGAAAACCTATACATTATATAGGATGTGGAGATGATTTTCGTGATGCACTTCTGAATAATATCGGATGGATTGTTATTCGTTTTACTGAATATCAAGTTTTTTCCAATCCTAAGGGATGTGCGGCTTTTATAGCACAAGTTCTTCATTATATACAACCCTCTATGGTTTTACCAATCGATTTTCTCTCATGTTCTACTCCAAAGGAAATTGAACGATGGACAGAAATCGAAGCCAAAGTTATGGCAAGTGAAAATACTCGCGAGAAATACTTGAACCATGAATTTGGTATTGTTGACAATGAGAAACTTGAAATTGCAGACATAACACAAACGGAAAAAGAAAGGGTTTGTGCCAAGAGAATGAAACCATTGGTGTTTTCTTCAAATAGAAAAGTAAACTATAAAATAGGAGAACCTGTTTTTTGCGAAAAAGACGTTCATATTCAATTCTATCCACAAGAACATATTTATCTATATGATGGACAGGAACAATTTATTCCTGTCAGCAGTGTGATATCTTGTTTCTTTAAGCCATTTGATTCATACTATTGGTCAGAATATAAAGCTAATCAACGAAATATATCACAAGGACAGATTCTTGAAGAATGGGATTCAAAAGGTGCGTGTTCACGTGATGTCGGAACTTTTATGCACCAACAAATAGAAAACTATTATAAGGGACTTCCATATCAACAAGAATTCTCTTTCAAATATGACGGAAAATATGTTCACATAGAAGAACAAATTTCTCTTGAACTTGAATATATGCAATTCATAGAGTTTCTCGAAAACCACAAATTTAAACCGTTTAGAACAGAATGGGCTATATATGATGACGAACTAAAAATTGCTGGTACAATAGATATGATACATAAACGTGGAGATGTTTTTGACATATATGATTGGAAACGTAGTCATCGCATTGTCGATTTTTGGGGTAAACCGATTGCGGTAAACAACTATGGCGAGAAAGGGTTAGGTGAACTCAATCAAATTGAGGATACGCCATATTGGCATTATTGTATTCAACAGAACCTATATCGCTATATTCTCGAAAGAAATTATGACATAATTATCGAAAAGATGTATCTTGTGGTTTTCTGTGATGATACAAATGAATACAGAAAATTGGAAGTGCCACGTATGGATGAAGTCATAATTTCTATAGTAAAATCCTGTAAGAACGGGACTGTTAAGAAGCGGTTGATAACATTACAGGGAGAAAATCTATCATAACATTGATAATTAAGTTTTTTGTATGGAAGATAATTATTACATCAAAACTCTCCTTGAGAAAATTGAGTCTGCTGACCCAAAATCGTTCAGTCAATTTGCACATGAACATCCCATTTGTTTTCAAGAGAAAAAGGGCAATTGGCTCTTTCCTATGATGTTTGATTTTTATGTGAATAAAATACACAATGAGTATATCATATCTTTACTTAAAGAGTTGGGACTGTATCTACACAATAAATGTAAGAATTATGAAATGTCTGAAATTACTATGATTGATAGAAGTTTGTGCATAGATGATTCGTTTGTGGATAATTATGTCCTCAAAGTTCAAAATGCACAAAATGACAAGCCTAAATTCAAAGATTTAAATTCTCCTTGGCGTACAAGGGGAATTTCATTAGCATTATATGAAATTCCTACTTTTGTATTAAATTCTATCATATTTGAATTTAAAGATACAGAGCATCCATATATACTTGCTGATATAGCAGGTATGTATATGTATGGGCAAAAGTTCGAAGAAGGGCTAAATTATCTTTATCGAAGTATAAATCAACTTGCAATGTTCCCGAATCGATATTGGAATAGTGATTATGGATTAGCTGGGGCAGCAAATACTTTTAGATTATTACTATTGATGTGCCCTAAAAACCATATGGAACTATATAGAAAGATTTATTCATATGATTATCTATATTTGACAAAATTAGCCTGTACAACAAATGATGAAATCTTTCAACAGGAAGCTTATGTAAATAGGGCATCTATTGCTATGGATTCTATGGCAAGGTATATAATTCCAATAAATATCAATCCTGACTTGTTGTACATTTCTGATATGTACTATGCGCATTATTGTAATGAATTAGCAACCCAAATATCAATATCTTCGGGATGGAAGTATAATATGAAATCACTTACCTATTATCAACACGCATCTATTAAACCTAATGATACGGGAGGATATGTTGATATTGAAGAAAAAACATATAATGAAATTGTATCAGCAAAACACGAGCAGGCAAAATCAATAGCTTTGTTGTTTTATACAGGAATCTGTGCGGAGGATGGCAAATTAACAAGTCGTAATATTGAATCTTTATTTAAGATATTACAATATGAATGTAGGTACAATTACAAAGAAACAAGAAAAAGAGTGTTAAACTTTAAATCATACAAATAACATGGATTTTTTTGAATTTTTATTCGGTAAAAAGGAAGATAAAAATGTGAGTTCACAATCATCTTCAAGTGTAAACAATTGTAAGTCTGAATCTACGATAAAGTCAGTTCTGCAATCAGAAGCTCCATCTATGGACCCTATAGAACAATATGTAAAGGAAAGTGTAACAGACCTGAAAAAACACATGCCTCTTAATACAAAAGACCTTGAAGCAGAAGCTATTTATCTTGCAGCATATCTTTATCTGAAAGGTTCTTATCAGATTGACTTTGAATTAGATTACTTCTCGGAAGGTCTTATTGATAAGATCCCATCAAGAAACTTCAATGTTGCTGATAAGGTGTTTTCATACATGGTAAAATATGGAGAAGGACACTATGGAGTAGAAGAACGGGATTATGGTATTAATGGTTATAAAATGAATATTCAAATGTGTTCTGATTATGGTAGTTATGTGAAGAGCTATTTTATAAGAGCACATAAAATCGGTTCAGGGCAAGATTATAATCACTTTAGTTCACCAAGAAACTGTTTATGGAGAAATGGAGAAAAAACTATAGATAGTCCAACCCAACGAGACATCTACTACAAATTTAGCAAGGGCACGTTTGAATTTATGATACCACCATACAATCCTCTTGTTGTAGGACGTGTAACAAAACAAGATGAATCAACTCTACGTTGTGAATCAAATGATGGAAGAAGAACATTTGTTTTCCACTTTAATGGCGCATTAAAGCCAAGTTGTTTGGATTATATAGAGATGTATCGAAATGATAAGGGAGATATGGTTTCTTATCACAAAGAATAGCCTTTAAAACATTTTTTCTATATCAAAAGAAATTAGACAAATATTCAAGTGCTGTACTATCTAAGGGACATAATAAATAGTACAGTGCTTTTTATATATAAGTAAAATTCGTATCTTTGCAACAAAATAAGAGTTCCTTGTAAGCAATTCAAGGTAGAACGCAGCAGATTGCACAGTTGCCAAGTCATTACCTCAAAAATGGGTAATTCTCCCAAAGTCCTTTGTATAAGGCACTAACGAAAGTTTTCCAGAATTACGGAAAAAATCAATCAAGTAGTTCCAGAGAATGAACAGGTTGAAGCTCAAGTGGATTTTGATTGGTCGAAATTAATATCTACATCATTCCGCTGTAAAAAAGATGGGGCCAATATTCCCTTAACATCCAGAGGGGATGGTTTTAGACGGATTACAATGATGTCTTATTTTGAGATGTTAGCCGAAGAAAAACACTCTGAGCGGGATATGATATTTGGGTTTGAAGAACCTGAAACTTTTTTACATCCCGAAACACAGCACCAACTATATTTCAAATTGATTGGGATGAAAGATAACGGCTACCAAATATTGGTAACGACACATTCCCCTAATATTGTAGCTGAAAGTAATATTGAGGAAATTATTTTCATTCAGCGAGTAGAAGATAATTATGTTGTTAGACAAATTCCTCATATAGACATTGCCCAAATCATAAATGAGTTAGGCATTAAACACAATAGTGCTCTTTTAAAAGTATTTGAAGGAGCCAAAGGGCTATTTCTACTTGAAGGTATAGATGATGTTATCGCATTCAATACCATTGCTCGTGAATATAAGGCTCATAACGCGATTAATTCAACGTTTGAGGAATTAGGGGTTCTTTTGATACCTATTGGAGGTTGTGGGGCTATTAAGCATTGGGCTGATTTGCAGATTATCCGAAAACTTAATAAACCATATTATATTTTGTTGGATTCTGATAAAGAAAGTGCAGAAATGGATTCGCCCAATTTAAGGAAATTGAGAGAATTGGGATATGATGAGAGTAATAGTGGGGTAACAGCAAGACGTGAAATAGAGTGTTACATACATCCTGACTATTTTAGGAGACTAACTACACCAATAGAAATAGAATTCGGAGAATGGGATGATGTGAAAAATATTTGTAAAAACCATAGGTTTCATATTCCTTTAGGAGGACTAAAGGTCTGTGCAAAACATTTTCGCAACTTAACATATGAAGATTTAAGAAAAACATTTTGTCCGGATGGAGAGCATGATGAATTCCTTGAAATATACCAGAAAATCTGTGATATGTGCAATAGTTAAATTATTTTTCTGTGTGTTATATCTTAAAAAGCATAGCTTATGTTAGTGCGTCGAGATAACGATATTGTCACAATTAAAAGCTTGGAAAATCCGTCAACTGTGGATGAATTTATTTATGTCATACGAGATGGATGCTATAATCGTGGATATAATTCAATTATCTTACAGTTTAAAAACTGTAAAGCACGTTTCCCTAATGTAGTAGCCCCTTATTACTGGGATTATTGATACTTTAATGGAGCAAGGTTATGAATTTAAAGTTAAGGGTTTATATCCAAGAAATATTGCTCAAAATATCTTAAATCCATTAGAAATAACTGAGGCTAACCTATCAAATTATCCCGTTTTTAATTATGTGTGGAAATTTAGTTCAGAGCATTTATATAAATTGCAAAGGAAGATTATTACCGAACTAAGTAAAGAAGAGCACTTTGGAAAAGATGTAATAGAAACTCTCGATTATGTATTAGGAGAAGTGATGGATAATGTTCTTATCCACTCAAACAATGAATTTGGTTATTTCATGGGGCAAGTTCATAGGTCACGACATTATATTGCTTTTACAATATTTGATTCAGGGCAGGGTATATATAATTCGTTTAAGGGATCGTCTCATCGGCCTAATAGTGAATTGGATGCTATTACGTTAGCATTAAGAGAGGGTATTACGAGTGGCGCAGGAAAGGGCAATGGCTTATTTGGATTACATTCTGTCGTGAAATTGGCAAACGGAATAATGAATGTAACATCTGGACAGGCAAGCTATCAATATCTTAATGGTGATGAATTGTGTTTGCAAAATAAACAATATCTTTCATCTGAACATAAATCTACAATAATAGATTTTCAATTAGACTATACTCTTGAACATAATCTTGGAGATGCTCTTGTTTTTAATGGAGTAAAAGTGGATTTGGTAAATCTCAGATTGGAAGAGATGTCTGACGATAATGATGTTTATATTTATAAAATAGATGAAGAATCAGAGGGAACAGGAACCCGACCAGCAGCAAGGAAGGTGTTTAATGATATTATGAACATTTTGGAAACGAAGCCACAAAAGATTGTAATTGATTTTGAGCGAACAAATATAATTTCGTCATCATATGCAGATGAATTGATTGCCCGTCTCTTTGTTACGCTTGGTTTATTTCAATTTATGCATCTGATAGCCTTAAAAAATCTCGATTATTCAAAACAAGTAATTATTCAACGAGCAATATATCAACGAGTCCAAGATATTAGTTTTACGAAAAATATTGGGGATGATTCAGAAAAATAATATTCTATTTCATCGTAGCTTTTGTTACTATTTTGTTACTCAATGCTGTGTGATAATAGTATAATATATTGATAATCAATATTGTATATTTTCCAATATATAATTTGTGGCAGAACTTCGTGAACTCGTATCAGATTTACCGCCATGACCGGCGGGAAGAGCAGGCCTAACCGGGAACTCGGGCCCGGGAGGATACGTATGGATTTTATCGGCAGGCATCGCCTGTCGGGTACTGCCGTACGCCCGGCTGAGGGCGCGGCTATTTTCGGAAGATGAAGTAGACCGCCAGTATCAGGCAGAGGAAACCTGCGAGGTGGTTCCAGCGCAGGGAGTCCGACTTCATGAAAACCAGCGCGAATAGCGTGAAGACCGAGAGCGAGACCACCTCCTGGATGACTTTCAGCTCCCAGATCGAGAACGGCCCGCCGAATTGCGACGACCCGATGCGGTTGGCCGGAACCTGGAAGCAGTATTCGAACAGGGCGATGCCCCAGCTGAGCAGTACGATGGCCAGTATGCCGAAGCGTTCGAGCTTGGATTTGAATGCGATGTGGCCGTACCAGGCGAGCGTCATGAAAGCGTTCGACAGGACGAGCAGGGCGACGGTGGCGATTCCTTTGAACATATGCCGTACGGGATTAAAACCGCGCAAAAGTATCAATTTTTTCCGTATGATATGCACGTCCTGCAAAAAAATGCCATCCGCGACGTTTTTCATCGGGATGGCGATAGGGTATCGGGTGTACGGTGCGTTTGGGTACGGCCTGCGGCAGGTAGCATCCGTATGCCTTGCGATCGGCGATGCTGCCGATTCGTCGCGGCCCGATCGTTGCCGGGCTGGGGTGGCGCGGAACCCGTCGATGACGACTGCCGGGCGCCGGGGCGGAGGAGCCGCGGAAATTGCGGACGGCCTGTCCGGCCTCTGTGCCCGGGTTATTTCAGCAAAGCGGCAAGGTCGGTGATGTCGCGGAAATCGTCGATGACCCTGTCCGCATCGGTCTGCGCCAGCGCTGCGCGGTCGAGCGTCGTGGCCAGCGCCACGATATGTCCGGCCCCGGCCCTGCGTGCTGCTTCGATCCCCGCCGGGGCGTCTTCGAAGACGACGCATTCCGCCGCAGTCAGCCCCAGGGCCGCGGCGGCCGTAAGGTAAATCTCCGGGTCGGGTTTGCAGCGCGAGACCATGTCGCCGCTGATCCTGGCGTCGAAATAAGGCTCGATACGGCATTTTTCCAGCACGAAATCCACATTGGGCTTGTAGCCCGACGAACCTACGGCGCAGCGTATGCCTGTGTCGCGGAGCCTTTGCAAAAGGTCGGTGAGCCCGGGCATCGGCACGATCTCGGGGGCGTAGATCTCCCGGTAGATGGATTCCTTCTCTTCGGCGAGTGCCGCGAGCCCCTTTTCGCGGATCACCTCCGCGGGCATGATGAGCCTCATGATATCGTCGTTGCCCATGCCGTATGCCTGGCCGAGTTTCTCCTTCCAGTCGCGGATGCCGTATCGTTCGCAGAAGATTTCGAACGCCCGGATGTGAACGGGCGTGTTGTCCACGAGTGTCCCGTCCATGTCGAATATTGCACCTTTTATCATAGTTGTCCCCTTTTTTCCAGTCCAAAGGTAGTCAAAATCCCCGGGTTCCCGGCCTCCGTGCATCAGAATTTGAGTTTTATGCCCAGGTTGACGGCGAAATTCTGGATCTCCTGCCCGGGTTTTGGGTTGCGGTGCGTGACGCGCCAGATGAAGTCCACGCGCAGCAGCCGGAAGATGTTTTCGACGCCGAATCCCACTTCGACATAAGGATCGGACACCGATGTCATGCCGGGCGGGAAGAGCAGCGGCGCCTGCGTTGCGGCGAGGCTGCCGTCGTTCTCCTTCGACAGCGTGCCCCACACGCCCTTGCATACCAGCACCTCGCGCCATTTGAGCTTTTTGATGAGCGGGATGCGCCCCAGCAGGATGCCGTTGAAGTGGTGCTCGAAGAACAGCGCCACCCAGGTGTCCGAAGCGAACTCGTAGAAGTTCATGCACGAGAACGCCATCGGGTCGTAGAAATAGGTGCCGTTTCCCTCGTGGAGCTTCAGCAGCGGGTAGGGTACCTTGCCGAAGATCTTGCCGCCCTGCACGGTGATGTCCGAGTAGCCCAGCGGCGGCAGCTCGGGCTTGTAGTGGATGCCGCCCTCGAGGCGGTAGTATTCATAGCTGCCGCTCAGCACCCGGGGTATCCCGGCCGTGAACCCAAGGGTCAGGACGGGGTATTTCGTCCCCATGTACTGCTTGTCGAACGGCATGCGGTAGATGCTTTCGTTCTTCGAGATGCGCATCCCGACGTGTACGGCGGCGTCCGATACCGAGTTCATGACCGTGCCGTCGGGGCGCACCAGCGGGACGTACCGGTTGCCGTAGATCTTCTGGATGCGGGCGCCGAGGAAGTTGCTGATCCCGTGCCGCCATTCGTGCTCGTAGGCGGCCTCGCCGCGGTTGACCATCGAGAGCCGCGAGTCGCCGCGCGAGAGGAGCGAGCTGAGGATGTTGCTCTCCGTGAGGGCGTTCTGCCCCGCGCCCAGCTGCATCACGTCGTGGCGGCCCGAGACGGTCAGCTTGCGCGTCAGCCGGCGGTTGAAAGCCAGCTCGACGCTGCCGCCGCCCTTGAACATCCCGTCGCGCGTGCCGTATGCCGCATACCCCGAGAGGCGTATGCGGCGGCTGACGGCCGTGGTGGTGCGGAATCCCGGCTGCATGCGGAACCCTTCGAGCTTGTTGAAGCTCGCCAGTTTATAGTAGGGGCCGATGCCGATGTATTTGGTGTTCCAGTAACCGACGATGACCGTGTTGATCAGGGTGTAGATATTGCGGTACAGCGGGACGTTCTGCACCGAGTCGACCATCGAATAGATGCCTTTCTCCTTGTCGCTCAGCCGGTAGGGGCGGACGCTCTCCCAGAAGGCTTCGTCCTTGCTGCTCTCCTGCCCCTGGTCGCCGATCACGACGTTGTTGTCCATGCGTATGACCTCGGCGGGGATCGGTTCGCCGATCCGCACGTCGGTGTAGACCACCTCGCGCGTCCCGATGAACGAGGTCAGTTTCGATGAGTCGGCCGTGGTGACCGAGAATTCGGCCGATACGCGGTCGCGGCTTCGGAACCACGTGCTGTCGCGCACGATGCGGTTCTCGTTTTCGAGCCGCAGGTGTTTGATCCAGTTTACGTTGACGCCCTTGGGCATGCGCGCCGAGGCCGATTGCAGGGCATACGACGCCGAGTCGATGTTCACCTCGCCGTCGAGCACCGGGGAGGTGAGCCGTTTGGGGTGGAACCGGATTTTGTAGGTCTTGCGGCCGTCGACCTGCATGCTGTCCACCAGGAAATAGTCGTAATAGAAGAGTCCCCCGTCGGAGAGCGGGCTGGCAAAACGGACGTTGAAAATGTCGATGAAGTTGGCGTAGAAGTTGACGTTGCCGTGCATCTGCCCCGTGAACTGGGCGATGGCGAAGCTGTCCTCCACTCCCGATACGCGGTTGGCGCGGATGATCTCGCGCGACAGGGAGGGGTTGCGCTTGCTGTGGTAAAAGTCGGCCGTGGTCTCGGAGATCATGGCCGGCAGGTAGGCCTGCCCGGTGAGCGCCGACGTGTCGATGTATTCGAAGATGAAGCCGAAGTTGCGTTGCAGCCGCTTATTGCGGAAGCGCGGCTTGACGTTCGTCAGGTCGAGCTCCATCTTGGTGTACGTGGCGCAGTGGTAGCGTTCGTACTCGTCGGGGTTGTTCTGCGGCTTGCGGCGCACGACCCCTTTCAGGATCGGGTGTGCGGGGTTCTCGCCCGGGGTGATGACGACGCTGCCGATGCCGAATTCGACCGCTTCCAGGGCGAAGTCTACCTGGTTGAAGCCGCCCCGCGTGAGCGGCTTGGTCTGCGTGGCGTAGCCGACCATCGAGGCCTGTACGCGTCCCACCGTATCGCGGGTCTCGAGCGTATAGATACCCTCCTCATCGGTCGTGATGCCGGTCGTGGTGCCGGGGAACACGACGCTCACGAACTGCATCGGGGCACCGCTGGCGGCATCCGTCACACGGCCGCGGACACGGGTGCTCTGTGCCGACAGGGTCGTGCACACGGACAAAGCTGCGATCAGCGAGGCGAGCAGCCTGTATGTAATTTTGCCACGGAGCATTTTGCAAAAATAATTAAAAAGAACCTGTTTGGTCAAAATAAATTACTTTTGCATAATTTAAGTCGAAAAATCGAACACCAAAAGCAGAAATGGCACACGGAAAAGTCGAAAAGACCAATGCGGCCCGCTTGCTCGACCGCGCTAAGATAACCTATGAACTCGTCCCTTACCGGGTCGACGAAGAACACCTTGCGGCGACACACGTGGCCGAAGAGCTGGGAGAAGATGTCGGAAGCGTCTTCAAGACCCTCGTGCTGCGGGGCGACCGCACGGGGCATTTCGTATGCGTGGTGCCCGCCGACCACGAGGTCGACCTCAAGGCCGCCGCACGCGTATCGGGCAACAAGAAGGCCGACCTGATTCCGATGAAGGAGCTGCTGCCCGTGACGGGTTACATCCGTGGCGGCTGCTCGCCGATCGGCATGAAAAAACAGTTTCCGACCTACATCCACTCCTCGGCCGCGTCGCTTCCGGCCATCTACATCAGCGCCGGCGTCCGCGGCCTCCAACTGAAAATCGCCCCGGCGGAGCTCATAGCTTTCGTCGGGGCGACCGTGGCGGAAATCAGCCGCCGGGAATAGGGCTGTGGCTATTTCCCCGGTTTCGCGTATTTGGTGTAGACCGAGGCCGTCCGTTCGGCGATCGCATTCCAATCGTATTTTTCCATGGGATACTCTATTTGCCGGTAAGGGGCGTCCATATTTTCCTGGAGTTTGCGTGCCAGAGCCCTTCTGTCGCCCAACGGGAAATAGAATTCCTGCCCGAGCCCGACTTCCAGGTTTGCGGGGATGTCGCTCACGATCACAGGCAGCCTGTAACTCATTGCTTCGAGCAGTGCGATCGGGAGCCCTTCGTGTGAGGAGGGTAGTACGAAACACCGGGCATGCGACAGCAATGCGTGCAATTTCCTGCCCTTGATAAATCCGGGCAGCACGACTCCCTGTTCGCGGGCGTATTTCTTCAGGCTTGCGGAATAGTCGTCCTCGAAATCGCTGTCCCCGGCAATGACCAACTTGCATTCCCTGTGCTCGGTACGTGAAAACGCTTCGATCAGGTGGTGCAGGTTCTTTTCCGGTACGAACCGGCACATTGCGAAGATATACTTTCCTTGTTCGATCCCCAGCTCCCCGAAATATTCCGGATAGTCGGTGACATCCGGCGAGGGGACGCCGTTGTAGATCACATGGCAGTCTTTACGTCCGTATTTCCGGATCAGCATGTCGTCGATCACATGCGAGATCACGATGACTTCGTTGGCGAAGAGCGTGCCTGCGGCCTCGCCCAGGCGGAGTGCCGTTTTGGCCGCCATGCCCCATTTGTCCCGGTCGTAGTCCGGCCCGTGGTGGGTGAATACGACTTTCATTCCCAGCAAACGGGCCAGCGGTGTCAGCAGTGCCGGGCCCACCGCATGGATGTGGACGATGTCGGCTTTCAGGCGTTTGGCCCGCACGATGGCCCTGAACGTGTGGACGATTGCTTCGAGCGATTTTTTCCGCGGCGTTTCGATGTCCGATAGCGTGATGCCCTTGTAGCTGGACAGCGTGTCGCGTACGTAACTTTTCCGCCGTATAACGGTTACCTCGAAGCCTTTTCGAGCAATACGCGGAAACAACTCTTCGCAGTGCGTTTCCACGCCTCCCATGATATTCGGTATGCCGCGGGTTCCGGTGACGACTATTTTCATGGCCGGAAAACGGTCATTCTTTTTGGCATCCACGACTTGGTTAGAATTTTTCCCGCAAATCGCCCTGCATCGGGTCTTGGCCGACATCGCACCACTTCTTGTTCAGACAGGCCGGTTTTCCCCGCAGGCTGCGGAGCTTGTTTTTGATCGCCCATTTCAGCGGGTATTTCATGTATTTGTGCATAATCGGGCTGGCCGTGCCGACCATCCAGCAGTTTTTCGGGCATTTCCGGACCATAGCGCGGACTTCCTGCGCCCGGTCGCTCTCCCAGATATCCATGAAGTCGGGTGTTTCGTGGATGTTGCCCATCGATTTCTGCCAGTATTTCTCTTCGAGACCGTTGCACGGATATACCTCGCCGAAAGGATCGATGAAGAAGTTTGCCGAACCCGCTTCGCACGGCAGCATGCGGCGGCCGCCTTCGATGTAGTTGATCAGCCCCATATTGAACCATGCGCGGAACCAGCTTTTCGGATGGTTCTCCTGTAACTGCCATTCGATCAGCCGTTCGAAGTTTTTGCACACCTCGTCCTTGTTGGTGATTACGTTGTCGTCCTTGTGGAAATAATAGGAGTTGTGGAAAGCTGCCGTGGCGAATTCCATGCCCAAGGACAGCGACAACTGATAGAGCGAAAGCATATCCTTGGAATTATTGTTCGACACGGTGCAGCCGAATCCGATGTCTTTCAGTCCCATTTGTTTCAGCGTGAGCAGTGTCCTCAGCCCCTTGTCGAATCCGCCGGCATGTCCGCGCAGTTCGTCGTTCTTGCAGCTCAGTCCTTCGATCGAGATGCGGATGCCGATGTTGGGGAATCGTTTCGCCAAGGCTACGACTTTGTCTTCGAACCATCCAGAGGTGGAGATGACGATGCGTTCCGTATGTTTATAACACTCTTCCACGATTTCCGCCAGATCCTCGCGGACGAAGGGTTCTCCGCCGGTCAGATTGATGAATTTCAGGCGCGGCAGTGTACGGAGATCCGACGCCTTGATCTCTTCCTCCTTTTTCGTCGGGTTGAACCAGATGTTGCACATTTTGCATTTCATCGGACAGCGATAGGTCAGGATAATGCTGGCGTCGGTGGGGTGCGGGATATTCTTAACAGACATGATTTTGACAGAATGATTTGTATAAACCGAAGGGTTGAATTATAGATTGTATAGCTGTATGAGTTGTTTATAGTATGTTTCCGAGTTGTAGCGTTTTTTCGCTTCGAGGGCAATGGAGGGATAGTCGAATGGAGCGTCATACATTGCCTGAATCTTGGCGGTCATATCGTCCGTATCCCTGCTTCTGAAATGCAAACCGTTGCATCCCTCCTGAATCAATTCGGGAATGCCGCCGATCTGAGCGCCCAGTACCGGCGTGCCCAAGCATTGGGATTCGATGACCGAAAGCGGGTTGTTTTCATAGCATTCCGACGGAATTACGCAAAAGCGGGCCTGACCGACAATTCGTTTTATTTCGTTCCACTGCTTGAATCCTGCGAATTCGACATTTGGCCCCGCGAGTTTCTTCATCTCGGCATCCAGCGGACCCTTGCCGATGATGACCAGTTTGTGGGGCAGCCGGTTGGCGGCGGCGATCAGAGTCTTTATTCCCTTTTCATGCGATATGCGGCCGATATAGCAGTAATAATCTTTTTTTAGATAGTCTGCTTCTTCACATTTTTCAACGTCGATAAAATTGCATAATGTATGCATTTTGCTTTTATCGAAACCGCCCTGTATCATTTTGTCGGCTATGAACTGACTGGGGCAGATAAACGAATCGGTGCATGCCTCAAGCCTTTCCCTGTTCCATTTCCGGGCTTCTTTATACGCCAGTATACTTGCCAGCCACGAGTTTTTCATGCATTTGTTCTCCAATACCTTATGTTTGTCCGTGAAACATGCTTCGCAGATCGTTTCTCCGTTGCGCAGGCAGTCGTACCGGGGACACAGCAGTTTCAGGTCGTGCAGCGTCCATACGACTTTGATACCTCTCCGATGGGCGAGTTCGGCGATCAGAGGGGATAATTGCGTGTGGATATTATTCAGGTGAACGACGTCCGGCTGGAAGTCATCCAGTAATGCGCTGAATTTCCGTTTTACCTCTTTCGAACCGAATGGCCGCCGGAAGGTTTCGAATATGTTCGATCCCGGCGAGAAGCGTATTTCGCTCGGAAAATATTTGCTCCACGGAGTCGGGAGGTTTTCCGGATGCTGCATGGCGAATACCGCAGTATCGTGATTGTGGTCTTTGAGCAGCTGTTCCAGATTCAGCGTGCATACGCAGTCTCCGCCGCGGCGGTAGTAGAATTTATTGGCAAGCAGAACTTTCATAAAAGCGATCGGAGGTAAGACAGCGAGTTTTCAATTTGGATTTTATATCGGTTGCAACTATTTCCGTATAGGCTCTTGCGCCGTTGTCGTTCAGGTGCGATGAATCGACAAAATACGTTTTGTTGTTTGCAAAGCGTTTGTCGCTTAGGTAATTGTAGTAGGGAATGCTGTATTTTGCACATATGCCTTCCACGATGTCAGGCCAGTCGGCATTGCTCCCGTATTCGGGCGATATGAATACAAACAGGGCGGAATGTCTTTTTACTTCACAAATGAATTGCTCAAAATAACGGATTTTGACAGGATCTGTTTCGTTTTTCTTTGCGGTGGATTTTGACGGCTCGTAAGTCATCGTATCGTATAAAGGCATGTAGCCGTTATCGGAAGATACGGCTCGATCCGATAAATTATCCATTAGAATGCTCAAGAATTTCGAATTGAACCGGTAGGAATTCGACATCATTTTCCAACGTTCGGACGGATTTATGTCCCAGAATAATGAATCGACTCCCGGATATTGATAATACGGCCGCAAGGGAGCCAAGTATTTGCAATTGTCGTTTGTAAACAGATCGAATGTAGGCTGGATGTCCAGTATGACGATTTTGGGATAGTACCGGGCCGTAATCGTTTTTAGCTTTCCATACCCGTATATGATGCCGTTGCCGTCCAATCCGCAGTTATAGCAACTCATGTCCAATGAATCGGACAATATCGAAGGGACGTAGTGATGAGCGGCCCGCGACGAGCCGAAAATCAGGATGTTTGCATCGACTTCGTCGGATATGAAATTATCCCGTTTTGTATATCCGCCGGTTGCATGGACTGTCAGATAACCGAAGATTTTGCCCAAACCGAAGTCAAGCAGACCGCATAACGTAAGAAATATGGCCGATTTGATCAGAAAATTCCGCATGCGTTAGAAGTTTACATAAATGAATTGTCCGGAATCCAATACGCCCGTCAGAAGGATTAGAAACATTAGAAACAGATAGGAACTCCACCTGATTGCTATGTTTCTGTTTTCGAAGAAGAGAAACCGGCGTGGGAAGAATTCGTCGCGCATGTCTTTAAAGAACAATATGCAGACGGCGACGAGCATGTAGATCATATTGCTGCTGTTTGATAAAAACAGGGTAGTTCCGAAATCCGTGAATATTTTGCCGATGACCTTGCATGCGTCCGTTATCGAGGGCATCCGGAAAAATATCCATGCGAAGTTGACGATAAGGAATGTGATGATAATACGAAGCCGGCGATTCCCCCCCCCTTCATACTTCTGAAGACGCAATGCCTTTTCGGCTATTTGCGCGACTCCGTGAATAATTCCCCATATGATGAATGTCCAATTCGCGCCGTGCCAGATTCCGGAGACTAGAAAAGTCGCGAAAATATTCCAATAGGTGCGTAATTTGCTGCATCTGCTGCCGCCCAGCGGAATGTATACGTAATCACGGAGCCAGATGGACAGCGAAATGTGCCATCGGTGCCAGAAGTCGGTTATGCTGGTTGCGAAATAGGGGCGGTTGAAGTTATTGATCAGATCGAATCCCAAGACTTTGGCGACTCCGATAGCCATTAACGAATAACCTGCAAAGTCTCCGTATATTTGCAGCGAATAACACAAACTGGCGACGAACAGGGAGAACCCCGTCTGGTAGGTGTAATTGTCATAAATGCTGTCTACGTACAGACCTAATCGGTCTGCTAACACGACTTTTAGAAACAAGCCCCATAACAACAGTTGCAACCCCTGTGTCGCTTTGTCGGCATCGAAAGTTTTGAGACTTTTGATTTGCGGCAGCAGATCCTTCGCCTTGCTGATAGGACCCGAAGCTATTTGCGGAAAAAATGAAATGAACAGTGCATAGTCCCGGAGGTTGCGTTCGCAGTCGATCCGTCTGTAATATACGTCCGCCAGATATCCGTATGCCTGAAATGAAAAGAAGGATATGCCGATGGGAACGGCCCAATGCATTGTATTTATTTCGATGCGCAGGTGGAGGGGCGTCAATATATCGTATACGATATTATTTATAAAATTGTAGTATTTGAAGAAAAGCAGCGGCAGCAAGGTCAAAATTCCTGCGACGGTCATTTTTAGCTTGTTCTTGGGGCTGTTGCGGGATATATAACGAGCGCCGGTATAGGTCGTCAGAGTTACCCACAAGAGGATCAATGCGTATACGGGCACCCAGTTCATATAGACTGCATAACTTATCAGTAATAGAAGCCAGCTGCGCCATTTTATCGGACAGAGATAATATGCGGCGAAGATTATCGGAAATGCAAGTAGAAATACAAATGAATTGAACAGCATACTGAGGCTCTCTAGTTAGGCGTTGCGTCTGATATGTCGGAAATGGTATTTTACTGTTTTTGAATTGATTTTTTATAGATGTCCGTCAATAATTGTGCAGAATGGACGTTTGTCAGGTTGTCCCGGTAGCCGATGCAGTTTTTGACATAAAAGGAATTGTTGTCGATGATTTCCATCAAATCATTTTCGTTCCAGTTATTTTTTACTATACCTAATCGGTGCCGGTTTATAATATGGGAATTCGTAGGAATCGAGTTTGTAATCACCGGAGTCCCGCAGACCAGCGTTTCGGGAATGGAAACCATGTTGTTGTCTTGGAGCGTGTCGATTAGCAGTGCTTTTGCATGAGCGGTGTATTCACGCATCGTGGAGTGTGGGAGGAAACCTGTGAATATTATCTTGTTTTGCAAATTTAGGCCGGCTGTCTGCATTTTGAGTTTTTCCTCCATAGGCCCTTGGCCTATGATATATAGAGCGAAATCTTTGTATCGTTCTGTTTTCAGCAGTTCGGCGAACTTGGTAATGATGGACGCTATGTTTTTTCTCTCGAGCAGCTGGGAAATGACGATGAAAAAATCACTTTTTTCTGCCGACATTTTGAATTTTTCGCTGTTGACTCCATGTTCGACACATTCGGGTGTCGTTTTTTTGTGATATCTTTTTATAAAATCATAAGCAGCTTCGGAACGGGGGACTACAAGCATTTTTCGCATGAATAGCGGCGCTATGA
Organism: Alistipes onderdonkii; assembly: GCF_025145285.1. Lineage (NCBI taxonomy): Bacteria > Pseudomonadati > Bacteroidota > Bacteroidia > Bacteroidales > Rikenellaceae > Alistipes > Alistipes onderdonkii. Next base: position 3,492,465 of record NZ_CP102251.1, read on the forward strand.
AATTGTACCATATCTTCGACGGCAACTTATGCAGTTTTCTAGGATGTAAGGCCAATTCATGCCATATTATGGTTTTTCGGGGGCATAGACAGGCCGTGAATAAACTTTGGAACGAAAATAATTCGCTTGAAATTATCAGGTCATAGCGCGTGTTTTCCCGTTTGAGGTATTTCCATAGATTTGATGATAATGGCAACATAGCCGGCGGGAAAATTCGTTTAAAGTCCGATTTGAAAAAAAGAATTTCGAAATCATACGCTTCTTTTTCTGCAGGAGCATACTCCTCGGCGGCGGCTAATGTTACATCGTGCCCCAGTTGTTTGAATCCGAGACACATGTTGTAAATCATCGTGTCTTTTATCGATTTGACTTTGGGAATTACATTATTGTCCGCCGTAAAAAGGATCGGATTCAATATCAATACCTTCATAGCATCACATCTGTTTGTCCGCCGGGGCTGAGTACAAATTTATATAGTCCTGTTCCAATATATTCTCCGAATAGAATTCCGCATACAGATTCGCATTTGTGCTGGCGTTGCCGGAATCCAATGCCTGTTGCAGCTTGTCGGCCAGATCTTCGACATCTCCGGTTCTGAAGAACAGCGAGTCCCGGTTGGCGTATTCTTTGAAAAAAGGCACATCCGACATCACGACTTTCTTCCTGAAATAGAACGCAAGGGAAAGCACGCCCGACATGGTGGCCGAACGATACGGATAAACTATGATTGCGGCTTTGGTGAACAGATCTCTGATTTCGGCATCTTCGATGAACCGGTTCAGTCTGATAATGTTTTTATTGTCGGTTACGTACTGCCTGCCTTTTCCTGCTATTACCAGCTTGTGTTTGTCGTGGAAAACTTTTTGATCGTATGCCTCCATCAGCAGATCGACACCTTTGTAGTGATCGACAGTACCGAAAAACAGAATGTAACCGGATGTGTTTTTCAGCTCCTCTATTTGTTTTCTTCCATTTTTTATCGCTTGGGTTACTAACGAGGGGAAATGATTGAATACAACGTGTTTATTCGGGTAGCTTTTTTTTAAAGTTTCGTACTGATGTTGCGATGATGTCGTTAGATTCGGAATGATTTTCAGGTAGGTATGTGTACACCATACGACGTATTTGTGCAAGAGCCTGCCTAGAAAAGTCATTGTATCCGATTCGTGCTGATTCAGGTCATGAACCGTATAGTACAACCGCTCTTTAGGGCGTTGGCATAGAATATAAAAAAACAGACTGAAGTCTCCTGTTAGTAGATGAATTGCATCTATTTTGTGTGTTTTCGCAGTTCTTTTTATCGTGTGTATGATTCTTGCCGGATATATTTTGTATATTAACTTGAGAAGTTTGGAGCGGGGATATTCTATATATTCGATATGCTCGACTCCCTTCAGGTAGTTGCGGTAAGATCGTTTTCCGGAATTGACAACCACTGCGTATATCTCGAATTCATTGCTTTTCGATAATGCATTTATGACAGAGGATGTGTATGGAATCATCCCCGGTGCAGACTCTGTGGCGATAAATAGGATTCGCTTCATTTGATGGATGTGCGCTTCCGTGCTGTTATTCGTTGCTGTGACGTTTATAATTCAAAAAGGTGCGGAAATTGTTCCGGATTCGCTGCCATGTTATTTTGTGTCGATTTGCCCATATGCTGTTTGCTAAGAAGGCGATGCTGTTGCGGGTGCCGTATTTTTTCAAACTTTCCGCACTTACTCCGATCGGCTTGTCTGTCATGACATCGGGATACATGTAATATGTCGTGTTTGCGGACAAACGGTCGGCGACGTATTTCATGGGACGGCAGAAAAAATGGATATACAGAAATTCATCGCGGTGAATTCCGTCTTTTTGCAGATAGTTTCTATATAACCTGCCGTTTTCCCATGTGAATATTTGATATTTGTTTTTATCCTTTTCCGAAGCGGGGAAATGGCCTAGAACGAATCCCGGTTCATATTTTTCCAGATCTGCGAAGACTACTTCGTCGAAATACGGAATGTTCAGATACCGGTAAATCGCATCCATCCCGTTTTCATCGAAGCTATAGCTGCTTCTGCCGCTGAATACGTCTTTGTAATTGATTTCTCCGGGGACGATCCGCTTGTAACGGGCGTTTACTTCCGGCGTGTTCTTATACAGTGTGGAATGCCCCAAAAAGCCGAGCCGCTCATATTTATTCAGGTTGTTTTCCGAATAAAATGTCCGTATATTTCCCCACATCAGATCAATGTCGCAATGTCCCCAGAAATCATATCCGGAAAGTTCTTCTGCGAAGATTTCTCCATATGCCGGCTTGAAAAGCGATAATCGCCACGGCCTGTCAATCACGGTTTCAAAATCGAACCAAGCCTTTATCCGTTGTTTGACCTCTTCGTAGTTACAGTATTTGACGTGTACGTTCGTTGGAAATTCATAAGGCGTTCTGTCGTCGGTCAGTATTTTCCAATCTATAGTCGGATTTTGTGCACAGCCTAATAGATAAAGTGCAAAATTTTTCGGTAATTTCCCGAAATAGGGGATTATATAGCAAATTGTTTTCATTGTTTGTCGATATCGAACTGAACGGGTTTTATTTTCAAAAGAGCAGCAACGGAATAATCCGTAGTTTTGCCTCTGAAATTGCTGCTGAACGATTCCGCTTTTTTCATGGATTCTTCGAATGTGCCTATGATCTTAGCCGGGACGCCTCCCACTACACTGCCGGCGGGTACGTCCTTTGTAACGACGGAGCCGGCCGCGACGATCGAATTTTCACCGATGGTCACACCGTACATGATGGTACTTCCCCCCCCCACGAAAACATTACTATGGATTTCTATTTTGCCGTATTGACAATAAAAGCGATTGGAGCCGGTGGCTCTGTTGAATACGCTGCATGTCATGCTGTGGGTGATTAGTCTGCAGCCGGCGGCGATGCGTACGTTATCGTGCAGGCAGACAAGAAACGGTTCCGCCGGAAGAATATTCGTTTTGAAGCTGCAGTTTTCTCCGATATGATGGAATATGCGGTGCTTTTTCAGCCATTGTGCTTTTTTCTCTCCGTCAGCTATTAACAACACGGCGAGTTTGACCCAATACCTTTTGAGTGTGTCCGATGTTATCATGTTTAGAGTGTCTATGGTATAGTTCGTACAGATAAAATAACAACCCGTGGAAAAAGAAGGAACCGACTCTGTAGAATTCTATGGTAGTGAAACTTGACAGCAGCAGAAAAATATAGAAGAATTTCAAAAAGAGAATTTTGTCGTCGCATTTTCTTCTGATGATTCGAAAGACGGGGAAGAGAAGGGCCAATACGGCTGGAATTCCGATCATCCAGCTCAGTCCGACGATACCCCAGTCCTGCCAGCCGTTATAAGGACCTAATGTAAGATCGACAGTATAGAACGGCTGACCGTATTTCGTTCTGGGATTGGGGATTCCGCTTCCCAATATATATTCGACGGGGGATTTGAAATGCTCTTTTGTAAAATAGTTGAATTGGATGACCCGTATATAATCTTCGTTGGCAAATGTGTCACCAGCTTCCTGCCGTTTCATCATGTTGTTTATGGAGTTCTGAACGACCGAAGTTTGGTAGAGAACACCTATGACAATAAGGAACAGAAGCATATATTTTATACTCGCGATTTTCTTTACCGAGTAGGTAAACAGGCCCAATGCCAATAATATGGCAGCTATCTGGGTCCTGAATCCTGCTATAAAAAGGACGAAGAACGCAGGCAGTATGTATAGCAGGTATTTGGTCTTGCCTGAAAATAAATATTTCCCGTAAAAATAGAATAGACAGATATAGGCGATCAGTTGTCCGTACATGGTAAATCGTCCGATATCCATATAGTCCGTTGCCAGATTGAATATTTCATCGGGAGATATCAGTTGGATTGTAAAACAACATAAGAAAATAACGTAGGCGATCACCATTGCCTTTTCTATGTCTTTTATAGAGTATTTGCCGGATAGGAAAACAAAATAAGACAGAATTGTGAAAAATTGCAGGCAGGCAATCGAGCTGAATGTTTTGAATAGGCTTTGCTGCTCGTAATATAAGCTTGAGAATCCGCTGATTATGAAAAAGATGAAGTATGCGATCAGGTGTTTCTTAAACATTCCGGATTGTCTTTCCAGAATGGTTTTCATCATATAGAACAGCGCCAGAATCACCGGAAGCAAAACAAACTGAGGAGTGAGTAATCCCCAGCAGCATGAAAAAAGCAATATCCAGATTATAAGTTTGTTGACATTCGAAATCATCGGCGGTTTGCACTTAGGTCGTTGAACAGTTCTTCCCAATTGTTGACAATCTCTTCTACGCAGAACCTGCGGCAGGAGTGCAGGCCGTTCATTGCCAGTTTTTCCCGAAGGGAGGTGTCTGTCATCAGCTCTTTTATTTTGTTTACATAACCCGTAAGGTCTTCATTGGAAACGATGATGCCGTTGTATCCGGTTTCGACGATGTCGTGCAGCGACAGGTAGGAATCCATTACAACCGGAACAACACCGCATTGTTGTGCTTCGACCAATGTCATAGGAAACCCTTCGAAGGCGGAGGTCATCATGAAAATGGCGGCCTGCTTGTAATAGGGCTGCGGATTTCGGAAGCCTTCGAACGAAATTCTCTTTAATCCTAATGTCTGCGCCAGTTGTTTATACATGGCCAAATCCGGTCCTTCACCGACAATTCGGAAATTCCACTCGTCCAAGCGGGGATCGTTTTCGATGGCGCTCCATATTTTGATCGCCCGCGTTATGCGTTTCTGGATTTCCACCATCCGGCCTACGAGAAGAACGGTCTTCTCTTTCGACTGCAAATCTTCCGGCCGTATTTCGTTCGGGTAAACCAGCGGATTGGGGATGGCACCCAATTGTCGATTCGTATTTTTATGGTTGGCAAATTGCTCGTACTGATGTTGAAAGGCCGGAGACAGGAAAATATATTTATCCGTATGCGGAAGGAATCTTGTCACCTGCCTGCAACTATGTCTCTTTTTCCAGAATTTATACAGCGAAGTGCATCTTTTTTTCAGAAATCCGTTTATCCCCGTTCCCTCGATCATTGGGGTATAAAGCGCCTGATGGAGACATGTGACGATCTTTGTCTTATACCGTCCCCTTATTCCACGGATATATTCGACCGGCCACCATTGATTGATAAGATAATGGATGTCGTTTTCCTGAATATATTCTTTCAGATAGCTGGTTACTTTGTCGGCATCGGGAAAGCGAGTCGTAAACTCGTCGCAGCGGATATCGGGTATTTGAACGGCCTTTACGGCGGGATCGATGAAAGGCAAGTCGGGGCGTGTGTTATTTTTGAAATAGAGAACAGATACATTCCACCCTCGTTTTATCATTTCGTTGGCAAGGCAGATCGTTACGGTTTCTCCGCCGCCGTATACGGGCCACAAACGTAGCAGGAAGGTTATATTCATCAGTCGGATTTTATTGTTCGTCTTTTGCGGTAAGCGCATTTTCGAGGAAACGCATGGATTTCGAACGCATTTCTTCCAGTTTCGCATTTATAGGCTTCCAGTCTATGGATTGTCTTATGCGGCAACTCTCCAACTCGTTTGAATCGGATAGGGTTCTGTTCTCTATTTTGAACAGCTTCAACAGCGAATCGAATCGTGCGACGCCTCTGTTTCTGTTGACATATAATACGAACGGTTTGTTGAACAGAATGGAGAAAACGCAGCCGTGAAAGGAGTCCGTGAAAATAAAATCGGCATAATACATCGCCTTCAGCCAGTCCGCTACGGATGGCGCTATTCTTTTTTCGAGAGGGGCCAGTCTGTCTTCGGTTTCCGTCGCTGCAAAGTTGTAGTCCATGGCTAAGACCTTCGAAACTTTTTCCAGTGCCGCCAGTTTGTCCTCGGAACGGTCTAATATGAAAGCCGTTATTTTGTTTGTGTACTTTTCGGCCCCTTCTTCGCCGATGAGTTTTCGATAGTCCGCAGGTGACAGAAGTATTGTCGGATCTAAAACATGTTCAGCGGTATGGTTGAGATGCCTTTTGCATAATTCCACACCGGAATCTTCCCGTACGCTGACTGCGGTGAACTCCTTTAGCTTCCGGGTGCAGAATCGGGTCTCTTTCTTCGAATATGTCCATTCGTCGATACCGAATGACGCCGCGTAAGCAATTAGTTTCGCTGTACGGCCGTCGATCGGGGAGAAGTAATAATCTTTGATCTCCTCCATACACCCTTTGCGCCATACCTGATCGGAACCTACGATGTAGGCGTCGCATTTTAAATCGCGGATGTCCTCGTATGCTCTGCTGTTATAATAGACCGGTGAAAAGGGTTGCAGCCATTTGTCGATGAATGGTTGCGTGTGCTGGGTAATTACGGGGTATTCGTCGTAGACTTTCTTATCGTAGAAAACACAGGCCGGTTTCCTGAATATGTATTTCTTGACGCTTCGTTTCAAGATGTTCCAGCCGTCGAACCGCTTTTTTTTAACGAGACGGCGAATGAGTATGACTTCGTGCCCTTGCCGCGTCAGTACCGTTTTCAGCGCATATGCCTGCAATATGCTACCGTATCCCGTTTCCAAGGGTAATGTCAGCAAGCCGATTCGCATATCTTTTGATTTTGTTTATTAGCCTCAGTTTTTTGCTCTGCCGGTGCAGCGAAGACTTTGCAACCGCCTTATAAAAAGTATCTCTTCTCGGATCCTTGATAAGACTGGCGGTGATCATCGGATTTTGTTTGATGACTTTTTCATAGGATTGCTCCGAACGTAATGTGCCGGTAATATATTTGTTGCCTTGATCAGTATTAATCAGCAACAGACTTATACCGTTGTTGTCATCCGGAAAGTCTTTGGTGCCGCGAAATCCCCAAAAATCGCCGAGGGTGATGTCACTGCCGCTTTTCAGTTCTTTTGCCGGACAGGCGTAGCATGAATATCTTTCCATCACATGCGACAGGAAGCAGTAAAAGAATGGATCCTTATAGTGTATTCTGGATATGTCTGCCGTCTCCGGAAGACCGAACCCGGTCTCTCTGCGGAGTGTGAACCGCAAACTGTAGCTTTGCCATCCGGTCGTCTTGTCCCTGAAATTGATACCCGTAATTTGGGATGTGGTCCGCAACTCGGAATTTGTATGTCGGCCCCCCCCCCGTCGCTATTATTTCATGTAAATATTGTCGCCAGATTTCGGGGCTGGGAACACCGTGGCAAACTAAATCTACGGTCAATAGATTTTCATATTCTTTTGCCAAAAAAAGCTTTAAACCTCTTATTTGACAGGGAGTGCCCGAAAAGAGCACTAAACGTCCGGCTTCCAAAAAATCTTTTGCCTGCTGGTAAGTACTGCCTATTCGGCTTTGTACATATTTACTGCCTCGCATGGCTGCGAGTCCCTCGAGTGTTTCGGTGTAGTCGTGTTTAACAGCCCAATTCTCGTCGAAACGAGCTCCGAAAACCACACCGTTATTCTGAATAATCTGTTCTGCAATATGGGTAAAAACACCTCCTGAAGAACTGTATAGCTGAATTTGAGGATTTTTATTTTTTGCGGCATATACATAGAGCGGCTTTCTCTTTTCGCCCTGATTGAGTACCGGACAGACTTTTTCGCACAAGCCGCAATCTATACATTTTGACATGTCTGTTTGCGGATAAAGAAACCCTTCCTCATCTTCGCGCATCACAATACAGGACTTGGGACACCGCTGTTCGCATGCTGCACAGCCGCAGCACATTTCCTTTGAAGTAATGGAAATCATTTTCTGAATTTTGATACGATAGATGAGATTCTCGAGGATATATATATTTTCTCTCCGGATGTAAGTCCGAACCAGTAAACGGACATACTTGTCGATATGGCGCAAATCAGGCAGATCGTCAGAAGGTTCCATATTCCTTCTCCCGGCAGCCAGTATGCAACGGCCAGAGGCGCTGCAAGCGCAATTATCGTAACTTTGGATATACGCCAGATCACTTTGGTGAAATATTCCCGCAACGACAACCGAATCATTCGCCGCAGCATCCACAGCCGGGCGAATTGCGCTGTGATCTCCATGCCTAGATGCACGATAAGGACACTGTATGCGGGAAGTCCCAACCGTAAACAAAGATAAGAGATCGGCAGGATCAGTAATAATAAACCTCCGACGACACTTTGGTAGAGTTTGATCTTACCTGTGGCCGAAGCTGCTGTAATCAACGGATTGGAGATCGCATACACCCATGTTGTGCATAGCATGATTCTTAGGAATACGACTGTGTGGTCAGGGACGATTTTCAGCCAGAGCGTCAATATCGCCTTGGTTTCAATGAGGATCGGCAATGACAGGAACAGCAGGAGAAAAAATGAAAATTTGGCACTCCGGAAAATCAGGCTGTGCATATATTCCCGGTCTCCGGTTGCATATGATTTGGTTATTTGTGGGTTGAGGGCTGTTTGGAAGTTGTTGCTGAATTGACCGATGGCGGTTTGGGCCTGCACGGCGATACCTCTGGCCGCATTGACAACCGGACCGAAAAACATATTTAACAGAAGATTGAGTCCTTGTGTAAATGTGATAGCTGCGAGGTTGCCGAAAAGATTCCAACCGGCAAATCCTGTCATTTCGCAGAACAGCGTTTTATCCCATATCCAACGATATTTTGTCTCTTTGAAATGCCTGTTGCAATACCAACTGTAACATAGACGGATAATGAACTGGACAATAACGATTAATACGGCATACAATATCAGCTTATCGACATGAAAATATTGAAGAAAATAAACGACCAGTAATTTCAAAGAGACCTCTATGATTGAAATATAGGCGAATGCACTCATTTTTTCATGGGCGATGATAGCCGCATTATAGGGTACACTCATAATCATAATAACCGATGCCGCTACCGAGCACTGGAATACCCAGAATGCGGCATTCATGCGGTCGGCCGGTATTTGCATTTTATTCCATAAAAACCAAAGTCCGATCGTTTCTGCTAATAATACAATGAAAAAAGATATAATGGCATGTATTGAAAGACTGGTGGCGAAAACTTTTGCTAATTGATTTCTGTTGTCTTGGCCTAATTCGAATGTCAGGTATCGTTGTGTCGCCGATGCCATGGAGCCGTTAATAAATCCGAACATAGCAACTATTCCGCCCACGACATTGTAGATGCCGAAATCTTCGACTCCCAGAATATTCAATACCACTCGGCTAGTGTAGAGACTTACCGCCATGGTGAAAAGCATCCGGAAGTAGAGCAGAAGCGTATTCTTGGCTATTCGTTTATTATTTGGGGAGATTTCCTGCATTTCGGGCCGAACGTTACATCCGTAAAAGCCACTTTTACCTGTCCTTATACATGCTCTGATAGTATTGCTGGTATTCGCCTGAGGTTATGTCGTCCATCCACGATTGGTTTTGGAGGTACCAGCGGACAGTTTTTTCGATTCCTTCCTCGAACTGCAGGCTGGGCTGCCAGCCCAGTTCGCGCTTGAGTTTGCGCGAGTCGATGGCGTACCTCAGATCGTGGCCTGCGCGGTCGGTGACATACGTGATGAGCTTCTCCGACGACCCCTCGGGGTTGCCCAGCAGCCTGTCCACCGTCCGTACGATCACCCGTATCAGGTCGATGTTCTTCCATTCGTTGAAGCCCCCGATGTTGTACGTGTCGGCGACCTTGCCCCTGTGGAAGATCACGTCGATGGCCCGTGCATGATCCTCGACGTACAGCCAGTCGCGCACGTTCTGCCCGCGGCCGTACACGGGCAGCGGCTTTTGGTGGCGGATGTTGTTGATGAACAGCGGGATGAGCTTCTCCGGAAACTGGTAGGGCCCGTAGTTGTTCGAGCAGTTAGTCACCAGCGTCGGCATCCCGTACGTGTCGTGGTAGGCCCGCACGAAGTGGTCGGACGAGGCTTTCGAGGCCGAGTAGGGGCTGTGCGGGGCGTACTTCGTCTCTTCGGTGAAGAACTCCTCGCCGAAGGGCCCGCCGCCGCTCTCCCCGCCCGCAGCATCTCCCTCGGGACGGGTCAGCTCCAGCGCCCCGTACACCTCGTCGGTGGAGATGTGGTAGAACAGCTTGCCTGCCCAATCACCGTTCCAGTATTCCCGTGCCGCCTCGAGCAGCGAGAGCGTGCCCAGGACGTTCGTACGCGCGAAGGTGAACGGATCCCTGATCGAGCGGTCGACATGGCTTTCGGCCGCGAGGTGGATGACCCCGTCGATGTCATACTGACCAAACAGCGCCCGCAGCATATCCAGGTCGCAGATGTCCCCCTTCTCGAACACGTAGTTCGGGGAATCCTCGATGTCCCGCAGGTTGGCGAGGTTCCCCGCATAGGTCAGTTTGTCCAGGTTCACGATCCGGTAATCCGGGTATTTCGTCACGAACAGGCGTACTACGTGCGAGCCGATAAAGCCCGCTCCGCCCGTAATCAGGATAGTGCGTTTCATGGGTTATTTTCTGTGAGTCGTTTCATGCAGTAGATCAAAGCCTCCCTCCAGTGGGGGATGTCCATTTGGAAGGTCTCTTTGAATTTGGTCTTGTCCAGCACCGAGTAGGCCGGGCGCTGGGCCTTCGTGGGGTATTCCGACGTGTGGCAGGGGATGATGCGGCACGTGCCGTGACCCGCGGCCGCGGCGATCTCCACCGCGAAGTCGTACCACGAGCACACGCCCTCGTCGGTGAAGTGGTACACCCCCTCGTTGCCCGCGTAGCGCCCCGTCTCGATCAGGGAGAAGATCGCAAGCGCCAAGTCTCCGGCGTAGGTCGGAGTGCCCACCTGGTCGAAGACCACGCGCAGCGTCTCGCGCTCCGAGGTCAGACGCAGCATCGTCTTCAGAAAGTTGTTCCCGTACTCCGAATAGAGCCACGCCGTGCGCAGGATCAGGTAACGGCATCCCGAGGCCTTCACGGCCTCTTCGCCCGCCAGCTTCGTACGCCCGTAGGCCCCCAGCGGCGAGGTCGCCATATCCTCCCTGTAGGGCGTATGGGCCGTGCCGTCGAAGACGTAGTCCGTCGAGACGTGGATCAGCGTCGCACCCGTTTCTTTGGCCGCAGCTGCGAGGTATGCCGCGGCCTTGTGGTTGAGCAGGTCGGCCCTTGCCTCGTCCTCCTCGGCACGCTCCACGTTCGTGTAGGCCGCGCAGTTGACGATCACGTCGATACGCTGTTCCTTGACCGTTTGAAGCACCGCCCCGGCGTCGGTGATGTCCAGCTCCGCGACGTCGGTGGCCAGGTAGTTGTTGGGCGATACGCTCCCAAGCTGCCGCAAGGAGCTCCCCAGCTGCCCCCGGGCGCCCGTAATCAGGATATTAAGCATAGTAGTCCGTATTGTAGTCGAACAGTTCCGCGGCCTCCGCCAGCCGCGGGTGGCCGCTGTCCTTGGGCGAGAGGACGACATCCCCCGGCGCCAGGCGCCAGTCGATGCCCAGCGACGGGTCGTTCCATGCAATGGCGCCCTCCGATTCGGGGGCATAGAGGTTGTCGCACTTGTATTGGAATACAGCCTCGTCGCTCAGCACCGAGAAGCCGTGCGCAAAGCCCCGCGGCACGAAGAACTGCCGTTTGTTATCCCCCGAGAGCTCCACAGAGACGTGTCGCCCGAACGTGGGCGAGCCCCGGCGGATGTCCACCGCGACGTCCAGCACGCAGCCCCGGACAACGCGCACCAGCTTCGACTGTGCATGCGCTCCCCGCTGGAAGTGAAGACCGCGAAGAACGCCGTACTTCGACATCGACTCGTTGTCCTGCACGAACCGCACGGGGCGTACGAGCCTGTCGAAGGACTGCTCAGAATAGCTCTCGAAAAAATAGCCCCGCTCGTCTCCGAAGACATCGGGTTCGAGGAGAACAACACCTTCTATTTCGGTAGGGATGACTTTCATGGTATCAGTGTCGGGTTTCGTCGAGGAGTTTCAAAAGGTACTGCCCGTACTGGTTCCTGAGCATCGGCTGCGCAAGCTCACGGAGCTTCGCGGCCGTGATCCAGCCGTTATGGTAGGCGATGCCCTCCAGGCAGGCGATCTTGAGGCCCTGACGTTTCTCGATGACCTCCACGAAGATCGAGGCCTCGGCCAGCGAGTCGTGCGTGCCCGTGTCCAGCCACGCGAAGCCGCGCTGAAGCGTCTGCACCTTCAGCTCGCCGCGTTGCAGGAACGACTGGTTGACGCTCGTGATCTCAAGCTCCCCGCGCGCCGAGGGCCGGATACCCTTGGCCACATCCACGACCTTGTTCGGGTAGAAGTACAGGCCCACCACTGCGTAGTTCGATTTCGGGTGCGCCGGTTTCTCCTCGATCGACAGGCAGTTGCCCGCCGCATCGAACTCCGCCACGCCGTAGCGCTGGGGATCCTCGACACGGTAGCCGAAGACCGTAGCCTTGCCATCCTCCTCGGCCGTGCGGACTGCCTCGCGAAGAAGGCCCGTGAAACCCGAGCCGTGGAAGATATTGTCCCCCAGAACCAGACACACGGAGTCATTGCCGATGAAATCCGCGCCGATAAGGAATGCCTGCGCAAGACCGTCCGGGGACGGCTGCTCGGCATAGCTGATGCGAACCCCGTAGTCGGAGCCGTCGCCCAGCAGACGACGGAAACCGCCCAAATCCTCTGGCGTAGAGATCAGGAGGATGTCGCGGATACCAGCCAGAAACAACGCCGATAAAGGGTAGTAGACCATCGGCTTGTCGTAAACAGGCAACAACTGCTTGCTGACGCCCTTCGTGATCGGGTACAAACGCGTTCCGCTGCCACCCGCCAAGATGATGCCTTTCATAGGTTTCTGAAATTAATATGCGTTCTCATCCTGCCGCAGGGCATTCCATACCGTCATGAAGATGATGCGGATGTCGAGCAGCAGCGACCAGTTTTCCAGGTACCAGATGTCGCGGCGTACGCGGCCTTCCATCTGGCTCAGGGAGTGGGTCTCGCCGCGGTATCCCGTCACCTGGGCCCATCCCGTGATGCCGGGTTTGATCAGGTGGCGAACCATATATTTGTTGATGAGTTTCGAGTATTGCTCGGTGTGCTGGAGCATGTGCGGCCGCGGCCCCACGATGGACATGTCGCCCCTGAGCACGTTGATGAACTGGGGCAGCTCGTCGATGCTCGACCGGCGCAGGAAATCCCCGAACCGGGTCTTGCGCGGGTCGTCCCGGGTCGCCTGCACCCTGTCGGCGTCGGCGTTGACGCGCATCGAACGGAATTTGATGCACCTGAACGTCTGGCCGTTCTCCCCGCTGCGCTCCTGCAGGAAGAGCACCGGGCCGCGCGAGGTCAGTTTGGTGCCTATGGCCACGAAAATATAGATGAAGGGGAACAGCGTGCAGAGGAACAGGCTTGAGACGCTGACGTCGAATGCCCGTTTGATAAACCGGTTCGACGCCTGCCGCAACGGCTCCTCGCGGATGTAGAGGATCGGTACGTTGCCCAGCAGTTCGAGGTTCATCGTGCGCTTCATGTAGTTGCGCAGGTTGGGCACGTAGAAGAAGCGGACGAAATTGTTTTCGCAGAAATCCATGATCGGGAATATCTCTTCCGCGTAACGATCCGTCGAGAGGCAGCAGTACACTTCGTTTACCGGGTGTGCCTCCAGCCACGGCAGCGCCTCGTCCACGCTTCCCAGGCAGGGGGTGTTGTCCGGCAGGGTGTGGTCGTCGTGGTTGCTGAAATAACCGAGTACGCGGTAGCCCGTGCTGGTGTTGTCGACCATTTCGTGGTATACCTCCTGTGCATTGTCCTTGCTCCCGACGATGATCACGCGGCGGGCGTTGCGCCCGTGTCCGCGCGTGACCTTGACCACGATGCGGCAGGTGTAGCGCCACAGCATCAGCAGTACGGTGAGCACGATGTAGAACGTCCCCATCAGGTGCACCGGCAGCAGCCCGTAGCTCCATACGGTCTGGATGAGCACGAAGAACCCCAGGTGGCAGAGTACGACGTAGAATACGCGGCGGATGATCTCTTCGTAGGGGACGATCCGTGAGGAGAGGATCACGCCGAACCACGAGAGGCCCGGGATGAAGCAGATGTTGAGACAGGCGAATATCTCCAGCGAGCGGGTGATACAGGCCGGTTGCGGATACAGCGTGAGCGCCAGTATCCAGGACAGGTTCAGTAAGAATAGGTCTCCGATGATGACGGGAAGCTTTATGAGCAAAGACTCCCGCATGACTTGTTTCATAACCGAAAATTTAGAGGCGTTAATTTTCGAATTAACGTTGCGCAGATTGCGTATGTGTGGGAAGAAGGATCTGCTGATTTATTTTTTCGATATACCTCAGCGGCACGTAAGCCGTCAGTGCGGTGGCTATGTCCTTGATCGCCACGGCGACCTTGCTGTGCCCCTTGTGCCGGATGTAGCGGCCCTCGATCCCGGCGAACACCCCGCCGGTCACGCGGACGGCATCGCCGCTGGCCAGGTCGACGTCCTGCGGTGCCACGATCTCGACATGTTCGTTCCGTGTCGCCACGACCGCCATGAAATCCCGCATCTGGTTGTCCGGTATCACCGTCGGTGCCTTTGTCTCCCGATCCATGATGTAGCGGATCGGCAGGGTGGTGCAGGCCTTGATCTCCTTCAGGCGCACGGCCGAGGTGCAGATGAACAGCAGGTTGTGGATGAGCGGCTCCCAGACCTTGCGCGTCCGCTCCCCGTATGTCCGCCGGGCGAAGTGCATCGGGATATAGCTCTCCACGCCGATGCCGTCCAGATAGCCCTTTACGAGCATCTCGCGACCGTAGGTGACGCGCAATGCGTACCAGCGTTGTTTGTTTTCCGGATTTTCAGCCATGGGCATACCCTAGGGACACCTCCGCATGGGTGCGGTTGTCAAGCGATGAAATAATTGTGTAGGAATACGACTCTTGTCTCATGTACATCCCTACGATAGGGCCTGCGCATTTTTTCCTGTCGAACGCAAAGATACGAATTTTTCCCGCTCCGCCAACAACTCTGCTGCCATGCCGGGAATAGGCCATTCGGCCCGCGTAACAAACAATAAAGGACACAAAAAGGGCTGGATATTCCAGTTTTGCGCCTCTTTATGTCCTTATTTCTTGCCGATATGCACTAAAAAGCGTATACCTTGCGTCGTTTTACGATGCAAATATAGCTCTTTATTTTTAAATCCAAAATATCCGGCAAAAGATTTTCCCGGATCATAGCTGTTTTTGTCCTTTCGCGGCCAGCTTTCTCCGGGGACGGATTCGGCCGGGAATTCCGGCGCCTGCGGCCTGCGGCTACCTGAATACCGTGAATTTCTCGTTCCACTGGCCGCGCACCGTATCGTAATAATATCTCCATACGGGTGTCCGGAGCACTTCGCGCAGCCGCCAGCGGTTCCGGTACGGGCCGGAGAGTTTGCGGAACAAGCGCGGCAGGGGCTTGTCCGGCATCGGCGACAGGGTGAGTACCTCCTCCATGAACCGTCCGAGCATCCCCGCTTCGCATTCCGGGCCCGGAACCTCCGCCCCGAGGTATTCCACGGCGGCGGCCGTCATCAGGTCGGCGAACCTGTCCATGCGGTAGTCCTCCATCGCCGTGCGGAACAGTGCATGGTCGATCTCGTCCCAATGCCGTGTCAGGAAACATGCCCAGTCGCAGAGGTGCCGCAGTACGATCCCTTCCTTCTGGAAATGCACGGCGGCGTGGCGTATCAGGAATATGGCGTTGAACGTCGCCGGGGGCGTCTGTATGCCCGGCGCCAGGCCGTGCGTGCCGTCCTTCTCCAGTAACCGCACCAACAGGGCGTTCAGCTCCCGCTCCGTCCTGTTGCGGCGCACGTTGAGTATTGTCCTGTGGTTTTCTATCAGCACCCCGTCCCAGACGTATTCCGAATGCTTGGGGACGTCGAAATAGAGGTGTGCCCCGATCTCATGCAGGATGCGGTCGCCCTTGTCCGATTGGCCGTAGAGGTAAATGTCGATGTCGCCGCATTCCCGGTGCTCCGGGATAGGGTAGTCGCGGCTCAGCCCGAGCCCTTTGAGCAGCAACATGCGGAGCCCCTCTTCGGAGAACCGCGCTGCGAGTTTTGAGGCCGTTTGCTGCTGGTGGCGGTACCTTTCCTCCAGTTTCTCGGCCGACAGCGCCCAGCGTATGCGGGTTTCGCGCGGCGGTTGCTGTGCTGCGGGCAGCCGGCATATGCCGTCCCACACGACGGCGCTCAGCCCGTGGTCGGCGGCCATGCGGTAAATCCGCTCCCACGATCCCGGCGTGACGGCGGTGCCGGCGGTATCGCTCACGGGGGCGGCCCCGAGGCCCGCTCCGCTGCTTACCAGCCGGATGAAATAAAGGGTATCCTTGTCCAATGGCATTGAAAGGTTTGTCGTCCGATAGTGCCGCAAAGATACGACAATCTTGCGAATAATCAATTATGCAGGAAATTGCGGCTTGCAGCCACGAAAAAACGGCCGCCTTGTTCAAGGCGGCCGTTCTCCGTGATCCCGCTGGGGCTCGAACCCAGGACCCCAACATTAAAAGTGTTGTGCTCTACCAGCTGAGCTACGGAATCTCCGTGTGCCAATCGGAAATTACTTTCCGTTTTGGTGGTGCAAATGTATAGAATATTTTTGTTTTACCAAAATAAAACGATATTTTTGTACTCGTTAATACGAAAAAATAAACTTTAAATCCACAATACCTATGTGTAGAGCGCTAATTATCGGTGCCGGAGGTGTCGGGACGGTCGTCACCCAGAAAATCGCAGCCAATCCCGTCTTTTCGGACGTGATGCTGGCCAGCCGAACCAAATCCAAATGCGATGCCGTTGCGGCGGCCATCGGCGGCAACCGCGTGAAGACCGCCCAGGTCGACGCCGACAATGTGCCGGAGCTCTGCGAGCTGTTCCGCGCCTTCAAACCCGACATCGTCGTCAACGTGGCGCTTCCTTACCAGGATCTGACCATCATGGACGCCTGCCTCGAATGCGGCTGCAATTACCTCGACACGGCCAACTACGAACCCAAGGACGAGGCCCATTTCGAATATTCGTGGCAGTGGGCCTATCAGGATCGTTTCAAGGCCGCCGGGCTCACGGCGATCCTCGGCTGCGGTTTCGACCCCGGCGTGACAGCCATCTTCACGGCCTATGCCGCCAAGCACCATTTCGACGAGATTCACTACCTCGACATCGTGGATTGCAACGCGGGCAACCACGGCATGGCTTTCGCCACGAACTTCAACCCCGAGATCAACATCCGCGAGGTGACGCAGAAAGGGCGTTATTTCGAGAACGGCGAGTGGGTTACCACCGAGCCGCATGAGATACACCGTACGCTCAATTACCCGGGTATCGGCGAGCGCGAGTCGTATGTGATCTACCACGAGGAGCTCGAGTCGCTGGTCAAGAACTATCCGACCATTAGGCGTGCACGTTTCTGGATGACCTTCGGCCAGGAATACCTTACGCACCTGCGCGTCATCCAGAACATCGGCATGGCGCGTATCGACCCGATCATCTATAACGGCGTCGAGATCGTCCCGATCCAGTTCCTCAAGGCGGTGCTGCCCGATCCCAAGTCGCTGGGCGCCAATTACCACGGCCAGACCTCGATCGGCTGCCGTATCCGCGGCATCAAGGACGGCAAGGAGCGCACCTATTATATTTATAACAATTGCGACCACGAACAGGCCTACCGGGAGACCGGGACGCAGGCCGTCAGCTTCACCACGGGCGTACCGGCGGCGCTGGGCGCGTCGATGTGGGCCAAGGGGCTCTGGCGCGGTGCCGGCGTGTTCAATGTCGAGGAGTTCGATCCCGATCCGTTCCTGGCCGAGCTCGGCCAGCAGGGGCTTCCGTGGCACGAACTGTTCGACGTGGACATCGAGCTCTGACGCGCAGGGCGGTAAATTCCCAAAAAGGGGATCGGTTCATGGCCGATCCCCTTTTTCCGGTCTTATTATGCCGTATTTTCGGTCGCAACGTGAAACTTGTACCCTTTGTTGTATTATATATGATACATTTTTATTATATTTGGGCGTCAATTAACCCATTTGAATAGTATGAAAATGAAATGTATCCTATGTGCCGTCGCCGCACTTGCGATGTGCTCGACATCCCTGTCCGCTGCTCCTGCGGAGGAAAAAGAGAAAGTGGAGTTCAAACGCCATTGGTTCATGCAGGTACAGGCGGGTGCCGCCTATACGCTCGGCGAAGTGGATTTCGGCAAGCTGGTATCCCCGGCGGTGGCGCTTTACGCCGGGCACCGGTTCTCGCCCGCGTGGGGCCTGCGCTTCGGCCTGAGCGGCTGGCAGAGCAAAGGCGCCTGGGTCTCGCCCGAGTCGGTCTACCAGTATAAATATTTGCAGGGCAACGTCGATGTGACGCTCGACCTGGCCAACCTGTTCGGCAAGTTCAACTACCGCCGCACGGTCAATCCTTACCTGTTCGCGGGTGTGGGCGTGAACGGGGCGTTCGGCAACGACGAAGCCAACGCCCTCGACGACCAGGGCTATACGCTCCAGAACGTGTGGTCGGGTAGCAAGGTCTTCGTGGCCGGACGCCTGGGGCTGGGCGTCGATTTCCGCTTTTCGGACTGCGTGTCGTTCGGCGTGGAACTGAATACCAACATGCTTTCCGACAAATACAACTCGAAGAAGGCCGGGAACCTCGACTGGCAGTTCAATGCGCTGGTCGGGTTCACCTTCCGCTTCGGCAAGAACTATAAGAAATCGCGTCCGGCAGTCGCCGCTGCGCCCGTAACCCCCGCCCGGACTACCGAGCCCGCCCAAAAGGAGGAACCTGCCGTGCAGGAGCCCGCTCCCGTGCAGGTTCCGGTGACGAAGGCCGCCGAGAAGCCGGCAGCACTGCGTGAAAATATCTTCTTCCGTATCGGTTCGGCGCAGATCCGCACCTCCGAACAGGCGAAGGTCGCGGCGCTTGCCGAGTACCTGAAGGCCAATCCTTCCGCCCGGATCGAGATTGTCGGCTATGCCGATGCCGCTACGGGTTCGCACGCCCTCAACCTGAAACTCTCGCGGCAGCGTGCCGCGGGCGTCGCAGCGGCATTGGAACAGGCCGGCATCGCTGCCGATCGCATCGCTGCCGAGGGTAGGGGCGACACCGTCCAGCCTTTCCCCGGGGTCGAACAGAACCGTGTGAGCATCTGCATCGCCCAATAAACAGGGCGGGGCAGTGTCCCTTGCGGCGGCAGATTCCCTGCCGCCGCCTTTTTTTGCCCTGCATTTCCGCCTCCGCCCCGTTGGCCGCCCTGATTTACCGGCTGCCGCCTCGTTTTACTTGCCTGCCGCTTCCGCCGCCTCGTTTTACTTGCCTGCCGCTTCCGCCGCCTCTTTTCACGTTCGACGCCAGTGTCTTGTCGTCCGCCGCGTTTGTCATCTCGCTGTCGCCGCCTCCCGGTTCCGGCAAGACAGAACATCGTTTCTGTGCCTTCCGGTCGCCATCGCGCAGGCCGTTTCTTGACCCCGTCCGCCGCGCTTGTCATCTCGCTGCCGCCGCTTCCCGGTTCCGGCAAGACAGAACATCGTTTCTGTGCCTTCCTGCCGCCATCGCGCAGGCCGTTTCTTGACCCCGTCCGCCGCATTTCCCGCCTGTACTTCTGCCGTGTCTTTCAGCCGCAGGCCGCAAGACGGTAAGTATAAATACCTATTTCGCCGAAATTCCCCCTCGGGGCGTCATGGTTTAGCCGGTAATTTGCTATTTTTGCATCGTTTTGAGCGTCTCCGCCGTGCCGGGCAGCACCGTTTCCGGGCGGAGGGGACGAGGGATCGAATCCAATTGAAAACATTTCGATGATTGACTTCTTGAAGCTGCCTTCTCCGTGCTACGTCCTCGACGAGACGTTGCTGGATCGCAATCTGGCCGTGATCGACCGCGTGCGCCGCGAGTCGGGCGCCGAAATTATCGTAGCCCTGAAGGCCTGCGCCATGTGGAGCATTTTCCCCGAGCTGGCACGCCATTCCGACGGTGCCACGGCGAGTTCCGCCGCCGAAGCGAGGCTTGTATTCGAGGAGTACGGCAAGCCTGCGCACACCTACGCTCCCGTCTATACCGACCGCAATATCGATGAGATACTCCGTTGCAGCGACCATATCACCTTCAACTCGGTCGCGCAGTTCGAGCGCTTCGGGCCGATGGCGCTGTTGCGCGGCATTTCGTGCGGCCTGCGCATCAACCCGCAGTATTCGCCCGTGGAGACCGACCTTTATAACCCTTGTGTCCCCGGCTCGCGCCTCGGCGTTACGGCCGATGAACTGAACGATCTTCCCGCCGGGATCGACGGGCTGCACTTCCACGTGTTGTGCGAGTCGCGCCCGCACCACCTGAAGCTGGCGCTGGAAGCCGTCGAAAAGCATTTCGGGCAATACCTCGACCGGATCGGGTGGCTCAACATGGGCGGCGGGCACCTGATGACCCACGCCGAATACGACTGCGACGAGCTGATCGCCCTGCTGCGCGATTTCAAGTCCCGCCATCCCCGCCTGCGGCTGATCCTCGAACCGGGCAGCGCCTTCACCTGGAGGACGGGCTGCCTCGTCTCGACGGTCGAGGACATCGTCGAAAATGCCGGCGTGCATACGGCGATGCTCGACGTGTCGTTCGCCTGCCATATGCCCGACTGTCTCGAAATGCCCTATAAACCGGCCATCGTCGGGGCGCACGAACCCGCCGAAGGGGAGAAACGCTGGCGCATGGGCGGCACGAGCTGCCTTGCCGGCGACTACTGCGGCGACTGGGCCTTCGACCACGAACTGAAAGTCGGCGAGCGCATCGTCTTCGAAGATATGATCCACTATACGATGGTCAAGACCACGATGTTCAACGGCGTGGCGCACCCCTCGATCGTCATCGCCCGCCGCGACGGGCGCACGGACGTCATCCGCGAATTCGGCTACGAGGATTTCCGCAACCGCATGTCGTAAATTACACAAACGCATATAAATGAAAGATTTTACACCTACCTCCTACACGCTCGAATGTGTCGCTACGGGGCGTGAGTTCGAGGACACGGGCTGGATGCTCTCCGATCCGCAGTGCAAGACGCCCTCGCTCATCCGCGCGAAATATGCCCGCAGGCAGCTCGAAGTGAAACCCGCCGAATACGGTCTTTACCGGTTCTGCGACTGGATGCCCGTGCGGCGTATCCTCAAGGGCTCCTCGGCGCCCGTCACCTACAAAAGCAAGGGGCTTGCCGCCCACCTCGGGCTGGAAAACCTCTGGATCACGTTCAACGGTTACTATCCGGCCATCGGCGCCACGATGTCTACCTGTTCGTTCAAGGAGACCGAGGCTTATTCGGTCTGCGGGCGTGCCGCCGAACACGAGGATCGCGTCCTTGTGGTCGCCTCGGCGGGCAATACGGCCCGCGCCTTCGCCAAGGTGTGTTCCGACAACAATATCAAGCTGCTCCTGTCGGTGCCCTACGACAATATCGGGGCGCTGTGGTTCGAGCATCCGCTCGACCCCTGCGTGAAACTCATCTCGTGTGCGGCGGGCGGCGACTATTTCGACGCCATCCACCTGAGCGACCTCGCCCTCAAGGGCCCCGGGTTCTATGCCGAAGGCGGCGCGAAGA
Source organism: Alistipes onderdonkii (assembly GCF_025145285.1). NCBI lineage: Bacteria > Pseudomonadati > Bacteroidota > Bacteroidia > Bacteroidales > Rikenellaceae > Alistipes > Alistipes onderdonkii. The sequence goes on from NZ_CP102251.1 coordinate 3,513,971, forward strand.
ACATCGCCCGCCGCGACGGCATGGCCACGACGGTACTTTCGGCCGTGACGACCATCGGCCGCATCCCCGACTACTATTTCCAGGCCGTGGGCAGCGGTACGGGCGCCATTGCCGCCTGGGAGGCCAACATGCGCCTGATCGGGGACGGCCGCTTCGGGACGAATACCATGAAACTCATGGTGTCGCAGAATGCGCCGTTCGTGCCGATGTACGACGCATGGCAGGCCGATTCGCGCAAGATGCTGCCCTACGAGGACGACAAGGCGCGCCGCGATGCGGAGATCATCGACGCCAAGGTGCTCTCCAACCGCCGCCCGCCCTACGGCATCACCGGCGGGCTTTACGATGCGCTGAAAGCCACGGGCGGAGAGTTCTTCGTCTCGACGAACGCCATGGCGCGCAAGGCGCGCAAGCTTTTCCACGAACTGGAGGGCGTGGACATCTACTCTGCGGCGGGCGTAGCACTGGCTTCGCTCATCAACGCCGTCGCCGCGGGCAAGGTCGAAAAGGATGCCACCGTCATGCTTAACGTCACGGGCGGCGGCGAGGAGCATTTCAAGGAGGGCAAGGAGCTCTGGTACCTCAGGCCCAGCCATGTATTCCCGCTCGAACCCGACACGGACGACGTGGTCGCCAAAGTCGAGGCGCTCTTCAACTGATCCCCGATACGATCCGGCTCCGGCCGGATCTTTTTTTCGGGCCGTCGCGTCCCGGATGCCGCCCCGCGGCAAGGGGGCGGCAGCTCCGTACTTTGGCCCCGTTTCCCGTCCGCTGCCTCGCCCGTTTCACGGCGCCGGCGCGAGTCCTGGTCTGCCCCGGTATAGTCCTGTATTCCGAGTGCCCCGTCTTGCCCGCCTCCAATCCGCTTTCCTGCCCGTTTCACGACGCTTGCGCGTGTTCCTGTACGTTTCCCTGCCCCGACCCTGTATTCCGGGCGGGACACTGTCCCTGTCCGCTGCCTGCCGCATGTGCCGGTGCATTTTCCGGTGCCGGGAAAGAAAACGGCCGCAAAGGCCGGAATACTGCCGGAAACTATTATCTTTGCAGCGGTTTCCGGAGGGCGGCGCGCAGCCGGGCCTCTCACCGGGAGCTCCGATTTTTTTATTATTAACCCAACAAATTCAAGATGAAAAACATCCGAACCAAGCAGACTCCCTGCTTCAGGCGTTGGAGCCGCAAGGGCTGGGCAGCCTTTGCGAGCCTGCACCGCCATGTAACCATCGGAGTCCTCGCCGTGACGATGTCGATCCTCTTGCTCGCGACGCAACATGCGTCTGCGCACGATGCCGATACGGCCGCCGTCCTCAAAACGCTGAGGATCGACGAGGTCGGCATTTCGGGCAGCCAGTCTGCCCCGACGCGCAGCGTACAGTCGCAAACCCCGCTTTTCGACCGGAAAGCACAGGCCGCAGCGCCCGTCCAGACCCTGGAGTCCGCCCTGCGCCTCGCACCTTCGGTCGATATCCGCGAACGCGGGGGCAAGGGCATGCAGGCCGACATCTTCATCCGTGGGGGCTCTTTCGACCAGACCATGGTACTTCTCAACGGCATCGACTTCACCGATGCCCGCACCGGGCACCAGTCCCATTCGCTGCCCGTCGACATCGACTGCATTTCGGCCGTCGACCTGTTGGACGGCGTGCCGGGCGTCGGGGCCTTTGCCGGGGCGGTGAATATCCGCACGGCGCCCCTGAAACCCACCTACCTGCGTTTCGAGGGCGCCGGCGGCCAGCACGGCTACGCCTATGCGAACCTTTCGGGCGCCGTGACTTCGGGCCGTTTCTCGCTGCTCGCCGCCGGTTCATACCGTCGCAGCGACGGCTACCGCCACAATACCGATTTCGCCAATTACAACGCTTTCGTGCGTGCGACCTACGAGGCTTCACGCGCCGGGTTCTTCGACCTGCAGGCCGGTTACCAGAACCGCACGTTCGGTTCCAACGGCTTCTATGCGGCCTATAACCCCGACCAGTGGGAGGCGACCTCCACGGCATTGGCGTCGCTGCGCTGGTTGAAACAGGCCGGGCGCTTCTCGTTCGGCGCTTCGGCGAGCTACCGCAAGAATTTCGACCGTTACGACTGGACGCGCGGCACGGCGATGAACCGCCACAATACCGACAACGTCGGTGCCCGGCTGTGGGCGGATTACGACTGGCGGGCGGGTACGACCTCGCTCGGCGGCGATTATGCCTTCAACCACATTTACAGCACCAATCTCGGCGAGGCGCTCTCCCGGCCGCACGGCCGCTATACGCACGCCAAGGCGCGCAGTACGGGCAACCTCTGGCTGCGCCATGCCAAACAGTGGCGGCGGTTCGACCTCGCGGCTTCTGCGGGCATCAGCCTCACGCCCTACGGCACTTCGGCGTTGTGGAGCCTCTCGGGCGGCTATACGCCCGCCGCGGGGCTGCACCTCGGCATCGGGGCGTTCCAGTCGATGCGCCTGCCGACCTTCACCGACCTTTACTATACTTCCCCGGCACAGATCAACAACCTTGACCTGACGCCGGAAAGGGCTGTCACTTATCTGTTTGATGCCGGTTATGTGAAGAACAGCTGGAGGTTGTCGCTGCAGACCTACTACCGTGCCGGCCGCGACATCATCGACTGGGTGTGGCGTGAGGATATGGGCGACAAGTGGCACTCCGAGCAGACCAGCCGCCTCGACACCTACGGCATTGAGCTTTCGGGCGGTTATACGGTCGCCGACGGCTTTCTGCGCCGCGTGACGCTTTCCTACGGTTATATTACCACCGACCGCAACAGCGACATCATCGCCAGGGGGGCGATGGATTACATGCGCCACAAGGCGGCGCTGGCCGTCGAGGTGCATTTCCTGCGCCGCATGTCGCTGGCACTCACGGCGTCGGTCTACGACCGCAACGGCAGCTACACGCACTATCCCGTGCCGGGCGACCCGTCCCTCTCCGAGGTGCGCGATTACGAGCCTTATTTTCTGCTCGACGGCCGCCTCCAGTGGGAGAAAGGCATCTGCCGGCTTTATGTCGATGCGACGAACATCACCGATTCCCGCTACTGCGACCTGGGCGGCATCCCGCTGCCCGGGGCGTGGGTCACGGCGGGCGTGGCGCTGACCATCGGCCACTGATACGCTCCCTTCCGGCTGCATTCCGGCCCGTCGCCTCGCGCGGCGGGCTTTTTTTTGCCGGTTGGCCGCCAGCCGTGCGCAGCGTTTCTTCGGGGCTTTCGCCGGACGGGCAGCGGTTTCGGGGAGGGTATTCCGGCCCGCTCCCTGCGGCTATGGGCTTTTCTGCGGCGGGGCTGCCGCTCGTCCCGAATGACGGGCAATATCCGTTGCCTTATCCCGCTGCCTGCTTGCGCGGCGGGCTTTTTTGTCGTTTGGCTGCCGGTCGTGCGCAGCGTTTCTTCGGGCTTCTCGCCGGACGGGCAGCGGTTTTGGGGAGGTTATTCCGGCCCGCTCCCTGCGCCAGCGGGTTTTTCGGGGCGGGGCTTTCTCTTCTCCCTGCAGGGTGGACAGCCGGGGAAATGGGGTGCAGGATAGCGCACCATCTTCGAGGGGGGCTTCCCGTACCTCCCGATTTCCCCAATCTTTCCGATTTCCCTGTTCTTTCCGAAATCTTCCCCTCCTTTCCCCCCCCCGTTTTCCTGCACCGCGTGACCCGCCGCTCGCTTTTTCTCCCTGCGGGAATTTCCGGCTCCGTGCCCGCCTCTCCTGCGAAAAACCCCGGAAACTGCTGTTTCAGAATCCGGAGTGGCTTTTTTCGTTACGATTTTTTCGTATTTCTCCCGGATTTTCTTTATCTTTGAAAGTATAAATCTAACCTCATTACCTATGGAAAAGCGTATCGTGGAGTGCGTCCCTAATTTCAGCGAGGGGCGCGACAAGGCAATAATCCGCCAGATCACATCGGCCATCGAATCCTCCGGGGGCGTCAAGCTGCTGGACGTGGATCCCGGCGAGGCGACCAACCGGACTGTCGTCACGTTCGTCGGCTCGCCCGAAGCGGTCGTCGAAGCCGCCTTTGCGGGGGTGAAGAGGGCTGCCGAGCTGATCGACATGCGCCGTCACAAGGGGGCGCACCCGCGCATGGGGGCTACCGACGTGCTGCCGCTGATCCCGATTTGCGGCATCACACTCGCCGAGTGCGCCGAGCTGGCCCGCAAACTGGCCGAACGCATCGCCGCTGAACTGCATGTCCCGACCTATTGCTACGAGGCCGCGGCCTTCACCCCCGAGCGGCGTAACCTTGCGGTCTGCCGTGCCGGGGAGTACGAGGCGTTGCCCGAGAAACTGGCGCACAAGGAGACGGCCCCCGATTTCGGGGCGCGGCCGTTCGACGACGGGGTAGCCCGCACGGGTGCCACGACCGTCGGTGCGCGCGATTTCCTGATCGCCGTGAATTTCAACCTCAATACCACCTCCACGCGCCGCGCCAACGCCATTGCGTTCGACGTGCGCGAGAAGGGGCGCCCCGTGCGCGAGGGCAACCCCGTCACGGGCAAGGTCGTAAAGGATGCCGCCGGCAATCCCGTCATGCAGCCCGGCACACTTCCGGCCACGAAGGCTATCGGTTGGTTCATCGAGGAATACGGCATCGCACAGGTGTCGATGAACATCACCGACATCGCCACCACGCCGCTCCACGTGGCCTTCGACGAGGTGTGCCGCAAGGCCGACGCCCGCGGCGTGCGCGTCACGGGCACCGAAATCGTCGGGCTCGTCCCCAAACGTGCGCTCATCGAGGCCGGGAAATATTTCCTGCGCAAACAACGCCGTTCGACGGGTATCGCCGAGCAGGAGATCGTTCGTATCGCCGTCAGGTCGATGGGGTTGGATGACCTCAAACCTTTCGACCCCGCCGAGAAAGTAATCGAATATCTGCTTGAAGCGGAGGATAAGCAAAAACGGCTTATCGACATGACCTGCAAGGGGTTTGCCGAAGAGACTGCGAGCGAATCTCCGGCACCGGGCGGCGGTTCGATCGCGGCCTACATGGGAGCGCTGGGCGCAGCCCTCGGCACGATGGTCGCCAACCTCTCGTCGCATAAGGCGGGGTGGGACGACCGCTGGGAGGAGTTTTCCGATTGGGCCGACCGGGGACAGGCGTTGCTCGGGGAGTTGCTGCACCTCGTGGACGAGGATACGGCGGCGTTCAACCGCATCATGGCCGTCTTCGCCATGCCCAAGTCGACGGACGAGGAGAAGGCCGCCCGCAGCGCGGCCCTGCAGGAGGCGACGCTCTATGCGACGCAGGTGCCCCTGCGGACGATGAAGACGGCCTTCGGGGTTTTCGAAATCGTGCGTGCCATGGCAGCCGTCGGCAACCCCAACTCGGTGTCCGACGCGGGCGTCGGGGCGCTGGCCGCCCGCAGCGCCGTGCTGGGCGCAGGCCTCAATGTCCGGATCAATGCCGCCGGGCTGAAAGACCGTGCCGCGGCCGATGCGCTCGTGGCCGAAGCCGACCGCCTTGCGGCCGAGGCCGAACGGGCCGAGCGCGAGGTGTTGGAGATAGTAGCAAGTAAAATCTGAGCGATATGACACTGCAAGAGTTCCAGAATGACATCCGCGCGGGCATTCCCGACCGGCTGCCCGCCGCTAAACCCTATGACAAACAGATCAACCACGCGCCCAAGCGCAAGGGGATACTCACGCCCGAGGAGGAGGTGCTGGCGATCCGGAACGCACTGCGTTATTTCCCCGCGAAGCACCACGCCACGCTGGCCAGGGAGTTTGCCGAGGAGCTGCGCAAATACGGGCGCATCTACATGTACCGCCTGCGTCCCGACTACGAGATGTATGCGCGGCCGATCGACGAATATCCCTGCCGCTGCCGCCAGGCCGCGGCTGTGATGCTGATGATCCAGAACAACCTGGACAAGGCCGTGGCGCAGCATCCCCACGAGCTGATCACCTACGGCGGCAACGGCGCCGTGTTCCAGAACTGGGCGCAGTACCGCCTGACGATGAAGTACCTGTCGGAGATGACCGACCGCCAGACGCTGGTGATGTACTCGGGGCACCCGCTGGGGTTGTTTCCGTCGCATCCCGATGCCCCGCGCGTCGTGGTGACCAACGGCATGGTGATCCCCAACTATTCGAAGCCCGACGACTGGGAGCGCATGAACGCCCTCGGGGTGTCGCAGTACGGCCAGATGACGGCCGGCTCCTATATGTATATCGGCCCGCAGGGGATCGTCCACGGCACCACCATCACGGTGATGAACGCCGCGCGCAAGCGTTTCTCCGGCGGCCGCAAGGATGCCCGGGGAATGCTTTTCGTCTCCTCGGGGCTGGGCGGCATGTCCGGGGCGCAGCCCAAGGCGGGCAATATCTCGGGCGTGGTGAGCGTCATCGCCGAAATTAACCCCAAGGCGGCGCAGAAACGCTACGAGCAGGGATGGGTCGACGAGATGTACGATTCGCTCGACGCCCTGGTTCCCCGCATCCGCGAGGCCTGCCGTGCCCGCGAGGTGGTCTCGATGGCCTATGTGGGCAACGTCGTCGACCTTTGGGAAAGGCTGGCGGCCGAGGAGATTGCCGTAGACCTGGGTTCCGACCAGACCTCGCTCCACAACCCCTGGGCGGGCGGCTACTACCCCGTGGACGTAAGCTACGAGGCTTCGAACAAGATGATGGCCGAGGAGCCCGCCCGCTTCCGCGAGTGCGTGCAGGAGTCGCTGCGCCGCCAGGTCGACGCCATCAACAAACTCACCGCGCGGGGGATGTATTTCTTCGACTATGGCAACGCCTTCCTGCTGGAAGCCTCGCGCGCCGGGGCTGCCGTGATGGGCGAGGGCGGCCGTTTCCGTTATCCCTCCTATGTGCAGGACATCATGGGGCCGATGTTCTTCGACTACGGCTTCGGCCCGTTCCGCTGGGTCTGCACCTCGGGCCGCCCCGAAGACCTCGAGCTCACCGACCGCCTCGCCGCCGAAGTATTGGAGGAGATTCGCGCCACGGCGCCTGCCGAGATCGCCGGGCAGCTCGACGACAACATCCACTGGATCCGCGAGGCCGGCCGTAACCGGCTGGTCGTCGGTTCGCAGGCGCGTATCCTCTATGCCGACAGCGAGGGGCGCACACGGATCGCACAGGCCTTCAACCGGGCTGTGGCCGACGGGCGTCTCTCGGCCCCCGTCGTGCTGGGCCGCGACCACCACGACGTGTCGGGCACCGACTCGCCCTACCGCGAGACGTCGAACATCTACGACGGCTCGAACCTCACGGCCGACATGGCCGTGCAGAACGTCATCGGCGACTCGTTCCGCGGCGCCACGTGGGTGTCGATCCACAATGGCGGCGGCGTAGGCTGGGGCGAGGTCATCAACGGCGGCTTCGGCATGGTGGTCGACGGCTCGGAAGATGCCGACCGCCACATCCGGGAGATGCTGCTGTGGGATGTCAACAACGGCATCGCCCGCCGCAGCTGGGCGCGCAACGAGGGTGCCATGTCGGCCATCCGCCGCGAGATGGAACGCACCCCCGGCCTGCAGGTCACGCTGCCCAATGTCGCCGATGAGGAATTGATACGTAATATATTGAAAGAAAACGAATAAATCCCTATCACTTCACATGGAACATCACCATATCTCCGCGGAGCACCTTTCCCTTGCCCGCATCCGTGAAATCCTCGAACGGCACCTTCCCCTGGCACTGAGCGACGATGCCCGGACTCGCATCGTCCGCTGCCGCGAATACCTCGACCGCAAGATGGAAAACCCCGAGCGGCCGGTCTACGGCATCACCACCGGATTCGGTTCGCTGTGCGACATTTCGGTGGGCTACGACGAGCTGGCGCAGTTGCAGAAGAACCTCGTGATGTCGCATGCCTGCGGTACCGGCGAGCGGGTGCCTTCCGAGGTCGTGAAGCTGATCCTGCTGCTCAAGATCCAGTCGCTATCCTACGGCCATTCGGGCGTGCAGCTTGCGACCGTGGAGCGGCTGATCGACTTTTTCAACAACGACGTCCTGCCCGTGGTCTACCAGCAGGGTTCGCTGGGCGCATCGGGCGACCTGGCGCCGCTGGCGCACATGAGCCTGCCGCTGCTGGGGCTGGGCGAAGTGGAATACAAGGGGGCTGTGCGCCCGGCTGCCGGCGTGCTCTCCGAGCGGGGATGGCAGCCGATCGAGCTCCAGTCCAAGGAGGGGCTGGCGCTGCTCAACGGCACGCAGTTCATGAGCGCCTACGGCGTCTGGGCTTTGATCCAGTCCCGCCGCCTGAACGAGTGGGCCGACCGTATCGGGGCGCTGTCGCTCGACGCTTTCGACGGGCGCATCGAGCCTTTCTGCGACGAGGTGCACCTGATCCGCGCCCACCGGGGACAGCTCGCCACGGCACGCAACATCCGGCGCCTGTTGGAAGGCAGCCAGCTGGCCGCACGTCCCAAGAAACACGTACAGGATCCCTATTCGTTCCGCTGCATCCCCCAGGTGCACGGGGCTTCGAAGGACACCATCGACTATGTTGAAAGCGTGCTGACGACCGAGATCAACAGCACCACCGACAACCCGACGGTCTTCCCCGACGAGGACATGGTCGTCTCGGCGGGGAATTTCCACGGCCAGCCCATCGCGCTGGCGATGGATTTCCTCGCCATAGCCCTCGCCGAGCTGGGCAACATCTCCGAGCGGCGCACCTATAAACTGATTTCGGGCGCCCGGGAACTTCCGAAGTTCCTGGTTGCCAACCCGGGGCTGAACAGCGGCTTCATGATCCCGCAATACACCGCGGCGTCGATCGTCAGCCAGTCCAAAGGGCTGTGCATGCCCGCCTCGGTCGACTCGATCCCCTCGTCGCAGGGGCAGGAAGACCATGTGAGCATGGGTTCCAACGCCGCCACCAAACTTTACCGCGTGGTGCTCAACACCGAGCGCGTGCTGGCCATCGAGCTGTTCAATGCCGCGCAGGCGCTCGATTTCCGCCGCCCGGCGCGTTCCTCCGCGACGATCGAACAGATGGTCGCCGAGTACCGCAAGCGGGTGCCGTTCATCGACAACGACTCGGTGATGTACCCCCATATCGAATCCTCCATCCAATTCCTCCGGGCACTATGAGACTGCTGGTAAAGAACATCGGTACGATCGTCGGGATCGAGACCGCCGGCCGCCTCCGCCTGTGCGGCGGGGAGATGGATCGGCTGGAGACATTCGACGATGCCTGGCTGCTGGCCGACGACGGGCGTATCGCAGCCTTCGGGAGCATGGATTCGCTGGGCGAAATGGCCGCGGACGAGGTGGTCGACGCCGGGGGCGGGATGCTTTTCCCGTCGTTCTGCGATTCGCATACGCACCTGGTCTATGCCGGGAGCCGCGAACAGGAGTTCCTCGACAAGATCAACGGCCTGACTTACGAGCAGATCGCACGCCGCGGCGGGGGCATCCTCAATTCCGCCGACCTGCTGCACCGCACTTCCGAAGAGGAACTCTACCGCCAGGCGATGGGGCGTATCCGCGAGATCGCCGCCATGGGGACGGGTGCCGTGGAGATCAAGAGCGGCTACGGGCTGACTACGGCCGACGAGCTGAAGATGCTGCGCGTCATCCGGCGCATCCGCGAGACGGCGCCGCTGGCCGTGCGCGCCACGTTCCTCGGGGCGCATGCCGTGCCGCGCGCCTACGTCGGACGGCAGGAGGAGTATGTCGACCTGGTCTGCAACGAAATGCTGCCTGCGGTGGCGGCCGAAGGACTGGCCGATTTCGTCGACGTGTTCTGCGACGAAGGGTTCTTCACCGTGGAGCAGACGGCACGCATCATGAAGGCCGGGCGCAAGCTGGGCATGCGCGCCAAGATCCACGCCAACGAACTCGCCGTCTCGGGCGGCGTGCAGGTGGGCGTGGAGTACGACGCCCTGTCGGTCGACCACCTCGAACGCATGGGCGGGCCCGAGATCGGCGCCCTGCACGGCACGGTGACCTCGCCGACGATGCTGCCCGGCGCGGCATTCTTCCTCGGGATGAGCTATCCGCCAGCCCGTGAAATGATAAATGCCGGGCTGGGCGTGGCGCTGGCTTCGGACTACAATCCCGGTTCGTCGCCCTCGGGCAACATGCGCATGGTCGTCTCGCTGGCATGCATCCGTATGCGGATGACCCCTGCCGAGGCCATCAATGCCGCGACGCTCAACGGGGCCTACGCCATGGGGCTTAGCCGCGACTACGGCTCCGTCACGGTCGGCAAGGTCGCCAATTTTTTCCTCACGGTGCCGATGCCTTCGGTGGCGTTCTTGCCCTATGCCTATACCACGCCGCTTATCAGCCGCATATTCCTGCGCGGCGAGGAGGTCGTGGCGTAATATTTGACGGGGTGGGCCGTATGAGATTGTTGGTTCTGATCATTGGCCTGGCGCTTGCCGGGGCCGTAAAAGCACAGGATATGAAGCCGTTGACACCGGAAGAAAGACGTGTGATCGTCGACAAGGGTACCGAAGCGCCTTTTTCGGGCCGTTATTACAAGCATCGCGGAGAGGGGGTTTACCGTTGCCGCCAGTGCGGTGCGCCGTTGTACCGTTCGCAGGACAAGTTCGACGCCGGGTGCGGCTGGCCGAGTTTCGACGACGAAATCCCCGGTGCCGTGAGGCGCACGACGGATGCCGACGGCCGGCGTACCGAAATCACCTGTGCCCGCTGCGGCGGACACCTGGGGCATGTCTTTACGGGCGAAGGCTTTACGCCCAAAAATACGCGCCACTGCGTCAACTCCGTCTCGCTCGTGTTCGAACCCGAAGGGGAAGCTTCCGCCGGGGCCGAAACGGCTGTAAAACCCGCGGCTTCCTCCCCGGAATCCGAAGGCCGGGCTGTCTCGCAGCCCGAAAAGCAGACGCAGCAGCCCGGAACCCAATTCGGGAGTCCCGGCGCTCAGGCGTCCGGGGCTGACTCGACGTCGGCCGCCGCCCGGCCGGGGGACGGGATGCCGCCCGCAGGGCAGGCCGCGGAGCGTGGCGCGACGGCGATCTTTGCCGGAGGTTGTTTCTGGGGCGTGGAATATATGCTTTCGAAAGTGCCCGGAGTCCTGAAGGTCGAGTCGGGCTACATCGGCGGCACGACCGAAAATCCCACCTATGAAGAGGTATGCAGCCACCGTACGGGACATGCCGAAGCCGTACGTGTGGTATTCGATCCTGCAAAGGTGTCCTACGAGACGCTGGCACGCCTGTTCTTCGAAATCCACGACCCGACCCAGGAAAACGGGCAGGGCCCCGACCTCGGCGACCAGTACCGTTCCGAGATATTCTACACCTCGCCCGCCCAGCAGGCGACGGCCGAGAGGCTCATCGCCGAGTTGCGGCGCAAAGGCTACGACGTCGTGACGCAAGTCACCCCTGCGGGCCGTTTCTGGCCCGCCGAGGATTACCACCAGCGATACTACGAGCGCAAGGGTACGCAGCCCTACTGCCACGCCTATACCAAGCGGTTTTGAGTAGGGGTGGGTGTCGCCGCCGCGTTGTGCCCGGCCTTTCATGCCCGGACATCCTGTTGCCGTTTCCACCTCTGTCCTGTCCCGGACTTGCCGCCGCATAGCGCCCGCCGCCGGGGCATTTTCGATTCCGATACGATTGTAAGACACCCCGCCTTGCAGCGGGGTGTCTTGCCGTCCGGGCGCAATCCCGGCCTGGGGCGATACGGGGCCTCGGCGCCGAATGGTTTTGAAAAACCGCTGCGGCGAAACACTCCCGGCCGAGGACAGATTGCCTTCCGTCCGTGGGCAGATTGCCTTTTGGCCGTGGATTGGTTGCCTTCCGTCCGTGGACAGGCTGCCTTCCGGCTGTGGACAGGTCGCTGTTTTTTAGGCCGTTGCCGCGTGCAAAGCCTATTCTTCGGTGAGTTTCCCGATCTCGCCCCGCATGATGTGGGGCAGATTTTCGCGGATTTTCCCGATGGGCCAGTCCCACCATCGCATCTCCTGCAACCTGGCTACGGTGTCCGCGTCGAAACGCCTGCGGATCACCCTGGCCGGCACGCCGCCGACGATGGTGTAGGGCGGGACATCCCTGGTGACGACCGCCCGTGCCGCGATCACCGCGCCGTCGCCGATCCTCACACCGGCCATGATAACCGCTTCGTACCCGATCCATACGTCGTTCCCGATTACGATGTCGCCTTTGTTGTCCCACGCCGCGGCGACATCCTTCCTGTCCAGTCCCCACTCCTCGAAAAAGAGCGGAAACGTATAGTTGGCCAGCGAACCCAGCGTGTGGTTGGCACTGTTGAACAGGAACCGTGCGCCGCACGCTATCGAACAGAACCTGCCGATCACCAGCCGGTCGCCGTTGACGGGGTAGTGGTACAGGACGTTGTTCTTTTCGAATTGCGTCGGGTCGTTCACGAAATCGTTGTAGATCGTGTAGTCCCCGACCTCGATCATCGGATTGCCGATGACCGTGTTCAGGTAGACCGTCTGCCGGTCGTTCGTGCGGGGATAGGTCTTGCTATTCATGGCTGGTCGTTTCAGTCTGCTTTTACGGTGATGATTTGTTTCCAGTCGGTCGTATATTCCTGCGAGAGGTGCTGGCGGTTCATTTTCAGCGGGGCGAACCCCTGTGCCGCCACCACGACCCTGTTGCGGCCGTAGGTGCGGTTGGTCGCATCCATGGCGTCCATCAGCCGGGCGTGCCTGGCACGATCCACGGGGTCGAACAGGTCGGTTTGCAACCCCGTGCGCGACGAAATGTCCGAAAGCGTAATCCCGGCTTTCTTGTAGCCGTAGCCTTTGCGGAATATGCGTTGCAGGGCCTTTGCCGCCAGCGGCACCAGCTCCAGCGTGTCGTCGGTCGGCACCACGGGGCGCACGGTCTGGCTTTCGAAATACTGGGGCAGCTCCTCGCGGTGGCGGTTGGTGAGGATGTAGACCGTCACCTCGCCGCAGAGGCTTTGCTGGCGGCGCAGTTTCTCGGCGGCCATCGAGGCGAACGCCGCCACCGAGGTGTGTATCTCCTCGTATTGGGTCAGCTCGTGCGCGAAGCTGCGCGAGACGGTGATCTGCTGTTTGGCCGGCGGGGCGCTCTCGAAGTCGATGCACGCCTCGCCCTGAAGCTCTTTCCATGTGCGCAGCCCCGTGACCCCCATGCGGCCGCGTATCCATGCCTCGGGACGCTGCACGAAGTTCCATGCCGTACGTACGTTGGCGGCCTGCAACATGCGCCGGTGCTTGCGCCCGATGCCCCAGACATCCTCTATCGGGAATTTGCGCAGTACCTTTTCGATGTCCTGCGGACGGTACATCAGGCAGGCGCCCTGCAACTTGGGGTACTCCTTGCAGAGTTTCGACGCGATCTTGGCCAGCGTTTTGGTCGGGGCGATGCCGATGCTCACGGGGATGCCCGTATTGCGGCGTACCGTGCGGCTGATGTGCCGTCCCAACTCCTCCAGTCGTCCGGTTTCGATGCCCCGCAAGTCGAGGAACGCCTCGTCGATGGAGTACACCTCGGCGGCGGGAACCATGCGGCGGAGCGTCCAGATCACGCGCCGCGACATGTCGCCGTAGAGGTTGAAATTACTCGAAAAGACGGCTACATTATGCCTTTTTTCGAGGTCGCGGATCTGGAAATAGGGGTGTCCCATGCGGATGCCGAGCGCCTTGGCCTCGTTCGAGCGCGCGATCACGCAGCCGTCGTTGTTCGACAGCACGACGACGGGCCGCCCCTCCAGTTCGGGGCGGAAGACCCGCTCGCACGAGGCGAAGAAATTATTGCAGTCGCAAAGTCCGTACATCGTTTTTTCGTGTTGCATGTTGTCCGTGCCCCCCCCCTCGGGCGTTGTGGTTCCCTCGCGGGGATATTGCTCGGCGTGAAGAGACTGGGCCTCCCCGCGGCCGCTTCAGACCTTTTTGATGGCGTACGTCACCACGCCCCATACCGAAAAATCGCTTTCCTGGCCGATCTCGATCGGTTTGTAGCGCTTGTTCGCGGGCATGAGGACGATCTTGCCCTGTCCCATCCGCAGGCGTTTGAGGGTGAATTCCCCGTCGAGGAAACATACGGCGACACAGCCGTCGTAGGCCTCCAGCGACTTGTCCACGACCAGCAGGTCGCCGTCGGCGATGCCGTCGTCCTGCATGCTGTCGCCCGCGACCCGAGCGAAGAATGTCGCACCCGGATTGCGAACCAGCTCCCGGTTCAGGTCGAGGGGCGGGTCGAGGTGGTCGTCGGCCGGCGAGGGAAAACCCGCCGAGACGCCGCTCGTCGCCACGGGAAGTTCCGTGCGGGTCGAGGTGTCGGGGCGGACGAGCCGGAGCCGTATTTCTTCCTGGTTGTCCATCTTGTTATCCATAGTCGCTGCAAAATTGCAAAAAATTTCGTGTAAACCGGCAATATTTCCTACATTTGCCTCCTGAAATCCCGGTTTTATGGAACGTGCCAAAGGTATTCTCTACGCGGCCCTGTCGTCGTCGACTTTCGGGCTGGCGCCGCTCTTCACACTGCTGCTGCTCGGCCTGGGCTACTCTTCGTTCGAGGTGCTGTCCTACCGTTGGGGTGTCGCGTCGCTGTTTCTCGGTGCCCTGGCGCTGTTCGCCGGGCGCAGTTTCCGCCTCTCGTGGCCGGAATTGCGGACGGTATTCTTCCTGAGCCTTTTCCGCGCCGCCACGTCGCTGAGCCTGGTCATCGCCTACCAGCATATCGCCAGCGGTGTCGCGTCGACCATCCATTTCATGTATCCGCTGGCCGTCGCCCTGGCCATGATGTGCTTCTTCCGCGAAAAAGGCTCCGTATGGGTCTTTGCGGCCATCGGCATGTCCATCGTCGGCGCCGTGCTCCTCTCGCTGGGCAACGTCGATTTCACCCGGGGGAATACCACGCTGGGCATGGTCTCGGCCGCCGTTTCGGTCGTTTCTTACGGCGGTTATATCGTTGGCGTGCGCAAGAGCCGTGCCGTGGGGATCGACTCCACGGTGCTGACCTGTTACGTGATGGGGCTGGGGGCTTTGTATTTCATTGCCGGCGGCCTCGTTACGGGCGGTATTCGCATCGAGACGGACGGCACGGCGTGGCTCTGCATCCTCGGGGTGGCGCTTCCGGCCACGGCCGTGTCGAACATGACGCTGGTGCAGGCCATCAAACGCATCGGGCCGACGCTGACCTCGGTCTTCGGGGCCTTGGAACCGCTTACGGCCGTGGTCATCGGCGTCGCGGTCTTCGGCGAACCCTTTACGGTGCAGGGCGCTGCGGGCATTCTGCTGATCGTCGCAGCCGTCACGATCGTCATCCTGCACAGCGGCCGCCGGAAAGCCTGACCAGGCCGCACTGCGACGTGCTGCCGCCCGGGGATCGCGGCTTCCGGATAAAGGCGGCGCGCTTCCGGCCGCGGGGGACGGCTTCCCGGATACGGATAACCTACTCCCGGACAAAATAGAACCGACGGAAAACCCGTTTTACCGATATGATCATCAGTGCCAGCCGCCGGACGGATATTCCGGCTTTCTATGCGCCGTGGTTCTTCAACCGCCTGCAGGAGGGTTACCTCCTTGTGCCCAATCCCTTCGACCCGAGGACGCTCAGCCGCATCAGCCTCGGGCGCGACGTCGTGGACTGCATCGTATTCTGGACGAAGAACCCGGCGCCGATGCTGCCGCGGCTCGGGGAGTTGTCGGGCTACAACTATTATTTCCAGTATACGCTCAATCCCTACGGCGCCGACCTGGAAAAGCACCTGCCGCCGCTCGAAAGGCGGATCGAGACCTTCAAACGCCTCTCGGATCAGGTAGGGCGCGACAGGGTGGTGTGGCGCTATGACCCGATTCTCACCAATGCGACCTGCGACGTGGATTTCCACTGCGAGGCCTTCGCCCGGATCGCCCATGCCCTGCGGGATCATACGACGACCTGCATGCTGGGCTTCATCGACCATTACCGCCATATCCGCGGCGTCCTCGGGGCGCTCGGTATCGGGCCCCTGCAGCGGGACGAAATCCGGCGGATGGCCGTGTCGTTCCGCCGGACGGCGGCCTCGACGCCCATCGCATTGAAGACCTGCACCGCAAAGGTCGACCTTCGGCACCTGGGCATCCCGGCCGGCATGTGCATCGACCGCGGGCTGGTCGAACGCATTGCGGGCTATCCGATCGCGGCGAAGAAGGATGCGAACCAGCGCCATATCTGCAATTGCGTCGAGAGCATCGACATCGGCACCTATGAAAGCTGTCTGAACGGCTGTGTCTATTGCTATGCCATCCGGGGCAATTACGATACGGCGGAGTATAACCGCCGCAGGCACGATCCCCGCTCGCCGCTGATGATCGGGCATCTTTGCGACGACGATGTGGTGAAAGAGCGGCCGGTAAAAAGCCTCCGCAGCACGCAGCATACGCTGTTTTAACAGGACGGCGTCTCTTCGGGGGAGTGTTTCTTCGATATTTTCCCGGATAGCTCTCGGTATGTGCAGTTCATTATTTCATAGCGTTTTACTTCATGCGTCCTGCGGTCTTCCTGCACCAGATAGGCGCGTTTTGCCCACGCCTCGATCGTGAAATCGCATGCCGGCCCTTCCAATTTCAGCACGTGCGAGTCCATCAGGTTCCAGAAAATGAAGCGCAGCTTGTTGGCATAGCTTCCGTTTGCAAACGACATTTGTGCGCCCGTTTCGTCCTTAAAATAGACGCTGTTGAAATTTTCTCTTGCCCGTCCCATAACAGTTGTGTTTAGTCGGTGCAAAGGTCGGAAGGTGTAATGACAAGTTTTGACACCGTTGCGTATTTTTTTGAATGCACGATGCCGGAATGAAGTTCTCAAACTATCGTTTTAGCACCTTTCGCAACCTGTCGAGCCCCTCGGCCAGCAATTTCCGCGGGCAGGCGATGTTCAGGCGGATGAAATCCCGGCCGGCCTCGCCGTATATCGACCCGGGGTTTATGCGCAGTTTCGCCTCTTCGAGCAGCTTCGTCTCCAGCTCGTCGGACGTAAGCCCCGATGCCCGACAGTCGACCCACACCAGATATGTTCCCTCCAGCGGCAGCACCGGGTACTGCGGCAGGTTGCGGTCGAAATACTCCCGCAGGAAGCGGTAGTTGTCGTGCAGGTATTCGTTGAGCGTATCGAGCCATTCGGCGCCTTCGTCGTAGGCTGCGATCAGCGCTTCGATGGCCAGGGGGCCGATCTCCCCGGTTTCGTTGATCTGGAGCGAGTGCCCGATCCTTGCCCTCAGGGCCGCATCCGCCGCGAAGATGTTGGCGACCTGCAACCCCGCGAGGTTGAATGCCTTGCTCGGCGAAGTGCAGGTCACCGAGCTGCGTTCGAACTCCTCGCAGAGCGAGGCGAACGGCGTATAGCTAAATCCCGGCATCACCAGCTCGCAGTGTATCTCGTCAGCCACGACCACGACGTCGTGGCGCAGGCACAGCTCCCCGATGCGGCGCAGCTCCGCGGGCGTCCAGACCCGTCCGGCAGGGTTGTGCGGGTTGCATAGCAGCATCAGCTTCACGGCAGGGTCGGCGGCTTTACGCTCCAGGTCGTCGAAGTCGATCGTGTAGGTGTTGTCGCGGTATACCAGCGGGCTTTCGGCCGCCTGGCATCCGCTGTTGTGGATCGAGGTGAAGAAATGGTTGTAGACCGGCGTCTGGATCAGGACTTTGTCGCCCGGTTGCGTCAGGGCCTTGATGACGGCCGACAGGGCGGGGATGACGCCTGTCGTATGGAGCACCCATTCCGGCCGTATCTGCCAGCCGTGGCGGCGGCGGAACCACCCCGTAATCGCATCGTAGTAGGCTTTCGGAGCCGTCGCATACCCGAAAATGTCGTGTTGCACCCGCCGCTGCAAGGCGGCTGCGACAGCGGGTGCCGTGTGGAAGTCCATGTCGGCCACCCACATGGGCAGCACCTCGGGATCGGTATCCATATCCCATTTGATCGCGTTCGTCCCGCGGCGCGGGACTATTTCATCGAAATCGTATTTCATGCGGAATTGTATTTGCTCGTTTATAAATACGTCGGAGCCTCCCCGAAAGTTTCATTCCGGGTTCCGGTTTTGCACGGCAGGCAGGCTGCCGGCTTGCCCTCGCGTTCCGGCAGCGTACCCTTATGCTCGCCGAGGTACCCTTATCTGCTTCTCCTTTCCCCATCCGTACCGCCATGCGATGCGGGGAAACGAAAAACGAGGCAGTCGTAAACTGCCTCGTTTTTCGTTTCTTGCCTCCGGGGATTTTCCCTTCGGTTTGCTGGCGGTGCGTAGGGGACTCGAACCCCTGACCCCGTGCGTGACAGGCACGTATTCTAACCAGCTGAACTAACGCACCATTTTGGTATTGCGAGTGCAAAGATACTATATTTTCTAAAACCTGCAAATAATTCCGTGATATTTTTTTTGCCGTTTGCCTGCCGTGTCCGGCTGTGCCGCCGCCGGATACGTGCCTCCCGGCAGGTGTGCTGTTCCCTGCCCCCTCCGGCCTGTCCGCTGCTTCCCCGCCTCCCGCCGGGGATGTGGATGGATTCTCCGGGGCCGGCGGATGTTTTTCCTTTCCGGGGTCGCCGGGCGGATTCTCCGGAGCATCCTATTGTTTTCCTTTCCCGGAACCGTAGGGTAGGTGTCCTTGGGGACTTTCTTTCCGGCGTGAGCCCTCCCCCTTGTTCCGGCAGGCGTACCCCCTCCCTTATGCTCGTCGACGTACCCTTATCTGCCTTGCCTTTCCCCGTCCGCACCGCCATGCGATGCGGGGAAACGAAAAACGAGGCAGTCGTAAACTGCCTCGTTTCCTGTTCCTTGCCTCCGGGGATTTCCCCTTCGGTTTGCTGGCGGTGCGTAGGGGACTCGAACCCCTGACCCCGTGCGTGACAGGCACGTATTCTAACCAGCTGAACTAACGCACCGTTTGGTTTATTGCGAGTGCAAAGATAGTGTAATTTTTCAAAACGGCAAACGCTTTTACGGCTTTTTGAAGAAAGAAAATTGCACGCTTCCGTAACTCCTTAATTGCCAGAACTCCTCGCAGGCCGAGAAATCCATTTTTTTCGAGTGTTCGAAGATGAAAATCCCCTCCGGGCGCAGCAGGTTGCCCTCCAGCACCAGTTTCACCACCTGTTCGCTGCCCTCCAGGTCGTAGGGGGCGTCCGAAAAAATCACGTCGAACTGCTTGGTGCAGCTCTTCAGGTAGAGGAACGCATTGGCCTTCACGGGATAGAGGTTGCCGATGCCGAGCTGTGCCGCCGTCTGCCGGATAAAGTTGTAATGCACCGGGTTGATCTCCACCGATGTGACGCTCCGTGCTCCGCGCGAGGCGAACTCGTAGCTTATCGACCCCGTCCCGGCAAAGAGGTCGAGCACGTCGCACTGCTCGAAATCCACCAGGTTGCCCAGTACGTTGAACAGGTTTTCCTTGGCGAAATCGGTCGTCGGGCGTGCCCGCAGGTTGCGCGGCGGGTTGATGGCCCGCCCCTTGTATTTTCCGCTGACTATTCGCATACGATCCGTTTGAAATAACCTTTCAGCAACTTGCCGCACGCCTTGGCGTCGTCGCCGGAAATCCTGAGTTCGCAGCTTTTGAGTGCGAACTCCTTTTCGAGCCGTTCCGTGAAGTAGCATACGTCCGCCGTGTCCGGTGCGGGGATCACCCCCGCGAAGCGGAGGCTGCCGTCGTACACCTTAATATATAGGAGCCCCGCCGTGCGGTATGCCCATACGGTCGGTGTTCCGGCCTGCACCTCCCGGAGCAGTGGGGTGGTGTAGCGGATGCGGTCTCCCAGCTTCTCCTCCGCCTGCCGCAACGCCTCCCGGTGCGCAGCCATTACGGCGACGATCCCCTGCACGGGGAGGCTGCATACGGCGCGCTCTTCCGCGGCGGGAGCCATGCCGTTTGCCGCGAGCAGCGTCCCGGCGTCCCCGGTGCCGAGCACCTCCTCCGGGACGAGCATCGTCCGTGCCGTCAGCAGCTCCGCCTCCACGGGCTCCTCCCCCGGGAATTCCCCGTCGAGGCCGTGCGCCGAAAAAGAGTGTCCATCCAACGTAAGCTGAATGGACACCTTATTTGTAGCTTGCGGAGTGTTACTCCCAGTTACCTGCTTCATTGTTACCAGCTTCCATTGAACCGAACTTGACGCCGGGGTAGCGGTTGAAGTTGTTCACCTCGTCGTCGATCAGGTTGATGATCTCCTGGCGGTAAGCCACCGTGTCGAGGAACATCTTGTAGGGTGCGCGGCACTCCACGATCGGGATCACGACCTTCGACTCGGTGGTGATGATGCCTGCCTCCATGATGTACTGGGCCTTGTCATCGGTGCCGGGGATGTAACGCAACTGCTCTACGTCCTGTTTCGAAAGGCGCTTGGGCGAGAAGATCGTGTCGATCACGGCGATCTTGAACTTCTCGACGTTCTTTTTGCCCATCTTCTTCAGCTGTGCCATGGCTACGGAGTCATCCTCGTCGACGATCTTGCGCTCGAGTTCGAGCGTATCCTGCAGGATGAAATTCGTCAGCGTGTCGAAACTGCCCGTGAAACGCTGGTACTTCGACTTGAATGCGCGCTGTGCCGTACGGATGTCCTTGATGCGGTCGATGACCTGGGCTTTCTTGGCCTTCAACTCGTCATCGAACTTGATCGGGGTCGAGATCTGGTCGTAGATAACGTAGACCAGCGCCACGATAGCTACAGCAAGAATGATTTGAGCGATTTTTTTCATTTTTTAAGCTAATCTAATATTTGTTTGTAATTTTGTACAAAATATAACACACGCATGTTCAGCACACGTATTGCGACCCAAATTTACGCTAAAATTTGTTTTGAAACAACTCTTGGGCAAAAAAAAATCATAGAAAAATTGTCCGAATACCTTGCAGGTGACGATTTTTCGCGGATTTTCGTGCTGAACGGGTATGCCGGCACGGGCAAAACGACGCTGATAGCGGCACTCGTGGGGGCGCTTAAGGATTTGAATATCAAACCCATCCTGCTCGCCCCGACGGGCCGTGCGGCCAAAGTCCTCGCCCAATACGCTCAGGAAAAGGCTTTTACTATCCACAAGCGGATATACCGACAGCGCACCAATGCCGATTACGAATCGAAATATTCGCTCAACTTCAATGCCGAGAAGGGGGCGGTATTCATCGTCGACGAGGCCTCGATGCTCTCCGACAGCCCGGGCGGCGGGGCGCTTTTCGGCTCCGGGTCGCTGCTCGAAGACCTCGTGCAATACGTCCGCAGCGGCCGTGACTGCCGCCTGGTGCTCGTCGGCGACAGCGCCCAGCTGCCGCCCGTCGGGGCCGATTGCAGCCCGGCGCTCGACGCCGCGTCGCTCGCCCGTTTCGGCGATGTCGAGTACGCCACGATGGACGACGTGGTGCGCCAGGAGGCCGAGTCGGGGATCCTTTTCAATGCCACGCTCGTGCGGTGCATGCTCGAGAACGGCATCCACGAAATCCCCCATTTCGAAATGGGCTTCCCCGACATCGAGGCGGTCGAAGGCGGGGAGTTCCTCGATAAGCTGCAGGATTGTTACGCCAGGTACGGCCGCGACGAAACCATCGTCATCACCCGTTCGAACAAGCGTGCCAACCGTTACAACGAGGGCATCCGCCGCAACGTGCTCTATGCCGAGGAGGAGATCGAGAGCAACGACATGCTGATGGTCGTGAAGAACAACTATTATTATACCGGGCACACCGAAAACTGCCCGATGCACTTTATCGCCAACGGCGACATCGCGCGGCTCAAACGGCTGCGGCGCTACGAGGATTTCTACGGCTTCCGTTTCGCCGACGTCGTGCTCGAATTCCCCGACTACGAGGATACGGAGATCGAATGCAGGATACTGCTCGACACGATCGCCTCGGAATCCCCGGCGCTGACCCGCGAGGAGTCCTCGCGCCTTTTCTACGAGGTCGAGAAGGACTACCTCGACGTCAAAAGTAAAATCAAGCGCTTCAAGGAGATCCGCGAGAACCCGCATTTCAACGCGCTCCAGGTGAAATTCTCCTATGCCGTGACGTGCCATAAGGCCCAGGGCGGGCAGTGGAAGGCCGTTTTCGTCGACCGCTGCCTGTTCGGCGACGAGCCCATGACGCGCGACATGCTCCGCTGGCTCTACACGGCGCTGACGCGCGCCACCGATAAACTGTACCTCGTAAATTTCGACAATAAGTTCTATGAATAGCGAACTGCATCCCCTCGAACCTTTCCTGCCGGCCAATGCCCGGGTGCTGATGCTGGGCAGCTTCCCGCCCAAGCGCATCCGCTGGTCGATGGATTTCTTCTACCCGAACCTGCAAAACGACATGTGGCGGATCGTGGGCTACCTTGCCACTGGCGACAAGTCGCATTTCCTGATGCCCGGCGGCCGGAAATTCGACAAGGAGCGCATCGAGGCCTTCTGCTGCTGCCGCGGGATCGCACTCTACGACACGGCGGTCGAAGTCATCCGGCTGAAAGACAATGCGTCGGATAATTTTCTTCAAGTCGTGCGCGAGGTGGATCTCGCCTCCCTGCTGGCGCGTATCCCTGCCTGCCGCACCCTCGTCACCACCGGCCAGAAAGCCACCGATACGCTGCGTGCGATCACGGGGTGCGACGAACCGGCCGTAGGCCAGTGCGTCGGGTTCGAATATGCCGGGCGGGACATGCGGCTGTGGCGCATGCCCTCCTCGTCGCGGGCCTATCCGCGGCCTGTGGAGTGGAAGGCCGAATTTTACCGAAAAGTATTCGAAATAAATGAAATTCTGTAAAATAGAGTATCTTTGCGTAGCAAAAAAAACAAAAATAATTTCCATTCCCGGCTTGGTTTGAGAACCAAATTCTGTTATCTTTGTATGGAAATTACATACAATTTTTTATTGTGAACGCAGAGAAAAAAATAGACAAAAAATATGTCGAGACACCGCTGATGAAGCAATATTATTCGATCAAGGCGGTGCATCCCGATGCCATCCTGCTCTTCCGGGTAGGGGATTTTTACGAAACCTTCGGCGAGGACGCGATCAAGGCCAGCGGCATACTCGGCATTACGCTCACGCGGCGGGCCAACGGTTCGGCAACCTACGTCGAACTGGCGGGGTTCCCCTACCATGCCATCGACACCTACCTGCCCAAGCTGGTGCGGGCGGGCGAGCGCGTAGCCATCTGCGAGCAGCTGGAAGACCCCAAGCAGGTGCGGGGGCTGGTCAAGCGCGGCGTCATCGAACTGGTCACCCCGGGCATCGTGCTGGGCGACAATATCCTGGCCAACAAGGAAAACGCTTTCCTCGCTTCGGTCTACTTCGGCCGGCAGACGACCGGTGTGGCGTTCCTCGACATTTCGACGGGCGAGTTCTACGTGGCTGAAGGCTCCGACAACTACGTCGACAAGCTCATTTCGAACCTCGCACCCAAGGAGATCATCTACCAGCGCGGTTACGAAGACCGCTTCTCCACCGCTTTCGGGTCGAAGCATTACACCTACCGGCTCGACGAATGGGTCTTCTCGGAGGAGGTCAACCGTGAAAAACTCTGCAAGCAGTTCACGACCACGTCGCTCAAGGGTTTCGGCGTCGACCATTTCACCAGCGGCATATCCGCCGCCGGCGCCATCCTCTACTACCTCGAATTCACCGAGCACCGCGACATCGCCCATATCCGTTCGATTTCGCGTATCGACCAGGACGACTACGTGTGGGTCGACAAATTCACGATCCGCAACCTCGAGCTGTTCTCGTCGAACGGGGGGCGCGAGAAGTGCAGCTTCGCCGATGTCATCGACCGCACGCTCACCCCCATGGGCGGCCGCCTGCTCAAACGGTGGATCGCCATGCCTGTCAAGGATACCGTGCAGATCAACGAACGGCTGGACGTAGTCGGGCATTTCATCGAGGATGCCGACCTGGCCGACACCGTGCGCGAGCAGGTGGCGCTGGTGGGCGACATGGAGCGTATTGCGTCGCGTATCGCCGCGGCGCGGGTGACGCCCCGGGAACTGGTGCAGCTCAAGAATTCGCTCTTTGCGGTCGAATTGCTCAAGGCGGCGCTCGAATCCACGGACGATGACCGTCTGCATGCGCTGGCGGCGCAGATCGACCTGATGACCGGCGTGCGCGACCGCATCGCACGGGAGATATACCCCGATCCGCTCAACAACCAGATCCAGAAGGGCGGCGTTATCGCCGACGGCGTGGATCCCGAGCTGGACGACCTGCGCCGCATCGCGCTCCATGGCAAGGATTACCTGGCACGCATCCAGCAGCGCGAGAGCGAGACGACGGGCATCCCGTCGCTCAAGATCAGCTACAACAACGTCTTCGGCTACTATATCGAAGTGCGCAACGCCCATAAGGACAAGGTGCCCCAGACCTGGATCCGCAAGCAGACCCTCGCCAATGCCGAACGCTACATCACCGAGGAGCTGAAGGAATACGAGGAGAAGATCCTCGGCGCCGAGGAGAAGATGCTGGTGATCGAACAGCGCATCTATGCCGACATCATCGCCTGCATCAGCCGTTCGCTCGCCGTGCTGCTGCGCGACGCCGCTGTCGTGGCGCGTGTCGATTGCCTGCAATCCTTCGCCCGCATCGCCTGCGAACGCCGCTATGTCCGCCCCGTGCTCGACGACGGCAAGCGCATCGACATCCGCCAGGGACGCCATCCCGTCATCGAGACGCTCATGCCCGTAGGGGAGGAGTATATCCCCAACGACGTGTTGCTCGACGACAAGGAACAGCAGATCATGATGATCACCGGCCCCAACATGTCGGGTAAGTCGGCCCTGCTGCGGCAGACGGCGCTCATCATCCTGATGGCGCAGATGGGATCCTTCGTCCCCGCCAAATCGGCGCATATCGGTGTGGTGGACAAGATATTCACGCGCGTCGGGGCGTCGGACAACATCTCGCAGGGCGAATCGACCTTCATGGTCGAGATGCTCGAATCGGCCAGCATCCTCAATAACATCTCCGACCGCAGCATCGTCCTGCTGGACGAAATCGGTCGCGGCACGAGCACCTACGACGGTATTTCCATTGCCTGGGCGATGGTCGAGTACCTGCACAACCACCCGACGGCGCACGCCAAGACGCTCTTCGCCACACACTACCACGAGCTGAACGAAATGGAGCAGATGTGCCCCCGCGTGAAGAACTACCATGTGAGCGTCAAGGAGCTGGGCAACCAGATCGTCTTCCTGCGCAAGCTCGAACGCGGCGGTACGGAGCACTCGTTCGGTATCCACGTGGCTCGCATGGCCGGCATGCCGATGTCGGTGGTGTCGCGTGCCGACGAGATCCTGCGCAACCTCGAACTCGTCTACGGCAACAACGAGATCGTACCGAGCCGCAGCCTCAAAAGCCGCGGCAAGAAACCGTCGCCGTCGGTCAGGGAGGCTGCCGAGGCCGGTGCCCCGCAGAACATGCAGTTGTCGATGTTCCAGCTGGACGATCCGGTGCTGGTGCAGATCCGCGACCAGATCAAGGGGCTGGACATCAATTCGCTGACACCTATCGAAGCACTCAACAAACTCAATGAAATCAAAAAGATAACCGGTATATGATAAAGTGGCGCTTGAAGTAGTGTCTGGAAGAGCCGTCCGGTGAAAAAACCGAGTGTTAACCTATTATTAAAATTGATTTTTATGCGACTGTTCCGACCTTTCGTTCTTGCGGCATTGACAGGCCTGCTTTTGGCAGGATGTTCGAAAAAGAAATCCGAAACGCCCCCCCCCTTGCTTTCATTGAATCCTGCTGAGACGAGGTTTTTTCCCACCTCCGGAACCTATTCTTTCGAGGTGGAGACCAATCAGAAATCCTGGGAGGTGCGGAGCGACCAGGAGTGGTGTGCCGTGACGCCGGATTATGCCGGCGGCAGTTTTTCCGTCGAATTGAGCGGAGCCCCAGCCCCTGCGCACGCCGCCGTGACGGTTCAGGCCGGAGCGGCAGCTCCGGTGACGATAGACTTCGCCAGCTTGCAGGATTTCGACA
The DNA here is from genome assembly GCF_025145285.1 of Alistipes onderdonkii. Taxonomy (NCBI): domain Bacteria; kingdom Pseudomonadati; phylum Bacteroidota; class Bacteroidia; order Bacteroidales; family Rikenellaceae; genus Alistipes; species Alistipes onderdonkii. The sequence continues at coordinate 3,539,806 of NZ_CP102251.1, forward strand.
AAAATAGCCAGCGTTCGTATCCGCCCAGAGAAGAGTCTTATGCGCTGATTGTCGCCGCCTCGTCGGGCTGGGAGAACTACCGCCATCAGGCCGGGGCGTATCTCATGTATCAGATGCTGAAAAGCAACGGCCTGGACGACGACCATATCCTGCTCGTTTCCGAGGACGACATCGCCCGTCATTCGATGAACCCGACACCGGGGCGCATCCTGCCGCCGGAGGGGGAGGGGAATCTGTATGAAAACGTGATAGTGGATTATAAACTCTCGGAAGTCGGACTCTCCGGGTTGTTGGAAACCCTGACCACGGGAACTTCATTTCGGCCGGGTGTGTACGACAACCTGTTCGTCTATTGGGCGGGCAGGGGTACTCCGGAAGGGCCGAAGTGGCTCGACGAGACGCTTCACGCTTTCGAAGTGGCTGACTTTTTCAAGGCATTGAGTGCGCGACAAACTTTCCGGAAGCTCCTGCTCGTACTGGAAACCGATTACGGCGGGGTTGTGGGCAGGGCCTGCGAGGAGACGAAGATTCCGGGAATGCTCTGCTTTGCGGCTGCCGACGGCGAGACCTCCAAAGGCGGCATCCGAACCGATGCAGGCGGGAAAATACCTCTCTCCAACAGTTTTACGGACACATTTTATGAACTGGTTTCCTCGCCGGCGTCAATTTCAATATATGAACTGTATCGTGATATTTGCCGTACCATGCCTTACTATACGAATGTCGGCGTCTACAATGCCAATAATTTCGGCAATTTGTATACTGGAGCCATCTCTGAATTTTTGAATCCCTGACGGGGGCCGTGGTTATGACCTGCGGCCGGCCGCTCCGTTCCGGCATGTGGTCTGCGAACAGACCGTCGGGCAGATAAAACGAGTCCCGGATCTCTCGAAAAGAGATCCGGGACTCGCTCATTCGGACGGGTTGCGCCTCCTATTTGTTGCTCTGGATCAGCGAACTGATGTTCTGGATCAGCATCGCTACGGCCACCGAGTTGAAACCGCCCTCGGGGATGATGACATCGGCATAACGCTTCGAGGGTTCGACGAACTCGTCGTGCATCGGCTTCACGGTCGAGGTGTATTGCGTGATGACCGACTGCATCGTACGCCCGCGCTCGCAGACGTCGCGCAGGATACGGCGCGCCAGGCGTATGTCGGCGTCCGTGTCCACATAGACCTTGATGTCCATCATGTCGCGCAGCTCCTTGTTTTCGAAGATCAGGATGCCGTCGACGATGATTACCTTCGAAGGCTTCACGCACACGGTTTCCGCCGTACGGTCGTGGTCGACGAACGAGTAGACCGGGTGCTCGATGGGGACGTTGTCCTTCAGCGCCTTGATGTGGTCGACCAGCATCTGCGTGTCGAACGCCTGCGGATGGTCGTAATTGAGTTTCGTGCGTTCCTCGTAGGTCAGCTCGGGGTGCGCCTTGTAATAGTAGTCGTGGCAGAGCGTCACGACGTCGTCGCCTACGAAGGCCTCTTGCAGGCGTTTGACGAGCGTGGACTTTCCCGAGCCGGTTCCCCCGGCGACTCCGATTACGGTAACATTCATAGTTTCAGTTGGTAATATCGGTTATATAAAGAAAAGGATCGCTCCTTTCGCAAGGGCAATCCTTTTCCTTTCCATTATGCGTCGATATTTGCGTAATGCGCGTTTTTCTCGATGAATTCGCGTCGGGGCGGCACTTCGTCGCCCATCAGCATCGAGAAGATGCGGTCTGCCTCGGCGGCGTTTTCGATGTTCACCTGGCGCAGGATGCGCGTGTCGGGGTTCATCGTCGTTTCCCACAACTGGTGGGCGTTCATCTCACCGAGACCTTTGTAACGCTGCACGTGCGCCCCCTTGCCGAATTCGGCGGTGATGGTGTCGCGTTCCTTCTCCGTCCAGCAATAGCGCTCCTGCTTGCCTTTCTTCACGAGGTAGAGGGGCGGGGTGGCGATGTAGACGTGGCCGTTCTCGATCAGCTCCTTCATCTTGCGGAAGAAGAACGTCAGCATCAGCGTCGCGATGTGGCTGCCGTCGACGTCGGCATCGGTCATGATGATGATCTTGTCGTAGCGGAGTTTCTCCAGGTTGAGCGCCTTGCTGTCCTCCTCGGTGCCGATCGTCACGCCCAGCGCCGTGAACATGTTCTTGATCTCCTCGTTCTCCCACATGCGGTGCTCCTGCGCCTTTTCGATGTTCAGGATCTTACCGCGCAGCGGCATGATGGCCTGGAAATTACGGTCGCGGCCCGATTTGGCCGTGCCGCCTGCCGAGTCACCCTCGACGAAGAAGATTTCGGCGATCGAACGGTCGCGGCTCGAACAGTCGGCCAGTTTGCCGGGGAGCCCGGCTCCCGAAAGCACGGTCTTTCGCTGCACCATCTCACGGGCGTGGCGTGCCGCATGGCGTGCCGTTGCGGCCAGGATGACTTTCGAAACGATGGCCTTGGCATCCTTGGGGTTCTCCTCCAGATAGTGCCCCAGGGCGGCGGACATCGCCTGATCTACGGCAGCCGAGACCTCGTCGTTGCCCAGCTTGGTCTTGGTCTGGCCCTCGAACTGCGGTTCCTGCACCTTCACCGAAACCACGGCCGTGAGGCCCTCGCGGAAGTCGTCGCCGTTGATGTCGAACTTCAGCTTGGCGAGCATGCCCGAATCCTCGGCGTATTTCTTGAGCGTGCGGGTCAGCGCGCGGCGGAAGCCCGTCAGGTGCGTACCGCCCTCGATGGTGTTGATGTTATTAACATAGGAGTGCACGTTCTCCGAGAACGAGTCGTTGTACTGCATGGCCACCTCGACCGGGACGCCGTTCCTTTCGGTGTCGAGGTAGATGATCTGGTCGATGATCGGCGTGCCGCGCGTGGCGTCGAGGTACTGGACGAACTCCTTGAGGCCCTCTTCCGAATAGAAGTGGTCTTCGCGGGTCTTGCCTTCGTCGTCCTTGCGCTTGTCGTAGAGGTTCAGGCGGATGCCCTTGTTCAGGAATGCCAGTTCGCGCAGGCGGTTGGCCAGGATGTCGTATTTGTATTCCGTCGTGAGCGTGAAGATGCTCTCGTCGGGTTTGAACGTGATGGTGGTGCCGCGGTCGGAGCATTCGCCGATGACCTCGACCTGCGACGTGGGGGCGCCCTTGCTGTACGTCTGGCGGTATACCTTGCCGTCGCGGCTGCGGATCTCGGCGATCAGCAGTGTCGAAAGCGCGTTCACGCACGATACGCCCACGCCGTGCAGGCCGCCCGAAACCTTGTAGCTGCCTTTGTCGAACTTACCGCCCGCATGGAGCACCGTAAGCACGACTTCGAGTGCCGATTTGCCCTCCTTTTCGTGGTAGTCGGTCGGGATGCCGCGGCCGTTGTCGCGTACGGTGATGGAGTTGTCCTCGTTGATCGTCACGTCGATGTCGGTGCAATAGCCCGCCAGCGCCTCGTCGATCGAGTTGTCGACCACCTCGTAGACCAGATGGTGCAGACCCTTCTCACCTATGTCGCCGATATACATGGCGGGGCGCTTGCGCACCGCCTCAAGCCCTTCGAGAACCTGGATATTCGAAGCGGAATATTCTTCTTCTTGCTTTTTTACGTTTTCTAATTCGGTACTCATCTGTCGTCTTTAAAATATCGTACAAATATACGAAATATATCCCGAATAAACAATAGCCGCATGGCTTCCGCCAGACGATTTTTTGCATTTGCAGGACGTTTCGGAGGGCGTTGCGCCCGCATCGGGCAGGACGTGCCGCAACATCCCCCGGATGGGGCTGGGGCGTGCGGGATTCGCGGTCTGCTACCCGAGTTCCGCCTTGAGGTCGACCTCGCGGATATGGCCCTGCGCAAAGAGGATGGCGCGCGCAGGGTAGTTCTCGATCAGGGCGGTGTTGTGCGTGGACATGACCACGGCACAGCCGCGGCCGGCGATCTCCTGGAAAAGCTGCATGATGCCTTCGGCCGTCACGGGGTCGAGGTTGCCTGTCGGTTCGTCGGCCAGCAGCACCTGCGGGTTGTTCAGGATCGCGCGGGCGATGACCAGCCGCTGCTGCTCGCCCCCCGAGAGTTCGAACGGCATTTTGTAGCTTTTGGCCCCGAGGTCTACGAGCTTGAGCACCTGGTCGATCCGCTCCCGGATCTCGTCTTCGCGCTTCCATCCCGTGGCTTTCATCACGTAATAGAGGTTCATGAAGACGTTGCGGTCGGTGAGCAGCTGGTAGTCCTGGAATACGATGCCGATCCGGCGGCGGAGGTGGGGGATGTCGCGGCGCCTGAGCCTGCGCAGGTCATAGCCTGCCACCCGCCCTTCGCCGGTGAGCAGCTGCACCTCGGCGTACAGGGTTTTGAGCAGGGTGCTCTTGCCGCTGCCGACGCGCCCGATCAGGTAAACGAATTCGCCCGGAGCCACGCACAGGTTCACATCCGACAGCACCATCTCGCCCCGGCGCATCAGCTTCTCGGCCGAGGTGCTGCCGAACGGGTTGTCCGCATGGTAGATGGCTGCGTTTTTCAGCCTTACGACATATTTTTCGCTCATAGGTTCTGGTCGCTGGAATTATTTTCCAAAGATAGTCAAAATATCCGTACGGGGATGCCGTCCGGGAGAAAAAAACGCCGTAAACCGTCCCGGGACGACGGTTCCGATGCTTTCCGGCCGGAAGTATATAACAAAAAAGCCCTTTCGGCTGAATGAAAACAACCGTATAATTTGCATTTCCGCCCGAGGGTGATTAAATTTGCACAACGGGCCGTGACGCCTCGGCCTGACAGTAAGCAAAAAATCTTTGAATGAAAGAAAACGAGATCCTGCGGGAGATTATGCGGGATGCCAAAATCGGTTGGTGGCAAGCCGACCGTAACCGCCGCGTGTTCCATATTTCGGAAGGGCTCCGCGACCTGCTGGGAGTTTGCTCGTGCGAAGTGACCTACGAAGAGTTCGGGAAGATGATAACTCCGGCCTACCGGGAATACGCCCTCGCCTCGATCGGGGTGCGGGGCGGCGCCGAACGCCTCTATCCGCTGCAAGGGGCGGAGGGAGAGATATGGTGCTACTGGAAACTGTTGCGCGAAGAGGTCGCCGACGACGGGGGAATGCTGCTGACGGGCTATTTCCGGGTGGTCGACCCGCCGTCCGAAGTGGTGAATTCGCAGGAAAAGCAACGCATCAATGACCTGCTGTTCCGGCTGAACAGCATTTCGCAGACGCTGCTTTCGCTGCTCAAGGTCGACGACCTGGATGCCGTGGTGAACAAAATCCTGGCCGACGTGCTGACCATGTTCGATGGCGGCAGGGCCTATATCATCGAATCCGACCCCGAACACCGCTTATATAATTGCACCTACGAAGTCACGGCCGAGAACGTCACCGGGGAGCAGGAGCTGGTAAGCGGCATTTCGATGGACGAGGTGCCCTGGTGGACGCAGCGCATCGCCAACGGCCAGCCCGTAATCATCTCTTCGCTCGACGAATTGCCCGACGAGGCTTTCCGCGAGCGCGAAGTGCTGGCCATGCAGGACATCAAGTCGCTGATCGCCGTGCCGCTCCTCTCGCGGGACAAGGTCTGGGGGTATGCCGGCATCGACATCGTGAACAGGCCCCGGATATGGACGGGTGAAGATTACCAGTGGTTTTCGTCGCTGATCAACATCATCAGCCTCTGCATCGAATTGCAGCGCTCCGAGCGCGAGGCGCAGTCCGAACGCAAATACCTCCAGAGCCTCTACCACCACATGCCCCTGGGGTATGCCCAGCTGCGGGTCATCCGGGACAGGCAGGGGAAACCCGTCGACCTGCTGGTGCTGGATACCAACTACACCGCCGACAAGATCATGGGTGCCAAGCGCGAAACCTATATCGGCAGGCGTATTTCCGAACTGGGGCTGGATATGGAGCAATATCTGGAAACCTTTGCGGAGGTGCTTCGCAGCAACGGCTTTATCGAGCGCGACTCCTTTTACGAGATCTCGAAACGCTGGATACACTCCATCCTCTATACGACCCGGCCCGACGAGGTGATCAGCCTCTTTTCCGATACTACCGAAATGCGCAATGCCCACGAGGCGCTGTTCAACAGCGAAAAAATGCTGCGCAATATTTTCGACAACGTTCAGGTCGGAGTGGAACTTTATGACAAAGAGGGCTATCTGGTCGACATCAACACCAAAGACCTCGACATCTTCGGCATCGAGGCGAAGGAGGATGTGCTGGGGGTCAATTTCTTCGAGAACCCGATCGTGCCCGGGGAGATCGCCCGCAACGTGCGCAACGGGCTGGAGCAGAGTTTCAGGCTCGATTACCCCTTCGACCGGCTGGGCGGCTACTATCCCTCCCGCAAAAAGGGCAGCGTGCAGATATATACGAAGGTGACCATGCTGTACGGCATGTCCGGCGAACTGGTCAATTTCCTGGTGCTCAATATCGACAATACCGAGATCAACGAAGCCCACAACCGGCTGGAGGAGTTCGAAAGCTCCTTCTCGCTGGTGAGCCGCTTCGGCAAGGTGGGGTATGCCCGCTTCGACCTGGTGACCCGCGACGGGTATGCCGTGCCGCAATGGTACCACAACCTGGGCGAGGAGAGCGACACCCCCATGACGCAGGTGATCGGCATCTACAACCACGTCAACCCCGAAGACCGCGAGGCTGTATTCCGGGAGATCGGGCGGGTCAAGGCCAACGAGTCGAACGGCTTCACGCTCGACCTGCGGGTCGGGCTCCGCGACGGCAAGAACGGGTGGACGCGCGTCAACGTGGTGCGCAACCCGCTGAATACCGACCCCTCGAAGATCGAGATGGTATGCGTCAATTTCGATGTCACGGAACTCAAGCAGACGGAGAAGAGCCTGATCGAAGCCAAGAACAAGGCCGAGGTCAGCGACCGCCTGAAATCGGCCTTCCTGGCCAATATGAGCCACGAGATACGTACGCCGCTCAATGCCATCGTGGGGTTCTCGAACCTGCTGGCCGAAACCGACGAAATCGGCGAGCGCCGCGAGTACATGCAGGTCGTCGAGGAAAACAACGACCTGCTGCTCAAATTGATATCCGACATCCTCGACCTTTCGAAGATCGAGGCCGGGACGTTCGAATTCAATTACGGCATGGTCGACGTCAACCGCATGTGCGAGGAGGCGGTGCGTTCGCTGCGCCTCAAGGTGCAGGACAGGCCCGTCGAATTGCTTTTCGGCGACCATGAGGAGCAATGCCGCATCGTCGGGGACAAGAACCGGCTGATGCAGGTCATCACCAATTTTATCAACAATGCGGTGAAATTCACCGAGCAAGGCTCCATCACGCTGGG